>NZ_JAEMQX010000099.1 GCF_016463645.1 Sphingopyxis sp. | reverse complement strand
TCGAACGGACGCGTCTTGTAGCCGTTGGGCGTCTTGATGACATTGCCGTGCATCGGGTCGCACGACCAGACGACGGGGTGGCCCGATTCCTTCACCGCGCACACCAGTTTCGGCAGATGCGCCTCGATCTTGTCGTGGCCGTAACGCGTGATCAGCGTCATGCGGCCCGCGACATGGTTCGGGTTCAGCGTGTCGAGCAGGCGCAGCAGCACGTCGGGCTCGAGGCTCGGGCCGCACTTCATGCCGACCGGATTGCCGATACCGCGCAGATACTCGATGTGCGCCGACCCCTCGAAGCGGGTGCGGTCGCCGACCCACAGGAAGTGGCCCGAGGTGTCGTACCAGCCGCCGGTCAGGCTGTCCTGCCGTGTCAGCGCCTGCTCATAGGGAAGCAGCAGCGCCTCGTGGCTGGTGTAGAAGCTGGTGCCCTTGATCTGCGGGACCGTTTCGGGCGTCACGCCGCACGCTTCCATGAAGGCGAGCGCCTCGGAAATGCGCGCGGCGGTTTCCTGATATTTCTTGGCCCACGGGCTGCGGTCCATGAAGTCGTGCGTCCAGGCGTTTACCTGGTGCAGATTGGCATAGCCGCCGTTTGCGAAGGCGCGGAGCAGGTTCAGCGTCGCCGCCGACTGGTTGTACGCCTTGACCATGCGCTGCGGGTCGGGCTCGCGGCCCGTTTCCTCGAACGCGATATCGTTGATGATGTCGCCGCGATAGCTCGGCAGCTCGACGCCGTTCACATCCTCCATGTCGGCCGAACGCGGCTTGGCGAACTGGCCCGCCATGCGGCCGAGCTTCACCACGGGCATTTTCGACGCGAAGGTCAGCACGACCGCCATCTGGAGCAGCACGCGGAAGGTGTCGCGGATGTTGTTCGGATGGAATTCGGCAAAGCTTTCGGCGCAGTCGCCGCCCTGCAGCAGGAACGCCTTGCCCTCGGCCACGCGGGCGAGCTCGCTCGTCAGGTCGCGCGCCTCGCCTGCAAAAACCAGCGGCGGATAGCCCGCGAGTTCGCTTTCGGCGGCCGCGAGCGCATCGGCATCGCGATAGGTGGGAAGCTGGCGGGCCTCGTGCGAGCGCCAGCTGTGCGGTTGCCAGTTTTTCGTCATCTGCCTGTCTTTTCGCGTTCGAATCGAGCGCCACATGGCGCTTCCGCCGCGAGGAAGCAATGTTTCCCGCGCGGCTGAACCGGAAAATTAGCATTATCGTGACATTTGCGCACCTATGCTTTTCTTACGGGGCCAAAACTGATAGTTTGTTACAAGCTTTGGAAGGCGGAGGGGCGTGAAGACCAAGGCTTTTGGCTATCGGTAACGTCATACACCCGGTGACCCGGCAGCGGGTCGGGATCGAAACTATTGGCTATGGCGAATTTCGAGTCCGCATGGTTCGTATATGGTGTGTTGCTGCTGTTGCTTGCAACGAGCTTCGTCGTGCGCATCGAATATGCGCGCATCGGGCTTGCGGCGGCGGCGCTGGTGGCGCTGCCCCTGACGCTGTTCCGGGGACCGGACGTCGGGTACGGTCTGCTCGTGCTGGCGATCCTCGTGGTCAATATCGGCATATTGTCGCGGCTGTGGCTGCGCGAGACGAAGATCCGCTTTTCGGCCGAGGAAGAAGAGCTGCGCCGCCAGCATTTTGACGGTCTCGGTGCCGCGGCGGCGCGCGATCTGATCGACCAGGGACACTGGATTTCGGCGAAACGCGGTGAGACATTGATCCGCGAGAGCCAGGCGGCACCCAGCCTTTTCTACCTTGCCGAAGGCCAGGCGGTGATTATGCGTGAAGGTGCCGAGATCGGAAAGCTTTCGGGCGGCGCGCTGATCGGCGAGGCAACCGTGCTCGACGGCGCGCATGCGACGGGAACGGTGTTGCTCGGCAGCAATGCCCGGCTGTGGTTCGTGCCCGCCGCCGCGCTGCGCGCCTATCTGGCCGCCAATCCGGGGATCGCCGGCGCCCTCCACCAGGGCTTT
This sequence comes from Sphingopyxis sp., assembly GCF_016463645.1. Lineage (GTDB taxonomy): Bacteria > Pseudomonadota > Alphaproteobacteria > Sphingomonadales > Sphingomonadaceae > Sphingopyxis. Next base: position 11,510 of record NZ_JAEMQX010000099.1, on the reverse strand, counting down.
GCGCGCGCCTTGCGCGGCAAGCTCGCGAGCGCGAACACGCGTATCGCCGATCGGTGACCGGTTTTTCCTGGCGGTCGCGTTTGGTCAGCCTCGAATCTGCAACCGGCGCCTGCTAGGCTGCGCGCCATGACGATGATTCTCTATGGTATTCCGAACTGCGACACGGTGAAGAAGGCGCGGCGCTGGCTCGACGAGCATGGCGTCGCCTATCGCTTTCACGACTTCCGCAAGGACGGGCTCGAGCCGGCGCGGCTGCAAGGCTGGATCGATGCGCTCGGGTGGGAAAAGCTGCTCAACAAGGCGGGCACGACCTTTCGCAAGCTGCCCGACGCGCAGAAGGAAGGGCTCGATGCCACCACGGCAAAGGCGCTGATGCTCGATCAGCCCGCAATGATCCGTCGCCCCGTCGTCGAGGCGGCGGGGGCGGTCAGCGTCGGTTTCTCCGCCGACGAATGGAAGGCGCGTTTTGCGGCATGATCCGGTCGGTCGTGGCTCTGCTGGCCGTGCTGCTCTCCTCCGGCTGCTCGGCTGACGCCGTGACCGCGCAACCGACCCTCGATGGCCAGCCGCCGATCGTGATCGCCCACCGCGGCGCGTCGGGCGAGCGTCCGGAACATACCTTGGCAAGCTACAGGCTCGCGATCGACCTGGGCGCCGACTATATCGAACCCGACCTGGTACTGACGAAAGACGGCGTGCTCGTCGCGCGGCACGAAAACGAGATTTCGGAAACCACCGACGTCGCTGGGCATCCCGAATTCGCGGGCCGCAAGGCGACGAAGACGATCGACGGGCAAAAGGTCGAGGGCTGGTTCACCGAAGATTTTACGCTGGCCGAACTCAAGACGCTGCGCGCGCGCGAACGGCTGCCGAAACTGCGTAGCACCGAATATGACGGCCGGTTCGAGATTCCGACCTTCGAGGAAATCCTGACCCTGCTCGCCGAGGTGAACAAGGGCCGCGAGACACCGGTCGGTGTCTATCCCGAAACCAAGCATCCAGGCTATTTCGTCTCGATCGGCCTGCCGCATGAGGCTCCCCTGCTCGCGATGCTGGATCGCTTCGGCTATCGCGGCCGGACCGCGCCGGTCTTCATCCAGAGCTTCGAGGTCGGCAATTTGATGGATTTGCGCGCGAAGAGTGATTTGCCGCTGATCCAGTTGATGGACGCCGAGGGCGGGCCCGCCGACCGGCCCGGTACCAGCTATGCCGCCATGACGTCGCCCGCCGGACTGAAGATGGTTGCCGCCTATGCCGACGGTATCGGCCCCAACAAGGCGATGGTGATCCCGCGCGCCGCGCTCGGGCGTCTTGGCAAGCCGACCGGCCTCGTGCGCGATGCGCATGACGCGGGCCTCAGGGTGCATCCCTGGACGTTCCGCCGCGAAAATTATTTCCTGCCGCTCGGCGAGAAAGGCGGTATCAATCCCGCGGGCCATGGCGACCTCGCGGCGGAGATCGACGCCTATCTGGCGACCGGCATCGACGGCCTGTTCAGCGACAATCCGCGCGAGGCGGTGGTCGCGGTGAAGGGGAACGGAAAATGAGCGAAAAGCCCTTGGGCCAGAGCGGCCTCTCGATCCGGCCCTTCGTGCTCGGCGGCAATGTCTTCGGGATGACCGCCGATCGCGATGCGAGTTTCGCCGTGCTCGATCGTTTCGTCGAGCGGGGCGGCGGTATGATCGACACCGCCGACGTCTATTCGGCGTGGGTTCCGGGGCACAAGGGCGGCGAGTCCGAAACCATGATGGGCGCGTGGCTGAAGCAAAGCGGTGCGCGCGACCGGGTGCTGATCGCGACCAAGGTCGGCATGATGCCTGGCGGGCTGAAACCCGATCGCATCCGCGAGGCGGTGCAGGGCTCGCTCGACCGGCTCGGCACCGGCGTCATCGATCTCTATTTCGCGCACAAGGACGATCCCGACGTGCCGCTGGACGAAGTGCTCGGCGCCTTTGCCGAACTGGTCGATGCCGGCATCGTGCGCGCGATCGGCGCCTCCAACTATTCGGCCGACCGGCTGGCCGAAGCGCTGCGCATTTCGGACGGTAAGGGGCTTCCGCGCTTCACCGCGATGCAACCCGAGCTCAACCTGCTCGACCGCGACCAATATGAGGGCCCGCTACAGCAATTATGCATCGACGAGGGACTCGGCGTCGTCACCTATTTCAGCCTCGCCTCGGGCTATCTGTCGGGCAAATACCGAAGCGCCGACGACCTCGGCAAAAGTCCCCGCGGCGCGCGGGTCAAACCCTATCTCGAAGGCAAGGGGCCTGCCGTGCTCGCCGCGATGGAGCGGGTCGCGGCGGAGACCGGCGCGACGCTGTCGCAGATCGCGCTGGCATGGGTCGCCGAGCAACCGGGCGTCACCGCGCCGATCGCGAGCGCGACGACGGTCGGGCAGCTCGACGAACTGATGGGCAGTCTCGACTTGAGGCTCGGCGACGACCAGCTTGCAGCGCTAAGCGCGGCCTGAAGTCCGGGCCGACGCCACCGGGGGGAGGCGCCGGCCCGGGCCCGCGCGGCCGCGCTGTCTCAATCGCCGGTTTCATCCCACTGGAACACCGTCTCGAGCGGCTTGCCGAACACGTGCGCGATGCGGAAGGCGACCTCGAGCGAAGGCGAATATTTTCCCTGTTCGATCGCGGCGATCGTCTGGCGCGTCACGCCGACACGGTCGCCGAGATCGCCCTGCGTCATCTCGCCCGCAAGAAAGCGCAGCGTGCGGATGTCGTTGGTGAAGGGGGGCCTAGCCATGCCAGCCCCTCCGATAGCTCATGAGTACGACGGCGCTGTTCACCAGTTCGGCGGCGACGATCGCGAACAGGCCAGCGTTCGCCAGCGGCGCCCCGCTCTCGACGAAGGGCATGTAGACGCCGACGACCATCATCCCCACCAGCAGGACATAATAGGCGGTGGTCGCGCCGCGCCGCCGGATCGCGCGGTCGCGCTCGTCGGCGCGCGCGCGCTCCGATTTCGGCGCCTGCGCGGACAGGATGACGGTGCCGGCGATGACGATCACGGCGTGCGCCACGGCGATCGATCCGAACAGCCACAGCATCGGAAACACCTCGCGCCCCGCCGCATGGCCGGCGAGCAGGAGCCCGAAATAGAGGCTGTAGGCGGCGAGCATCGCGACGACGTTCAGCCAAGCGGTCTTTTCTCGGAAGTTCATCGACAAGTCTCCGGTGTCGGCGCCGGCAAGCTGCCGGGCGGATTCGAGGGTCGCTGGCGACATGGTTCAATACCCCCGGCGATAGAAATAGAGCTGGGTGCCGATCCGCACGAGCTCGGCCACGACAAGTGTCGCGATCATCAGGTTGAGCTGCTCGGCCTGGCCGATGTCCCGGAAGATCAGGAAGATGTTGAGCCATATGCCGACGACGAGCGGATAATAGCCGAAATGCGTACCCCGCATATGGAAGCTGCGGTCGCGTTCATCCTCGCGCGCATCGGCGTCGCGCGGGCTGCGGATCGCCAGAAAGCCGGTCGCGACGGTCATTGCGGCGATGATCGCGATGGTCACCGGTACCAGCAGGCCGGCGGTCGCCATCACGCCCGCCGGGCTCCCGACGATCTGCCACGGATAAACGAGGAAATACCAGCCAAAGGCCAGAATCATCGTCGCCAGCGTGGCCCAGTGAATTTTCTCCCGAAACGACATCCGCAAGGCTCCATGTAATGTGATTCGAACCTTATGTCTAGTATATTTAACATAGAGTCAATCAGGAATAACATGGGTGGCCTTTGATGCTTTCGCGTCTCGCCGTTAGCCGCTAAGCCCCCGCGCCATGTCCACGCTCCCCAAAACGCTCACCCTCGACACATCGACCAGCCGCGCCAATCCGACGCCGCAGCCGATGAAGCGCCTGACCGTACCGCGCATCCGTCAGCGCAAGGGCGGCGAGCCGCTTGTGATGCTGACAGCCTACACCGTCCGCATGGCGCAGCTCCTCGACCCGCATTGCGACATGCTGCTCGTCGGCGATTCGCTGGCGCAGGTGATCTACGGCCTGCCGCACACCGTCGGGGTGACGATGGACATGATGGCGCTGCACGGTGCCGCCGTGGTGCGCGGCAGCTATCATGCCGCGGTGATCGTCGACATGCCCTTCGGCAGCTATGAGGGAAGCCCGCAGCAGGCGTTCGACAACGCCGCGCGGTTGCTCAAGGAAACCGGCGCCGCGGCGGTGAAGGTCGAGGGCGGCAAGGTGCTAGCCCCGACGATCGAATTCCTGACCCAGCGCGGCATTCCGGTGATGGGCCATGTCGGGCTGACCCCGCAGGCGGTCAATATCCTCGGCGGCTATGGCGTACGGGGCAAGAGTGAGGAAGAGGCGCGCTCGATCGTCGAGGATGCGGTCGCGGTCGCGCAGGCCGGTGCCTTCTCGATCGTCATCGAGGGTGTGCTCGAATCGATCGCGATCGAGATCACGAACAAGGTCGATTGTCCGACGATCGGCATCGGCGCTTCGGCGCAGTGCGACGGCCAGGTGCTCGTCACCGACGACATGCTCGGCATGTTCGAGCGCGTTCCCAAATTCGTGAAGCGTTATCAGGACATGGCAAGTGTCGTGAGTGGCGCGGTCAAGGATTATGCCGACGAAGTCAGGTCCCGTTCATTCCCGACCGGGGATCAGACCTACGCCGGCTGACGGCGCGGCGTTCATGCAAAGTGAAACGCTTGGCGTTTTTCGGCACCGTCGCTAAGAAGCGGCGGGCCCTGGCGCCGATATCGAGTTTATGGAGGTTTGATTGGCCCTGAGCCCGACGAATGATGCCGCACTGTTGCAGGAAGTCGACGAGGCCGTCCGCAAGGACCGGCTCGACACGATCATGCAGCACTACGGCCGTTGGATCATCGGCGGCGTTCTTGCCGCCCTGCTGGCGTTCGGCGGCTACCTCTTCTGGGGCCATCGGCAGGATGCCGCGCGTGGCGAGCAGGCCGAAGAGCTGATCGCGGCATTCGAAAAGCTCGGTACCAACCAGCCTCGTGCGGCAACGACCGAATTGCAGAAGCTCGCGGCCAGCGGCGACCCCGCCTATCGCGCCGTCGCGCAGATGCAGGAAGCGAACATCAAGGCGCAGGCCGGCGACCTGAAAGCTGCTGCCGCGCTGATGGCAAAAGTCGCCGCCGACACCAAGCTCGATCAGGCGCTGCGCGACCTCGCGCTGATTCGCCAGACGGCGTTCGAATATGACACGCTGAAGCCCGAAGTCGTCATCGCCCGGATGAAGCCGATGGTCGACGCGAAGGATCCGGCATCGAGCTGGTTCGCGAGTGCCGCCGAACTGTCGGCAACCGCGCATTATCAGCTCGGCCAGTTCGATCAGGCGGGCGCGCTCTATGGCCGAATCGCCAAATTGCCCGACGTCACCAAATCGCTGCAGTCGCGATCGGTGCAGATGGCGGGCATGCTGGGAGTCGACGCCGTCGCGGATCGCGCGGCGGAAAGTGCCGCGAAGGACAAGGGCAGTGCCGCGCCGAAGGCGGCGGCAGCCGCAAAGACCGAGGAAGCCAAGTAATATGCGGAAAGCGCGTTTCGGAATTTATGCGGCGCTGCTCGCGCTGCCGCTCACCGCTTGCGGCGTGCTGAAGGGCGACGGCGGGCCGAAGACCCCGACGGTCGGCGATCGCGTGTCGATCCTGTCGAACGACAACAGCATCAAGGTCGATGAGGCGACTGCTGCGATCGCGGTCGTGCTGCCCGAACCCGCGGTCAATGTCGCTTGGGCGCAGTCGGGCGGCAATGCCTCGAAATCGATGGGCCACCCCGCACTCGGCGCGGCGCGCACGAAGCTGTGGGAAGCGAGCATCGCCGGCAGCACCAACAAGCAGCGGATCGCGGCATCGCCGGTGATCGCCGACAATCGCCTGTTCGTCGTCGATACCGACGCCGTGGTCACCGCCTTTGCCGCCGATACCGGCGCAAAGCTCTGGAGCGCGTCGATCGGCAGCACGGGCAAGGATTTCAAGGATTCGCTGTTCGGTGGCGGCGCCGGGGTCGACGGCAATGTCGTCTATGCGACCAGCGGCGTCGGCGACGTCGCGGCGCTGAACGTCGCAGACGGGTCGGTCATCTGGAAGGTGAAACCCGCGGGCCCGCTGCGCGGCGCGCCGACGATCGCTTTCGGCGGCGTCTATGTGATCAGCCAGGACAACCAGATTTTTGCGCTCAACGCCGCCAATGGCCAGGTGCAGTGGCAGGCGACCGCCTCGATGGAGGCGGGTAGCGTGTTCGGCGCCGCGTCGCCTGCGGCGGGGCAGGGAACGATCGTCGCCGGCTTCTCGTCGGGCGAGGTGCAGGCCTATCGCTACGAGAACGGCCGCGACCTGTGGGAAGACGCGCTTGCGCGCACGTCGATGGCGCTCTCGGTATCGACGCTGACCGACGTCGATGCCGACCCGGTCGTTGATCGCGGCCGCGTCTTCGCGCTCGGACAGGGCGGCCGCATGGCGAGCTATGAACTCGTCACCGGCCAGCGCAGTTGGGAAATCTCGATCGCCGGCATTTCGACGCCCTATGTTGTCGGCGAGTGGGTCTATGCGATGACCGACGACGGCAAGCTGCTGTGCGTCGCGCGCGGCAACGGCAAGGTTCGCTGGCTCCAGCAGCTCGCCCGCTTCCGCGTCGAAACCGAAAAGAAGAAGAAGGATCCGATCCGCTGGACCGGTCCGATCCTCGCCGGTGGGCGCCTGATCGCGGTCAACAGCGAGGGCACCTTGTCCGAATATTCGCCGACCGACGGATCGCTGCTCGCATCGACCGAGTTCAAATCGCCGCTGTCGCAGACCCCTGTGGTCGCGAACAATATTTTGTACGTCCTCGCGGACGACGGGACGATCACGGCCTGGCGCTGATTGGCGTCCGGGCCGGGGCGGCCCGGTAGGATACAGGGAATAACTTCATGTCGCGATTCGCGACGATCGCCATTGTCGGCCGGCCCAATGTCGGCAAATCGACGCTGTTCAACCGGCTCGTCGGCAAGCGGCTCGCGCTCGTCGACGACCAGCCGGGCGTGACGCGCGACCGCCGCGAGGGCGACGGCAAGCTGCTCGGCCTCGAATTTCGCATCGTCGACACCGCGGGGTTCGAGGATCATGACGCCGCGACGCTGCCCGGCCGGATGCGCGTGCAGACCGAAAAGGCGGTGCGCGAGGCCGACGCCGCGCTGTTCATGATCGACGGTCGCGCCGGGGTGACCCCGCTCGACGAGGAAATCGCGCGCTGGCTGCGCAGCGAGGACACGCCGATCATCCTGCTCGTCAACAAGGCCGAGGGCAAGCAGGGCGAAAACGGCCTGATGGAGAGCTATTCGCTCGGCTTCGACAATCCGATCGCACTCAGCGCCGAGCACGGCGAGGGCGTCGTCGACCTGTTCGACGCTTTGCGCCCGATCGTCGAGGCCTATGACGCGGCGGAAGCCGAAGCGCTGTCGCCCCCGGTCGGGGACGAGGAAGACGAGGACGCGCCGCTCGGCCCGATGAAACTCGCGATTGTCGGCCGCCCGAACGCCGGCAAGTCGACGCTGATCAACCGCATGATCGGCGAGGATCGCCTGATCACCGGACCCGAGGCGGGGATCACGCGCGATTCGATCCGCGTCGACTGGCAGTGGGAAAAGGACGGCGAGGTCCACGAAATCCAGTTGTTCGACACCGCCGGCATGCGCAAGCGTGCCAAGGTGGTCGACAAGCTCGAGAAACTGTCGGTTGCCGATGCGCTCCACGCGGTCGATTTCGCCGAGGTCGTCGTGCTGCTTCTCGATGCCACGAAAGGCCTTGAGGCGCAGGATCTGCGTATCGCCGACAAGGTGCTGCAGGAAGGGCGCGCGCTGATCGTCGCGCTCAACAAATGGGACATCGCCGAGGATCCCTCGGCGCTGTTCAACGGCGTGCGCACCGCGCTCGACGACGGGCTGAGCCAGGTCAAGGGGGTGCCCGTACTCAGCATTTCGGGCGCAACGGGCAAGGGGATCGACACGCTCGTCCGCGTCGCGTTCGAGCAGCGCGAGATCTGGACGAACCGCGTCTCGACCGCGCGGCTCAACCGCTGGTTCGAAGGCGCGGTGACCGCGAACCCGCCGCCGGCGCCGGGCGGCAAGCGCATCAAGCTGCGCTATATCACCCAGGCACGCACGCGGCCGCCGACCTTCGTGGTCTTCGGGTCGCGCACCGACGCGCTGCCCGGCAGCTATGAACGCTATCTGGTCAACGGTATGCGCAAGGAACTGGGGTTCCAGGGCGTTCCGGTGCGCCTCAACTTCCGCAATTCGCGCAACCCCTATGACGAGTGAAGCGCCGACGCTCGTCGTCGATGCGCGGGGCATGCGTTGCCCTTGGCCGGCGCTCCGGCTGGCCAAGGCGATGCGCGAGACGTCCGACGTGCTTTTGATCGCGGATGACCCGCAGGCGGAACGCGAGGTCGCGGCGCTGGCCGGCGAGCATGGCTGGTCGGTCGAGGGCGCCGCGGCCGCCTGCGGCGATACGGGCTGGCGCGTCCGGCGTTGATCCATAATGGGGCGTCTTGGGTCGTCCGGACCTCGGCACCGTAACGTCTTTTTTACCGAAGCTGGGGCATGGATCGGCAGGGACCACGGCCGAATTTGAATACCAAGGGACGGAACATTGGACGAAATCCTGGTCGATTGGGATGAATTTCGCGCGACGCGCACCCAATTGGGCGCCGCATTCGTGCGGATTCTCGGCTATTTTCGCGAGGACGGCATCAAATCGGTTGCCGCGATCGAAGAGGCGATGCGTGCGCGCGACGCGCGCGGTCTCGTGATGCCCGCGCACACGCTGAAGAGCGAAGCCCGCCAGTTCGGCGGCGAAAAGCTCGGGGCGCTTGCCGAGGATATCGAGGTCTTCGCGCGCCACTGCGTCGAAAGCCAGACCAGTCCCGACGAATATCTGCCGCGCGTCGTCACCTTGCGCCCGCTGTTCGAGGAAACGCTCGCCGCGCTCGAGCGCGAAGCGAATCCGCTCGTCCAGCGCCGACCGTCGGGCTTCGACCGCGCCATCGGTTACTGAGCAGCGCCGCCTTTTCGCACCGGCTGGACCTGCCAGCGCGACAGGCTGCGCCACAGCCATTCGAGCGGTCCATAGTGGAAGCGTGAGAGCCATGGCTGCGACCAGAGCAGCATCGCGGCCCACATGCCGAAGCAGAAGAGATAGAGCGGCAGCCGGCCGACGCTTCCGAACAGTCCCAGCCCATAGCCGTAGAAGATCGTCGTCATCACGATCGACGTGACGAGATAGTTGGTGAAGGCCATGCGCCCCGCGGCGGCGAGGCGCGCGCGGACCGCCTCGCTCGCCCGGGTCCGGATCAGCAGCATGATCAGCGCCGCCCAGCCGATGGTCATCAGCGTGTCGAACGGTATCGACAGCGAAATCGTCGATCCGAAGATGGAGACCGCGTCATAGCCGGCCCGCATCTGATAGATCGCGATCCCTGCGAGCGGCGGCGCCGCGACCAGAAAACAGATGATCGCCCATTTGCGATAGCGCGCGACGTTCCATTCGCCGGTCAGCATGCGCGACTTGAAGAGCGCCATGCCGATCAGCATCAATCCGATCGTTTCCCACGCGAACATGACGAGGAAGAAAAACGGGTCGCCCGCCATATCGCCCGTCCGGTGCGCGACGATGCTCGAATAGCTGCCAAGATAAAGCGCCATTTCCTTCGCATAAACCGGCGTTGAAGGGCCCATGTCGGCATTCATCTGGGCAAGCGCCTCGCGCATCGCCGACGCGGCCTCGGGCGGCAGGGCACCGGCCTGCGCCATCGCTAGCGACGCCCACAGGCTGCCCGGCAATCCGATTCCGATCAGGAAAAACGGGAGCGAGCAGAGCAGCAGCGCCCTCGCCGAAAGATTGCGGAACAGGAAGAGCAGCAGCCCGCACATCGCATAGAGAAAGAGAATATCGCCGAACCAGACGAGGTAGAAATGGGCGAGGCCGAAGATCGCGAGCCAGAACATGCGCGAATAATGCGCGCCCGCGGCGCTGCGTCCGGCCGATGCGGCACTGTCGATAACGAGCAGCGTGCTCGCACCGAACAGCATCGAAAACAGGCCGCGCATCTTCGAATCGATGAAGACGAAGTTGAAGAACCAGGTCGCGACATCGGTACTGCCCGGCGGCCCGCCCGCGGCGGGGTTCGAATAGGCGGGAAAGGGCAGCGCGAAGGCGACGATGTTCATCGCCAATATGCCCATCACCGCAACGCCGCGAATGGCGTCGAGGCTTTCGTACCGTGATGCCGCTGCTCGTTCGTCCATGCCCCGTTCCCTTCATCCGACGGGTATCGTTCGCCGCGAAGAGCGTCGAGCGGTTTCTGGTGTGCCCGGCGGGGTGCCATTGCACTATTGACATCTATGTCAGTAATGCTATTTCGGCATCGTCACATGATTCGAACGGGAACGACCATGACCCCCACCATCTTCTCCCACCCCGACCGCATCCCCGCGAAGTTTCGCCCGCTCAAGGCGTTCCGGCACTTCCGCAAGCTCATCAAGGACAAGGAAGATACCGAGCAGGTCTTCCACATCTTCGAGAACCTGCCGCGCAAGGGCTTCATGGACGATGCGCGTGCCTTCGTCGAAAGCGATTTCGGCAAGCAGTTGATGGAACGCGAACCTTATCTTCCCGACCTGCTCGACGATCATGGCTGGATCGATGCACTGCCCGAGGGAAGCGTCGGCCACGCTTATGTCACCTTCATGCGCCGCGAAGGCCTGTCGGCGGCGGGCCTCGTCGCCGAGAGCGACAAGATGGGCCGCCCGCAATATGACGACCAGGTGCAATGGTATTCGAACCGCCTGCGCGACACGCACGACCTGTTCCACATCCTGACCGGCTATGGCCGCGACGCGCTCGGGGAACAGTGCGTGCTCGGCTTCACCTATGGCCAGACCGGCAATTATGGCAATTTCTTCATCGCCTATGCCGGCGGCTATGAAGTGAAGCGCAGCATCAAGAGCGACGCGCCGGTAATGGGCGCGATCCGTCAGGGTCAGCGCCACGGCAAGGCGTCGAAGGCGATCATCGAGCAGGATATCCGCTCGCTCCTCGCCGAACCGCTCGAAGCTGCGCGCGCGCGCCTCGGTATCGGCAAGCCGACGCTCTATGAGGAAGCGCACCGCGCATACCGCAACCGCGGGATCGACCCGTACAACTTCCTCGCGGCAAAGGCCGCGATGGCTTGAATGCGCGCCGGCGAAAGCCGGGGCCGGCTAGCCTAGCTTCGCGATCAGCGCCTGCGCGGCCGCGGGGTTGCGGACCTTTGCGCCCGATATGAAGAAGAGATAGACGTCGCGGTCGCCCTTGGTCCAATCCTTGGCCTGCTTCGCCCAGCGGTCGAGCGCCTTGGCATCATAGCCGGTTTCGACGTCTTCCTGGCTGCGCTGGAGCCGCGCGTAGGTGAAGTCGGCGGTTTGCTCGTCGATGCACGGAAATTCGTCGCTGTCGGCATAGACGACCGCCATGTTGCGCTCGCGGAGCATGTCGA
>NZ_JAEMQX010000016.1:1152-51495 GCF_016463645.1 Sphingopyxis sp. | reverse complement strand
AATATCGCGATCGACGGCAGCTTCGACGATGCGCAGGCGATGGTGAAGCGGCTGTTCGGCGACGAGGAGGCGCGCAGCCAAGTCACGCTGTCGGCGGTGAACAGCATCAACTGGGCGCGGCTGATGGCGCAGGTCGTCTATTATTTCTACGCTGCGGTCCGCCTTGGCGGTCCCGACCGTCCGGTCGCGTTCAGCGTGCCGACGGGCAATTTCGGCGATGTGTTCGCGGGCTATGTCGCGGCGCGGATGGGATTGCCCGTGGCGAAGCTGGTCGTCGCGACCAACGTCAACGACATCCTCCACCGTGCGCTCACCAGCGGCGATTACAGCGCCGGCACGGTGACGCCGACCGCGACGCCGAGCATGGATATCCAGGTCAGCAGCAATTTCGAGCGGCTGCTCTTCGACCTCGCGGGGCGCGACGGCGCCGCGATCGCCGGCATGATGGGCGAGTTCGACAAGAGCCGCGCGATGACGATCCCTGCCGATATGCTCGCGGGCGCGCGCGACCTGTTTTCGAGCGCGAGCATCGACGGCGACGCGATGGCGCTCGCGCTGCGCTGGGCGCAGGAGCGCGGCGGGCAGGTGATCGACCCGCACAGCGCGGTCGGCCTCGCAGCGGCGCGCCAACTCGAGATCGATGCCGACGTTCCGGTCGTGACGCTGGCGACGGCGCATCCGGCGAAGTTCCGCGAGGCGGTCGAGCGCGCGAGCGGCGTACGCCCCTCGCTGCCCGGGCGGCTGGGCAACCTCTTCGATCGCGAGGAACGCTATACGAAGCTTCCCGGCGACTATGACGCGGTGAAGGCCTTCATTCTGGCGGAAGCGGCGCGTGGCTGATCTGCTTCCCCTCGTCACGCTCGTCGGCGAGGCGTGGGAGGATTACGGGCTGGTCGACAGCGGGAACGGGCGCAAGCTCGAACGCTATGGCCGCTATCGCTTCATCCGCCCCGAACCGCAGGCGATGTGGGCGCCCGCGCTGCCCGCCGCTGAATGGGAAGCCGCCGACGGCGAATTCATCCCCGCGTCGGACGATGATGGCGGCGGCCGCTGGTATTATAACAAACCCGTGCCCGCCGAGGGGTGGCCGCTCGGCTGGCGCGAGACGCGCTTCACCGCGTCGTGCACGCCGTTTCGGCATCTCGGCTTCTTTCCCGACATGGCGCCGGTCTGGGACTGGCTGCGCGAACGCGTTGCCGACAAGCCCGACCCGGCGTTCCTGAACCTGTTCGGTTACACCGGCGTCGGCAGTCAGGCGCTCGCCGCGGCGGGCGCGTCGGTTACGCATGTCGATGCGTCGAAGAAGTCGGTGGGGCAGGCGCGCGAGAATGCGGCGCTCGCGGGCATGGCCGACAGGCCGGTGCGCTGGATCGTCGACGATGCCGGGAAATTCACCGCGCGCGAAGTGCGGCGCGAGCGGCGTTACGATGCGATCCTGCTCGACCCTCCGAAGTTCGGCCGCGGTCCGGGCGGCGAACGCTGGCAGATCGAGGAGGGGCTGGCGCCCTTGCTCGCCGATTGCCGCCAGATCCTCGACGAAGACAGTCGCGCGCTGTTCCTGACCGTCTATGCCGTGCGGATGTCGGCGCTCGCGATCGGCGAACTCCTCGCACAATTGTTCGCCGACCTGCCGGGCAAGATCGAGTGCGGCGAGCTTGCGGTGCGCGAAGAGGCGAGGGGACTCCTGCTCCCCACCGCGATTTTCGCGCGCTGGAGCCGCTGAAGCTTTTCTTCGCCCCGCCGTTTGCTGCATACGTTTGCCGCACAAAAAAGCGCAGCATTGTGACCCAAATGCAACGCTCGACGCGTTGACAATGAGAACGTTCCCATTTAGATAACGTTCACATAACGGATATGCCGCCAATAAAAGAGCGGCTGATTTGGGAGGAATGGGGATGCGGGCGTCTCAAAAACAGTGGCTTGCCAAATTTCTGGCCGGGACTTCGGCGCTGTCGATGATGGGCATGGCGCAGGTTGCGATGGCGCAGGAAGCGCCGGCCGACAGCGAAGTCGGCGGCGACGAGATCGTCGTGACCGGTATCCGCGCATCGCTCGCCGCATCCGCCGATATCAAGCGTGAGGCGCAGGGCGTCGTCGACGCGATTTCGGCCGAGGATATCGGCAAATTCCCCGACACCAACCTCGCCGAATCGTTGCAGCGCATTACCGGCGTCTCGATCGACCGTTCGAACGGCGAGGGCTCGCTCGTCACCGTCCGCGGCTTCGGCCCCGAGTTCAACCTGGTCACCGTCAACGGCCGCCAGATGCCGACCGCGCTGATCGGCGACGGCGGCAGCGCGCCGTCCTCGCGCTCGTTCGACTTCGCCAACCTCGCGTCCGAAGGCATCGCATCGGTCGAAGTGTACAAGAGCGGCCGTGCCACGATCGAATCGGGCGGTATCGGTTCGTCGATCAACATCCGCACGCCGCGCCCGCTCGACAACCCCGGCATGCGCGGCAGTCTGTCGGTCAAGGGCGTGTACGATTCGTCGCGCAACAAGGGCAATCCGATCACCCCCGAGGTGTCGGGCATCTTCAGCACAACCTTTGCCGACGACACGATCGGCATCATGGTCGCGGGTTCGTACCAGAAGCGCAAATCGAGCACGAACACCGCGAACGTCGGCTGGCGCGACGGCTATCTGGGCAGCGAAAACAATTGGGGTTCGCTCGCGCAGCCGACGCGGATCGTCGACGGGGTGGAGGAACCCGATCCCCGCTATCCCAATATTACCAACCGGCCCGAGGGGAATGACGTCTATCAGGTGCCGCAGAACGCGTCCTACGACCTCAACGACGTCAATCGCGAGCGCATCAATGGCCAGGCGGTGCTGCAATTCCGTCCGACCGACGCGTTCACGGCGACGATCGACTATATCTATTCGCGCAACACCGTCGAAACGCGGAACAGCAATGTCGGCGTGTGGTTCAATCATGAAGACACGTCGAGCGCATGGACCGATGGTCCGATCGCCGGCCCGCTCTTCTACACCGAGCGTTTCGGCGCACCGGCCGGTGTTCCGGGTCCGGACGCGCTCTATGGCGGCAAGGATCTGTCGTACAGCGGCGCGCTGACCGAGAACCGGGCCGAGAATAATTCGATCGGCGTCAATCTGGAATGGAAGGGCCCGGACGGCGTCACTTTCGAACTCGACGGGCATCATTCGACCGCCGAGGTCAATCCCGTCAACCGGTTCGGTTCGAGCATGTCGCTGGGGAACGCCGTCTTCGGCGTTCAGAGCCAGACGATCAATTTCGAGAACGACCTGCCGGTCATTTCCTACAACATGCACCCCGGGATCGATCCGCTGGATGCCGGGCTGGTCACGCCGACCGGCAACGCGTTCCGCAATGCCTATTTCCGGAACCGGATCAATCAGTTGCAGTTGCGCGGTCAATATGATCATGACGGCGGCTTCCTCGACAGCATCGATTTCGGCGTGTCGTTCGTCGACAGCAAGGTGCGTTCGGCCTTCGGTACGATCCAGAACGACGACACCTGGGGCGGCGCGGGCCCCGCATCGAGCATCCCCGACGACATTTTCTCGCTCGTGTCGCTGCCCGACAAGTTCCCGGGCCTCGCGCAGGACGGGATGATCCAGAGCTTCTATACGTTCGATTTCGAGCGCATGGCCGATCTGGTCGAGCAGAATTTCCAGTCGTGCAGCAATCCCGCGACGGGGTCGGCGCAGCCGGGCACCTGCCTTGCCAATTTCAACACCGACCGCCGCATTTCGGAAAAGACGCTGGCGCCTTATCTGCAGGTTGCGACGGTGTTCGACCTGTTCCAGAATCCGGCGCACTTCCGGGCGGGCCTCCGTTATGAAACGACCGATATCGCGTCGGCGGCGCTGGTGCCGGTACCGGTCACCACGCGCTGGATCGGCGACAATGAACTCAACGTCGTCTTTTCGAACGATAGCAGCTTCACGCGGTTCAAGGGCTCGTACGACAATTGGCTGCCGGCGTTCGACTTCGACATGTCGCCGATGGAGGATGTCAAGCTGCGCGCATCGTACAGCCACACGATCACGCGCCCCGACTATGCCAGCATGCAGGGCGGGCGCACGATCGATACGCTGTTCCGCGTCGGGGGCGGCACGGGTGCCCAGGGCAATCCGGGGCTGATTCCGTACAAGTCGAAGAATATCGATCTGTCGGCGGAGTGGTATTACGGGCGCGACAGCTATGTGTCGGTCGGATATTTCCACAAGGATGTGAGCAATTTCATATCGACGACGCGGATCGACACCACCGCCTTCGGACTGACGACCCCGATCGGCGGGCCGCGCTGGAACGCCGCGATCGCGGCGCTCGGACCGAACGCGACGGTGGCGGAAATTCGCCAGGAGATCATCAGGCAGTTCCCCGAAACGGTGACGGGGAACATCATCAACGCGGCCCCGGGCGATCCGCTGGTCAATTTCGAAATCACGACGCCGATCAACAGCGACCAGACGGCATCGCTCAACGGCTGGGAGTTCGCGCTCCAGCACAGCTTCTGGGACACGGGTTTCGGCGTGATCCTGAACTATACGATCGTCAATGGCGACGCCGTCTACGACAATACGCAGCCGTCGTCGGTGGCGCAGTTCGCGCTGACCGGGCTCAGCGACAGCGCCAATGCGGTCGCCTACTACGACAAGAACGGCCTCCAGGCGCGCGTCGCGTGGAACTGGCGCGACGAATTCCTCGCCGGGACGGGCCCCAATCCCTTCTATACCGAGGAATATTGGCAGATCGACGCGAGCGCGAGCTACGAGTTCATTCCGGGCTTCACCGCATTCGTCGAGGCGATCAACCTGACCGGCGAGGGGCGCCGCGGGCACCTTCGCCACAAGAACAACGTCACCTTCGTGCAGCCGGGTTTCGCCCGCTATGCGGCAGGGGTCAGGTTCAGCTTCTGAGGCGGGTGGGCAGCTTCTGCCGGTCGCAAGCAAAGGGTCGCGTCTTCCCCGGGGCGCGGCTCTTTTGCGTGACGGGGGCGGTTTCACGGCCTAGGATCGACGGCAATGGATAGCGCGATCGAGAGGGTTGTCATCGTGGGCGGCGGCACCGCCGGCTGGCTGACGGCAGCGCGGCTTGCGAGTTCGCCGCGCGCGGTCGCGGGCCGGCTGTCGGTCACGCTGATCGAAGCGCCCGATATCCCGACGATCGGCGTCGGCGAGGGGACCTGGCCGACGATGCGCGCGACGCTGACGGCGATCGGGATCGGCGAGGGCGAGTTTCTCTCCGCATGCGACGCGTCGTTCAAGCAGGGGTCGCGGTTCGACGGCTGGGTGACGGGTGCGGCCGGGGATCGCTACCTCCATCCTTTCACCTCGCCGCCCGCGGCGCCGGTGGAGGAGTTGCTCGCGGCCTGGCGGGCCGGCGCGGCCGATCAGCCCTTCGCCGCTGCGATGACCGCGCAGGCGCATGTCTGCGACCTCGACCTCGCACCGCGGCAGCGCGCGATGCCCGACTATCAGGGCGCGGTGAATTACGCCTATCATCTCGATGCGGGGAAGTTCGCGGCCTTGCTCGCGTCGCATGCGGTCCGGCGGCTCGGCGTCAGACATGTTTCGGACCATGTCGTCGCCGTCGCGCGCGATGGCGCGGGCGGCATCGCTTCGGTCGCGACGCGGCGAAACGGCGATATCGAGGGCGATCTCTTCATCGACTGCAGCGGCCATGCGTCGCTGCTGATGGGGGGGCATCTGGGCGTCGAATGGATCGACCGCGGCGACACGCTGTTCAACGATCGCGCGCTCGCGGCGCAGGTGCCGGTCGCGCCCGGCAGTCCGGTCGCGTCGCAGACGGTATCGACCGCGCATGAAGCGGGCTGGATCTGGGATATCGGGCTGCCCGGCCGCCGCGGCATCGGCTGCGTCTATGCGAGCCGTTTCATGGATGACGATGCGGCGGAGGCGACGCTGCGCGCCCATATCGCGCGCGTGCTGCCCGATGCGCCCGAGGTCCCGGCGCGCCGCCTGAGTTTCCCGACGGGGCACCGCGCGCGCTTCTGGGAAGGCAATTGCATCGCGATCGGCCTCTCGGCGGGCTTTATCGAGCCGCTCGAAGCGTCGGCGATCGTGATGATCGAATTGTCGCTGGGCGCCCTGATCGACAATTTTCCGGCGAGCCGCGCGGCGATGGAAATCCACGCGGGCCGCTTCAACGAGCTGTTCCGCTATCGCTGGGACCGCATCGTCGAATTTCTGAAGCTCCATTATGTGCTGAGCCGCCGCGACGAGCCCTATTGGCGCGCGCAGCGCGATGCGGCGCATGTCCCGCCCCGGCTGGCCGAAATGCTCCGCCTGTGGCGCGACCAGCCGCCGTCGGCGTGGGATTTCCCGCGCGTCGACGAAATATTTTCGGCCGCGAGCCACCAGTATATCCTGTACGGCATGGGGTATCCGGTCCCCCCGGGCCTTGTGCCGGGCGAGCGGGCGGCCGCGCTGCTCGCCGAGAACCGCCGCCGCGCGCGGTCGCTTGCCGCCGCGCTGCCCGGCAATCGCGATTATCTCGACGCGCCGCGACCCGGCATCGATGCCGTCGCGGCGCGATAGGAAAGGAATTTGATGACCCGCCACGCCGTCCTCGACAACAAGACCCACCGCGATTTGCGCATCCGGACCGATGCGGGGGCGGAACTGGGCGACGACATCATGGCGGCGCTGACGGTGCCGAGCGAGTTCCGCCGCGTGCAGGCGCATTTCCCGATCCTGTTTCGCCGCGAAACCGGGCGCGAGGAGTTTGCGGCGCTGGCGATGTTCGGGTTTCAGAGCGGCGAGAACCTGTTCCTCGACGGCGACAGGTGGGACGCGCGTTATCGCCCGCTGTCGGTTGCGATCCAGCCCTTCCTGATCGGCCGTCCGGCGAGCGGCGAGGGGCCGGGGCAGGTCCACGTCGACATGGACCATCCGCGCATCGCGGCGAGCGGCGAAGGCATCCGGCTGTTCGACGCCGACGGCATGGCGACGCCGTTTCTCGACGAGATCGCCGGGCGGCTGGGCGACCTCGACCAAGGCTATCGCGAGAGCGCGGCCTTTTACGACGCGCTGCTCGCCCACGACCTGCTCGAGCCGTTCAGCCTCGAGGTGACGCTCGACGACGGGTCGATCCACTCGCTCGTCGGATTCCACATCATCGACGAGGCGAAGCTCCGCGCGCTCGATGCCGAAGCACTCGGTGCGCTCCACGCGGCGGGGCACCTGATGCCGATGTTCATGGCGCTGGCATCGCTGTCGCAGCTCTCGGTGCTCGTCGCGCGCAAGAACATGAGGCTGGCCGGTGGCTGAGCGCGACCGCGCCATCTACGATCACTTCGCGCCGGTGCCCGAGCGCGAATGGGGCAAGGGGGCGGGGCCCGACGCGGTGCTGGAAGGCGCGCGCGAGCCCTTTGTCCTGCGCGGGCTCGTCGCCGACTGGCCGCTCGTCGAGGCGGGCAGGCGGTCGGCGCGCGACGCGCGGCGCTATCTTCTGGGCCATGCGCGCGACCGTCCGTTCAAGGTGTCGATCGGGGCGCCGGGCCATGACGGACGGCTATTCTACGACGCCGAAATGGAAATGAATTTCCGGATCGGGACGGGCAAGCTGGCCGACATTTTCGGCGGCATCGACCAGGCCGAGGAACAGGGCGAGCGCCGCACCGTCTATCTGGCGTCGATCGACATCCCGTCGCATTTCGACAGGCTCGACGAAGCCAATCCGATCGATCTCGGGACACGCGATCCGCTGAAAAGCATCTGGATCGGCACGCGGACGAAGATCGCGGCGCACAACGACTTTCCCGACAATCTCGCCTGCTGCGCGGTCGGGCGGCGCCGCTTCACGCTGTTCCCGCCGCACCAGTTCCGCAATCTGTATCTGGGTCCGATCGATCACACCCCGGCGGGCCGCGCGGTGAGCATGGTCGATTTCGATGCTCCCGACCTCGCGGCCTTCCCGCGCTTCGTCGATGCGATGGCCGAGGCGCAGACGGTCGAACTCGAACCCGGCGACGCGATCTTCATCCCGTCGATGTGGTGGCATCATGTCGAAGGGCTCGCCGACTTCAACGTGCTGGTCAATTACTGGTGGCGCCGCACGCCCGGCTGGCTGGGACAGCCGCAGGTCGCGCTCAACCACGCGATCCTCGCGATCCGCGACCTGCCGCCCGAGGACAAGGCGATCTGGCGCGACCTGTTCGACCATTATGTGTTCGAAAATGACGAGCAGGTCATCGCCCATATTCCCGAAAAGGCGCGCAGCATCCTCGCGCGGCTTACCCCCGAAAGCGCCGGACGCCTCCGCGCCTTCCTGTTGAGGACCCTCAGCCGATGAACGAGAACAAACGCGTCCAGCGCATCGTGATAGCGGGCGGCGGTACCGCGGGCTGGATGGCCGCCGCCGCGATCGCGCGCACGCTGGGCGCCGCCGTCGACCTGACGCTGGTCGAATCCGAAGCCATCGGGACGATCGGCGTCGGCGAGTCCACCATTCCGCCGCTGGTCAATTTCAACCGCGTGCTGCGCATCAACGAAGCCGATTTCATGCGCGCGACGCAGGCGACCTTCAAGCTTGGCATCCTGTTCGACGACTGGAAGGATGTGGGGACCCAATATTTCCACAGCTTCGGCCTGACCGGCAAGGATCACTGGTCGGCGGGCTTCCAGCATTTCTGGCTCTATGGCCGCGCCAAGGGGCATCAGCAGCCCTATGACGATTATTGCATGGAGCTGAAGGCGGCGATCGAGGGCAGGTTCGCGCACCTGCCCGAAGACCGCATGAACTATGCCTATCAGCTCGATTCCGGCCTTTATGCGCGCTTCCTGCGCGAAATGGCGGAGGCCGACGGGGCGAAGCGGATCGAGGGCAAGATCGCGCGCGTCGAGCTCGACGGCGAAAGCGGCGATATCGCCGCGCTGGTTCTCGACGGCGACCGGCGGATCGAGGGCGATCTGTTCATCGACTGCACGGGCTTTCGCGCGCTGCTGATGGAGGGGGCGCTCCACGCCGGGTTCGACGACTGGAGCAACTGGCTGCCGTGCGACAGCGCGATCGCGCTCCAGACGCCCAACGTCCATCCGCCGATGCCCTATACGCGCGTGATGGCGCATGACGCGGGGTGGCAATGGCGCATTCCGCTGCAGCACCGCACCGGCAACGGCATCGTCTATTGCAGCCGCTATCTCGATCGCGACGCGGCGCTCGACCGTCTGCTCGGCAATATCGAGGGCGAGGCGCTGACCCAACCCAATTTCCTGCGTTTCACGGCGGGTACGCGCCGCAGACAATGGTATCGCAACTGCGTTGCCGTCGGCCTGTCGGCGGGTTTCATGGAGCCGCTGGAATCGACCGCGATCCACCTGATCCAGCGGTCGGTGCTGCGCTTCATCCGCATGCTGCCGGCGGGACGGGTGAGTGAGCGCGATATCGCCGAGTTCAACGACCAGCAGATGCAGGACATGCTGCAGATCCGCGACTTCCTCGTGCTGCACTACAAGGTCACCAACCGCCGCGACAGCCCGTTCTGGCGTCACTGCGCGGCGATGCCGATCCCCGATTCACTGGCGCAGAAGATCGAGCTGTTCCGCGAAACCGGCCGCGTCTTCCGCAAGAATGAGGAATTGTTCGCCGAGAACAGCTGGGTGCAGGTGATGATGGGGCAGGGGATCGAGCCGCAAAGCTGGCACCCGATCGCCGAAAAGCTGCGCGACGACGAACTCGAGCGCCTGCTCGAAACGATCCGCAGCGACGTGCGGCAGACCGTCGCCAGCCTGCCCGTGCACCAGGATTATGTCGCCCGCTACTGCGGCGCGGCGGTCCCGCAGGCGGCTTGATGCGTCCACTCCTTTTCCATTTGACGGCGCTTGCCCTTGCGGGTGTCGCCGGCGCGCACGAGCCGGCAGAGGCCGGCTGGCGGCTCGTCTGGTCCGACGAGTTCGAGGGCAGCGCGATCGACCGCAGCAAATGGGATTTCGACGTCGATTGCTGGGGCGGCGGCAACAGCGAGCGCCAATGCTATACCGACCGCGCCGCCAATGCCGCGGTCGCGGACGGCAAGCTGGTCATCACCGCGCGCAAGGAAGCGATGACCGGGCCCGCCTTCCCGCTGTCGCAGCGCGGCGATCCGGAAAAGGCGAAGGCTGAGGCGAACAAGGCTTTCACCTCGGCGCGGCTCGTCACGCGCGGGAAGGCGGCGTGGACCTTTGGCCGGATCGAGGTGCGCGCGAAGCTGCCGCAGGGGCAGGGGACATGGCCCGCGATCTGGATGCTTCCCGAGACCAACGATTACGGCACCTGGGCGGCATCGGGCGAGATCGACATTCTGGAAGCGGTGAACCTCGGCGTGCGGTGCGATGAATGCGCGGGCGGGATCGAGAACCGGATCCTCGGCACACTGCATTTCGGCGGGCAATGGCCCGACAACAGGCACAAGGGCGACGAAACCGCGCTTCCGGCGCCGCTCGATGGTTTTCATGTCTTCGGCATCGTGTGGAAAAAGGGTCGGATCGTGTGGACGGTCGACGGGGAGCCCTATGCGACGCGCGTCGCGAGCGAGTGGACGACGAGCGGATCGAGCGATCCCGCGGCACCGTTCGACCGGCCCTTTCACCTGATCCTGAACCTCGCGGTCGGCGGCGGGCTCGCTGAAGGGCGCGGGATCAAGGGCGTCGATGAAGGCGGATATCCGAAAAATATGGAAATAGATTGGGTTCGCGTCTGGCAATGTGACAACGATGCCGTTAGCGCATGCGGCGAGGCAGGGGACCAAGAACAATAATGGGGCGTCGGCGGCAATCGGTAACGATCAAGCATGTGGCAGCCGACGCGGGAGTGTCGCTGCAGACGGTGAGCCGCGTCATCAACGACGAACCCAACGTCCGTCCCGAAATGAAGGAACGCGTCCAGGCGTCGATCGACAAGCTGGGCTATGTCCCGTCGATCGCGGCGCAGCGAATGAGTGGGTCACGCTCCTATCTGATCCTCGCGATCAACGACCGCGAACGCACGATCGCCGACTGGCAGGGGCGGCAGGGCGTCGACTGGGTCGACCAGATGCTGCTCGGCGGGATGCTGAAATGCGCCGAATATGGCTATCGCATGATCTTCGAGCTGGTCGACACGCATAACGACCATGTCGAGCGCGAGCTGCGCGCGGCGATCGCCGCGCTTCAGCCCGACGGCGTGATCCTGACCCCGCCGCACTCGGACAATCCGCTGATCGTCGGGCTGCTCGACCAGCAGAAAATCCCGTTCGCGCGCATCGGTTCGCGCGACGGCGCGGCGGGCATCGCACTCACGATGGACGACGAGGGGTCGGCGCGGCGCGCGACGCGGCATCTGGTCGACCTCGGGCACAAACGGATCGGCTTCATCGCCGGCTCGCCCGAATATAGCCTCAGCCGCTGGCGCATCGACGGATGGGAAGGCGAGATGGCGGTCGAGGGGCTACCGACCGCCGGGCTGCTCGTCGAGGGCGATTTCACCTATGCGTCGGGCGCGGTGGCGGCACGGCAACTTCTCGACGGTGCGAACCCGCCGACCGCGATCATCGCGAGCAGCGACCAGATGGCGCTCGCGACGCTCGAGGTCGCGCGCGAAAAGGGACTCGACGTGCCGGGGCAATTGTCGATCGTCAGTTTCGACAATACCCCCGTGGTGCGCTTCACCCAGCCGGCGCTGACCGCGGTCGACCAGCCGGTGGCCGAGACCGCATCGCGGGCGGTCGAACTGATCATCGCGGCGCAGCGCGGGGGACAGCGCCCGACCGAGCCGACGCGCGTGCAGGGCGGACTGGTGCCGCGCGGATCGACCGCCGCGCCGGCCGTCGTTCATGGCTGACACCGCCGCGGCGCGGCGCCAGTCGCCGGGTTTCCTGCTTCTCTACGCGCTCGCCTCGGCGGGCGGCGCGATCGCCTATGTTCCCTTCCTGACGATCTGGTTGCCCGGCCGGATGACCGAACTGGTCGGAACGGCCGACGTTCAGGCCCTCGGCTATACCACCTTTTTCGGGGCGATCGGCGCGAGCGCCGGCGGGATATTTTTCGGCTGGCTCAGCGATCGGACGCATAACCGCCGCGGCTGGGTGCTCGCCGGACTGGGACTGAGCCTGTTGCTCCTCCTCCTCGTGCCGCTCGCGCGCGATGTGTGGACGCTGGTCGGGGTCATCATCGCGTGGCAGCTCGCGCTCAACATGATGCTCGGGCCGCTTGCGGCCTGGGCGGGGGACCTCGTGCCCGACGAGCAGAAGGGACTGCTCGGCGGGCTGCTCGCCTTCTCGCCCGCGCTCGGCGCCTGGTCGGGGGCGCTCGTGACCTGGCCGGGGCTGGTATCGGGCGAAGGCCGGCTGGCGGTCATCGCGCTGCTCGTCGCGGGCGCGGTGCTGCCCGTCCTGCTGTTCGGCCGGCCGCGCACCTTTCCCGAACTCACCGCGCCGCCCGCGCACTTTCAGGACGCTTCGCCGCGGCGTCCGACGGGCCCCGCGATCCGGATGTGGCTGGCGCGCCTGCTGGTCCAGATCGCCGAGGCGGCGTTGTTCGCCTATCTCTATTTCTGGTTTCGATCGATCGATCCCGCGATGAACGACAATGAAAAAGCGCGTATTTTCGGGATTGCGCTTTCGCTCGCCATCCCGATCGCGCTGATCGGCGGTCGCTGGGCCGATCGCAACGACCGGCCGTTTCTGCCGCTCGTCGTCAGCGCCGCGGTTTCGGCGGCGGGGATGATCGGCATGGCCTTTTCGGCCGAAATCGACATGGCGAAGGCGAGCTATCTGGCCTTCGGCACCGCGACGACGGTGTTCCTCTCGCTCCACACCAGCCAGACGTTGCGCATCCTGCCGCGGTCGGACCGGCGCGGGCGCGACCTCGGCATCTTCAACCTCACCAATACCGTGCCGTCGCTGATCATGCCGTGGCTCACCATCTCGCTCGTGCCGGGCTTTGGATAT
Source organism: Sphingopyxis sp. (assembly GCF_016463645.1). Lineage (GTDB taxonomy): Bacteria > Pseudomonadota > Alphaproteobacteria > Sphingomonadales > Sphingomonadaceae > Sphingopyxis. The sequence goes on along the minus strand of NZ_JAEMQX010000016.1, from coordinate 38,579 downwards.
GACGCGCTTTTCCTGTTGCTTGCGGGGCTGACCGCGATCGCGGTGCTGCTGCTCGCGACGATGCCGCGCCCGCGCTGAGCTCTCCCCGAACAGAGCGCTTGATTTCGTCCGCACCCTATGCGACATCAATTTTGATAACGTTCACATAAAAGGGATGGGAGAGACAATGCGCCGACAGGCAACGGGTATCGCGATCGCACTGCTCATGGCGGGAACCGCAATGGCCGCGCCGCAGGACGCGACCGTCCACCCCGAATTATGGCCGGCGGCAAAGAGCCCCGCCGCGATCTCCGATCCCGGAACCGAAGCGCGCATCGACGCGCTGATGAAGAAGATGACGATCGAGCAGAAGGTCGGCCAGCTGATCCAGGGCGACATCAGCACGATCACACCGAAGGACCTTGAAACCTATCCGCTGGGATCGATCCTCGCGGGCGGCAACAGCGGTCCCAACGGCAACGAACGGTCGAGCGCGGCCGACTGGGCCAGGCTTGTCGGCGAGTTCCGCGCCGTGTCGCTGCGTCCGCAGGCCAATGGCGTCGCGATCCCGATCATCTTCGGTGTCGACGCGGTCCACGGGCATAACAATATCCCCGGTGCGACGCTGTTCCCGCACAATATCGGCCTTGGCGCCGCGCGCGATCCCGAGCTGATCCAGCGCATCGGCGCGGTCACCGCCGCCGAAATCGCCGGGAGCGGGATCGAATGGACCTTCGCGCCGACGCTCGCGGTGCCGCAGGACCTGCGCTGGGGGCGCAGCTACGAAGGCTATGCATCCGATCCGGAGCTCGTCGCCGATTATGCGAAGGCGATGGTCATCGGGCTGCAGGGGCCGCTTGTCGCGGGCAAGACCGTGGGCGCCAGCCATGTCGCCGCGACCGCGAAGCATTTCCTCGCCGACGGCGGGACGTTCGAGGGCAAGGATCAGGGCGACGCGAAGATCGGCGAGAAGGAACTGATCGCGAAGCACGCCATGGGCTATCCCGCCGCGATCGACGCGGGCGCGCTGACCGTGATGGCCAGCTTCTCGAGCTGGAACGGCGTCAAGCATCACGGCAACAAGGGGCTGCTCACCGACGCGCTCAAGAAGAAGATGGGCTTCGAGGGTTTCGTGGTCGGCGACTGGAACGGCCACGGACAGGTCGCGGGGTGCAGCGTCACCGACTGCGCGCAGTCGATCAACGCCGGGCTCGACATGTTCATGGCGCCCGACAGCTGGAAGGGCCTCTATGAAACGACGCTGAGGCAGGCGAAGGACGGCACGATCCCCGCCGCCCGTCTCGACGATGCGGTGCGGCGTATCCTGCGCGTGAAATACAAGCTGGGTCTCTTTGCCGAGGGGCATGTGGATCGGGGCGATTTTGCCGCGGTCGGCGCCGCCGATCACCTCGCCGTGGCAAGAGAGGCGGTTGCCAAGTCGCTGGTCCTCCTGAAGAATAACGGCGGCGTCCTGCCGATCAGACCCGGCGCGCGCGTGCTCGTCACCGGCCCCGCAGCCGACAATATGGCGATCCAGTCGGGCGGCTGGACGATCAGCTGGCAGGGCACCGACGTCGTCCGCTCGGACTTCCCGAACGGCCAGACGATCTGGGAGGCGCTCGACAGGTCGGTGCGCGAGGCGGGCGGCGTTGCGACGCTGTCCGGGGACGGCGCGTTCAGGGAAAAGCCCGACGTCGCGATCGTGGTGTTCGGCGAGCCGCCGTACGCCGAATTCCAGGGCGATGTCGCCACGCTCGACTATCAGCCGACCGAGGCGACCGATCTCGCGACGCTCAGGAAGCTGAAGGCCGCGGGCATTCCGGTGGTGGCGCTTTTCCTGTCGGGACGGCCGATGTTCACCAATCCCGAGATCAACGCCGCCGACGCCTTCGTCGCGGGCTGGCTGCCGGGCTCGCAGGGCGCGGGCGTCGCCGACGTTCTCGTCGCGGGCAAGGACGGCAAGACGCCGCGCGCCTTTACCGGCACCTTGCCCTTCGCCTGGCCGTCCGACGCGCGATCGCCGGTCGAAAAGCCGCAGTTCGCGGTCGGCTATGGGCTGAAATATGGCGCGACGACGACGGTGCCGCAGCTTTCGGAAGAGCTGGGTGTCGACATTTCGGCGGCGCTCAACGTCGAGAATTTCTTCTCGGGCGGCCGCGCGCGGTCGCCGTGGGTGCTGACGGTGACCGACGCGGGCGGCGCGCGCCCGGTCGAATCCGTGCCGGTGACGAGCCCCGGCGGCCTGCTCGCGGCGCGATCGGTCGACGTGAAGGCGCAGGAGGACGGCAAGAGCCTCGTCTGGACCGGTCCCGCGTCATTCCACCTGTCGGGCCCCTATGCCGACCTGACGCGCCAGCTCAACAACAGCTTCGCGCTCCGCGTCGAATGGCGTATCGACGCGCCCGGCTCCGGCCCGGTGCAGCTCGCGCTCGGCGGGCAGGCGTTCGACATCACGGATATGGTCAGGGCGGCGCCGAAGGGCGAGGTGACGTCGATGCGTATCCCGCTGCGCTGTTTCGCCGACGCCGGCGCGAACCTGCAGAAACTCGATTATGCGCTCAGCGTCACCGCCGACAAGGGCTTCGCCGCGACGCTGCTGAATACGAATGTGCAGGCGGTCGGCGACAATCTTCCTTGTCCGCCGAAGGCAAAATGACCAGACCCGAAGACGGGTTGGCATAGACCGATATTGGGGAGAGGAAGATGGCTTTAGCGCCAGACGTGACGTCGAGCGGCGATCCGCACGCCGGCGAAGGGCAGGGGACGCATATCGACGCGCCCGAACTGCGCCTGTTCGTGATGGGACTGTTCTTCATTTTCGGCGGCATCACGTCGTTGAACGACGTCATCATGCCGAAGCTCAAGGAGCTGTTCACGCTCAGTTTCTTCGAAGTGTCGCTGGTCCAGGTGTGGTTCTTCATCGCCTATGCGATCGTCGGCATTCCCGGATCGCGGCTCGTCAAGCGGATCGGCTATATGCGCGGTGCGGTCGCGGGGCTGGTGACGATGATCGCCGGCTGCCTGCTCTTCATTCCGGCGAGCCAGACCGCGGTCTTCGGAGTCTTCCTCTTCGCCTATTTCATCCTCGCGAGCGGCGTCGTGCTGGTGCAGGTGGTCGCCAATCCGCTGATCAGCCTGCTCGGGCCCGCAGCGACGACGCACAGCCGGCTGACCTTTGCGCAGGCGTTCAATTCGCTCGGAACGACGCTCTTTCCCTATTTCGGGTCGATCCTGATCCTCGGCAGCCTCGCGGCGGTGACCGCCGACCAGTTGTCGGGCGTCGAACTCGATGCCTATCGCACCGCCGAAAGCCAGGCGATCGTCCACGGCTATCTCGGCATCGCCGCGGCGCTGGCAGTGGTCGCCGCGGTGGTCTGGATGTTCCGCAATCGCCTGCAGGGCGAACGGCACGAGGCGTCGAGCCTGTCCGACGGCATCGCGCTGCTGAAACGCCCCCGCTTCGGTTATGGCGCGCTCTGCATCTTCCTCTATGTCGGCGCCGAAGTCGCGATCGGCAGCTTCCTCGTCAATTATCTGGCGCAGGCGCATGTCCTGAACCTCAGCGATGCCGAGGCGGGCAAGCTGCTCGCCTTCTATTGGGGCGGCGCCCTCGTCGGGCGTTTCATCGGATCGGGGTTGTTGCGCGTCGTGAGCCCGGGGCTGCTGCTCGCCACCGTTGCGGCGGGCGCGATCACGCTCATCGCCATTTCGGCGAACAGCACCGGGACGACGGCGGGCTATTCGCTGCTCGCGGTGGGCCTGATGAATTCGATCATGTTTCCGACGATCTTCAGCCTCGCGTGCGAGAAGCTGGGGCCGCGCGCCGCCGACGGATCGGGCATCATCAACGTCGCGATTGCCGGCGGCGCGGTGATTCCCGCGCTTTACGGCCTGCTCGCCGACAATGTCGGTCTGGGGATGGCGCTCGTCCTTCCCGCGCTTTGCTATGCGGTCATCGCCGGTTTCGGCTATTATGCGCGGCGCCCGGCCGTCTGACGGGGTTCGCTGCGGGCGGCCGGTCTGGTGCCGGCCGCCCGCAACTCCCGCCCCCTCGCGGGAATTCGGTGATCAGGCCGGATCGGCGATCCGGATGCAGTTCCGTCCGTCGTCCTTGGCCCGGTACAGCGCTTCGTCGGCGGCCTTGAGCGCGGCGCGCGTGTCGCCATAGCCGAACACGTCGGCGACCCCGCCCGAGAAGGTGATCTGGCCGAAGGGCTCGTCGGTCTTGCGGTTGATAAGTCGCCGGTCGGCGAGCGCCTCGCGCGCGTCGTCGAGCTTTTCGGCCGCCTGCGTCGGGGTCAGGCCGCGGAACAGCATGACGAATTCCTCGCCGCCGTGACGTGCGACATGGCAATGATCGTTCGAGATGCGCGCCAGCGTGTCGGCGATCGCCTTGATCACGCGGTCGCCCGCCTCGTGGCCGTGGAGATCGTTGATCTTCTTGAACTCGTCGATGTCGCAGAAGGCGACGCTCAGCGGTTCGACCGCGGCGCGCGCTTCCTTGTAATGCCGGTCGAGCAACGCCTCGAAGGCGCGGCGGTTCGGCAGGCCGGTCAGATAATCGAGTTCGGCATCGCGCTTGGCGCGGTCGAGGCTGCGGCGAAGCGCCTTCGCCTCGTCCTCGCTCTTGCGCATATCGTCCTCGGCCTTGCGCGTGCGCTCGAGCATGACCTTGGCGAGGTCGGCGAGGCTCGAGACGATACGGCCCGTTTTCTGGAGCTGTTCGAGGTCGTCGACATGCTGTTCGAGTTCGGTCCCGTAATCGGTGGTGGCGGTTCGCGCTTCCTTCGTATTCGCCTGGAATGCCTCGATATTGGTTTCGAGGCGCGTCATCAGCCGGTCGAGTTCGACGCGGTCGGGCTGGTTGCTGTCCTGCTCGTCGAGATCGCTCAGCCATTTCTGGCTGATCCCTTCAGGCCTTTGCGCCTGCGCGATGATTTGCCGCGCCAGCCGCGGATTGCGGCCCGAAAAGGCGCTATGCGCGAGCAGCAGGTTGGCCGGCGAGACGTCGAGGTCGTTGTCGACGAGAAACGACGTGATCGAAGCGGCAAGCTCGTAGCGCGCCTCGCGAGCCAGATTGCGCAAGCCGTCGCTGCCCGGTGGCGCATGGCCCGCGTCGGGGCCGTCGCCACGCGTCTGGCGAAACCCCAGCCAACCCAGGAGCCGCCCTACCGGCTCGTTCGATGCTGTTGCTTTGGTGGTCATGCCAGCTTTAACGAGCGGAGGAATGCAGGTTTAAGGCCGATTCACCCCGTAACGGCGCGATTTTCCGTCCGGATCGGACCGGTCCGGTGGCAGCTGGCGCAATCGACGCGTCAAAACAGCGGCTTAGCGTGTCGATGCGCGGGAACGATTGCGCGAGCGGCCCATTTTCTGGCACTGAGCAGGGCCATTATCGAAGGAGCGACCTTTGCTCGGCTGGATTTTCTTCGCACGCGATCTCGACCCCGCCTTGCCGGAAGTCCCCGAAATCCTGCGCTTTCAGGAAGCCGCCGCCGCGCGCGGGCTCGAACTCCACGTCCTGAAGCCGCATAATTTCGACATCGTCGCGGCGCCGGTCGATGGCTGGTCGGTGCATTATGAAGGCCATTCGCTCGAACGGCCCGATTTCATCCTGTGCCGGACGGGGGCGGAGACCGATTATTTCACGCTCGCGGTACTCCGCCATTTCGAACGCCGCGGTGTGCGGCTGATCAACGGGCCGGAAGCGATCGACCTCGTCGCCGACAAGCTTCACACGATGCAGCGGCTCGCGCGTGCCGGCCTGCCGATCCCCGCCACGATCCTCGGCAAATTCCCGATCGGGGTGGACGTCGTCGAAGAGGAACTGGGCTTCCCCCTGATCGTCAAGACGCTGCGCGGGACGCGCGGCACCGGCGTCCTGAAGTGCGAGGATCGCAGCCAGTTCGAGGATCTCGCCGGACTGCTCGAAAGCGCCGATGCCAAGGCCGATTTCCTGTTCCAGCACTATGTGCGGTCGAGCCACGGCCGGGACGTGCGCGTGCTCGTGATCGGCGGGCGCGTGATCGCGGCGATGGAGCGGCGCTCGCCGGCGGGTCATTTCAAGTCGAACGTGTCGCTGGGCGGCGTGGGGATCGCCTATACGCCGACCGGCGAGATGGCCGACCTCGCCGCGCGCGCCGCCGATACGCTGGGGCTCGAGGTCGCGGGAATCGACATATTGTTCGACGAGGAAGGATACCGGATCTGCGAAGCGAACAGCGCGCCGGGATTCCAGGGGCTCGAACGCGCGTGCGGCATCGATGTGCCGGACGCGATCTTCGACTGGATCGAGGCGAGCCATGCGGTCGAGGGACGGCCGATCAAGGCGGTGACCGGCGATGCGCTGATCGACCTCGTCTTCGGCGGCCGGCTCAGCCTGCGCTCGATCGGTGACCGGCTCGAGGAGCCGCGCGCCTTCGCCCGTGCGGTCGGCGTCCGGCTGGTCGGCGCGGGGCTGGGGTCGATGGCCTCGTCGCTCGCGCCCGGCCGGCGCGCGGCGCCGCACAGCCCGGTGGCGCGCCGGCTCGAAGCGTTGCGCGCCGACGCGCGCGGTGTGCCGCTCGGCGTCGATACCGATATCGATCAGGAACAGACGTTGCTCACCGTACTCGGCGTGTCGATCTGGGCCGCGGTGCTGCCCTGGCTTGCGGGCGGCGAGCCGGTATTCGCGGGCGCGCTGTCGCTGATCGCGCTCGGCTTTCCGGCCGCCTTCCTCTTCACGCGCCGGACGGGCAGGGCGGTGCGCCGGAAAGCCGCGCAATGACGATCTTCGACGGGCTGACGCTCTGGGCGCTGCTGCCCTTCATCCTCGTCGGCTTTGCCGCGCAGCTGATCGACAGTGCGCTCGGCATGGCGTTCGGCGTCATCGGCACCGCACTGCTGCTCGTGCTGGGCCTGCCGCCGGTGTCGGCATCGGCGGCGGTGCATGTGGCGGAAAGTTTTACCGGCGGCGTATCGGGGCTCAGCCATGCGCTGCAGCGCAATGTCGACTGGCGGCTCTTCCGCCGTCTCGTCGTCCCGGGCATCGTCGGCGGGCTGATCGGCGTGTGGCTGCTCACCAACATCGACAACAGCATCGCGCGGCCGGTCGTGCTCGCCTATCTCGGCGCGGTCGGCATCTACCTGCTCTGGCGCGGCGCGCGGCGCCCGCAAACCTATCGCAGCCTCAAGCTCGTCGGGCCGCTCGGATTGGTCGGCGGAATCGCCGACGGATCGGGCGGCGGCGGCTGGGGCCCGATCGTCAGCGCGAACCTGCTCGCACAGGGTGCCGAGCCGCGCATGGTGATCGGCACGGTGAACGCGTCCGAATTCTTCGTGAGCGTGACGATCGCGGCGGGGTTCATCGGCGCGCTGGGCTGGCAAAGCTTCAGCACCGCGGCGATCGGCCTGCTCATCGGCGGCGTGATCGCGGCGCCGATCGGAGCATATCTCGTGCGCCGTCTGCGCGCCGACTGGCTGGTCGCGGCAGCGGGCGTGCTTCTCCTCATGGCAAGCGCCTATGGCTTTCTTTCGCTGATGTTCGAACCGGTTCCCGCGTTCCGGGGCTTCTGAGGATTCAGCCCGCGCAGCGCATCGCAAAGGCCCAGAACAGCGCCTTCTGCCGATATTCGCTCGTCAGGTCGGCGCTGCCCTGATGGCCGCTGTCCATGTCGGTCATCAGCATCGCGGGATTGCCGCTGGTCGAACGGCGGCGCACCTCGGCAACAAGCTTTGCCGGCTCCCAGTAGGCGACGCGGTCATCCTTGAGACCCGCCGTGCACAGCAACGGCGGATAGGCGGCCGCCTGCACATTCTCATAGGGCGAGATCGAGGCGATATAGTCATAGGCCTCGGGGTCGGCGAGCGGGTCGCCCCAGTCGGGCCGGAACAGCGGCACCAGCGGGTGCGCAGCGTCGCTCATCGTGTTGAGCATGTCGACGAACGGCACCTGCGCGATCACCCCGGCCCATGTTGCCGGAGAGATATTCATGCTCGCGCCGACGAGCAGACCGCCCGCCGAGAGACCATAGGCGACGACCTTGTCCTTCGCGGTATAGCCTTCGGCGGCGAGATGCCCGGCGCAGGCGATGAAATCAGTGAAGCTGTTGCGCTTGGTGAACTTGCGCCCGCCGAGGAACCATTGGCGCCCTTTCTCCGACCCGCCGCGAACATGCGCGATGGCATAACGCCAGCCGCGGTCGACGAGCGCGAGCGCGGGGATCGAAAATTCGGGATCGCTCGGTACGCCGTAGGAGCCATAGCCATATTGGAGGAGAGGCGCCTTGCCGTCCTTTGGCATGCCGCGGCGCGAGAGCAATGTGACCGGTACCATCTCGCCGTCGGATGCCGGCGCGAACAGCCGTTCGACCTCATAATCGTCGGGATCGAAATTCGCGACCTGCTGCTGCCGGACGACGGTCTGCTTGCCCGACGCCAGGTCCACGCTGATCCAGCGGCGCGGCGATTTGGGCGACTGGTGGACGATCATCACCGATGAGGCGTCATAGGCCTGCTCGCCCGGCAGTTCGATCGCATAGGCGGGCTCGTCGAAAGCGATCGCCTGCCCCGAACCGTCGGCGCGCAGGATCATCAGGCGATGCAGCCCCTCGGCGCGTTCGAGCCGTACCAGCGCCGTCCTGAAGGGCTGGATTTGCAGGATCGGCGTCCCCGCGCGATGCGGGACGAGCGTGGCGAGCGTGCGGAAATCCCCTGGATCGAGGCGCAGGAGCTGCATGTCGAACGCATCCCCGGCATCGGTCAGCGCGACGAGGCTGCCGTCCCACTCGTCGATTTCGTAGCGGACGCCGACCTTGCGTGGCCAGACAGTGGCCGGCGCGGCCGTTTCGTCGCGCGCGGGCACCAGCCGCACCTCGGCGGTTTCGGGTCCGGCGAGCGTGAGCGCGACGAAGCCGTCGGCCGCGGTGCGCTTGACCGACATGAAGATCGCCGGATCCCTTTCCTCATAGACGAGGTCGGTGACCTTGCCGTCGACCGAGGTGCGATAGAGCCGCGTCGGGCGATTGCGCGCGTCGCGCCAGATCCAGAACAGCCACCGCGACGAGGGGCCGAAGACCAGCCCGCCATAGCCGTAGGCATCCTTGTCGACCACGGTGCGGACCTCGCCGCTGGCGTTGTCGCGGATGCAGATGCGGTGGCGGTCGTTGCCGCTGACATCCTCGGCCCAGGCGAACCAGCGGTGGTCGGGGCTCGGCTGGTGGCCCGTGCTGCGGAAATAGGGCTGGCCCTTTGCGCGCAGGCCTTCGTCGACGAGCAGTTCGGCCTTGCCGCCGTCTCTGCGGCGGCTGTAGCGCGCATGCGCTTCGCCGTCGGGGATCGCCCACGAATAGGTCCAGCCGTCCCTTTCGAGCGCGGGCGCCGCGACCGCGCCGGCGCTGCGCGCGAGCATCGCGCGGACGAGTTCGGCCTGCACCGCTTCGGTCGGCTGCAGCATCGCATCGGCATAGGCATTTTCGTCGGCGAGCATCTTCGCGACCGGAGCGGGGAGGTTGGTCCGGTCGCGCTCGCCATCGGCCGGGATGAACTTCATCCAGCTGTAGGCGTCGTCGCGCTTGCGGCCCAGTTGCCCGATCACATGTGAAATGCGCGGCGATTGCGGCGGTGCGATTTTCGGCCAGCGGGTACCGCTCGCGGCCGGGGCGAACGCCATCGCTCCGCGGCTTCCCGCCATCACGGCCGCGATCGCGACACCGCTCAAAAACGCTCTCCGCCCCCTGTTTTCGATGCTCTGCATGCGCCCCTCTTTCGGCCGACCGGGATGTCGCGTCCAGTCTATGGCGGTGCCTTTGGCTTACTGCGCCGATCAGGCCGCCCAATCCATCGATCGGGCAAAATGAGCGCAAGCCCCCGCGAAATAACGGTTTCCTGCGCAAGGGTGGCGGCCCGATCCGGCTGGATTATGGCCCGACCATCGCCGTCACGCCAGTTTCGCATGATAGCTTGAGCATCGGATTTTCCTACCAATAGGCATTATCAAAAAGGGAGGCGAAAATGGGGTTTGCATCGATCAGGCGGGTCGCCGCGTGCGGCATCTCGATCCTGGCGCTGGGGTCCGCCTCGGGCGCGCTGGCACAGGCGACCGATGACAGCGAGATCGTCGTCACCGCCGCGAAGCGCGAGCAGTCGGTACGCGATGTCAGCGGATCGGTCAGCGCAGTCAGCGAAGCGACGCTGCAAAAGCTCAACGCCCAGAGCCTCTCCGACTATATCACGCGCGTCCCCGGCGTCGTGTTCAACGACTATCAGCCCGGCGTCTCCGAAGTCGTGATCCGCGGCGTCGCCTCGTCGACCTATCATGAGGCGAACCAGGCGACGACGGGCTATTATCTCAACGAGGTGCCGCTGATCGAACCCGGCTTCCCGCTCGTCATTCCCGATGTCGACAGCTTCGACGTGAGCCGCGTCGAGGTGCTGCGCGGACCGCAGGGCACGCTCTTCGGCTCCTCATCGCTCGGCGGTGCGATCAACTATGTGGTGAACGAGGCCGACCCCGCCCGGTTCGACGCGGGCTTCGAAGGGAATATCGCGACCACCAGGCGCGCCGGAGAGGCGAGCTATGCCGTGAAGGGCATGATCAACCTTCCGATCGCGACCGACAAGCTCGCCGTCCGCCTCGTCGCGCTCCAGCGTTACGACGCCGGCTATCTCGACAACACGCTGCTGGGCGAAAAGGGCAGCAACGACCTGCGCGTGCGCGGTCTGCGCGGCTCGATCGTCTTCACGCCGACCGGGACGACGCGCATCTCGGCGCTCAGCATGTATCAGGAATATGATCTCGACGATCAGACCTATGTGATTTTCGGCCCGCCGAAGACCTTCGAGCGCGCGACCAATGTGGCCGAATTTCAGGACACCAGCTTCATGATGCACAGCCTGCGGATCGAGCAGGACCTGGGGTTCGCGACCCTCACGGCGGTCGGCAGCTATACCGAGAAGAAGGCCGATCTGGCGTTCGACAATTCGATCTTCAACGGCAATGATCCGCGCACCGACACCCCCGAACTCGCGAGCAGCGTCGGCAAGTCGAGGACCGAATATGGCGAACTCAGGCTCGCCTCGCCCGACGGCGGGCGGTTCCGCTGGCTGCTCGGCGCCAATTACACGCGGCTGCGCTCGAACAACACCGACGGCACCTTTATCGAGGGTATCGCCGATTATATCGACGCGAACCCGGGTGAATTCGACGGCCGGCCGGGCAGCGAGCTTGCACCCGGCGACCTTGCGACGCGGACGATCAGCAGCAATCGGGTCACCGAAAAGGCGATCTTCGGCGAGGCGTCGTTCGACATCGTCGACGCGCTGACGCTGACCGTCGGCGGCCGCCTGTTCGAATATCGCTCGCGCCCGCGCCTGCAATATCTGCCCAACGCCAATCTGGTCGACCCGTTCGATTTCGCGCCGGCGGCGGACAAGGATTCGGATTTCATCCCGAAGGTCTCGCTGACGTACAAGCCGTCGAACGACTTCATGGTCTATGCGCTCTATTCGGAGGGGTTCCGCATCGGCGGCGTCAACGTCTATTCGGCCGCGGTGCCCGGCCTGCCGCTGACCTTTGAAAGCGACACGACGAAGAATTACGAGATCGGGACGCGCTTCGACCTGATCGACCGGACGCTGAGCGTCGATGTCACCGCCTATCATATCGACTGGGGCAATGTGCAGGCGCGCCTGTTCACGCCGGTCGACTTCGACGCCTATACGGTGAACGGCGGCGGCGCCGACATCGACGGGGTCGAGATCAGCCTGAACCTGCGGCCGACGCGCAACCTCAGCTTCTCGTCGAATATCGCCTATAATGATGCGCGGCTGTCGACCCTGCTTCCCGACAGCTTCGCGCCGGGCGGCGGTTATGCGAAGGGAACGCGGCTGCCGGGCGCGTCGGAGTGGACGCTGTCGAACTCGCTCGACCTGAGTTTCGCCGACGCGCCGCTGAAGCCGCGCTTCGGTATCGCGCACCGCTATCTGTCGAGCGCACCGGTCGATTTCGCGGGTACGCTGGAGAAAGGCGATTTCCACCTCGTCGATCTCAACGCGTCGGTGACGGTGAACGAGCGGATCGAACTCGGGCTGTTCGCAAAGAATCTGTTCAACCAATATGGCATATTGAACGCGCCTTTCGCCTTCGCAGGCTCGGTCGCGCGGCCGCGGACCCTTGGTGCGACGGTGCGTTTCAGCCTGAACTGAGGTCGGGAAAGGGCCGCCCCGCCGGAAAGGCGGGGCGGTCTTGTCTCTCTTGCGATCCGGTTATCGAATGACGGGTGCCGACCGCAACCAGCCGACCCTATTCCCCGAAACCCGAAAGAAAAGCCGCGACATTCCTGCCGAGGTCGCCGACGGCATAGCCGCCCTCCATGACGATCAGCGTCGGGACGCCGAGCGCCGAGATCCGGCCCGCGAGGTCGACATAATCCTCGCGTTCGAGCGCGAAGCTCGAAATCGGGTCGCTGCTGTGCGTGTCGGCGCCGAACGACAGGACGAGGAATTTCGTCCCCCGGTCCGAAATCGCGGCGAGCGCAGTGTCGAGCGCGGGGGCATAGGCCCGGCCGCCGGTGCCGCGGGGCAGGGGCAGGTTGAGCGTCGCACCTTCGCCCACACCCTCGCCGCGTTCGTCGGCGTGGCCCCAGTAGAAGGGATAGTCGGTGCGCGGGTCGGCGTGGATCGAGGCAAAGAAGACCGCCGGATCCTCGTAGAAGATATCCTGCGTGCCGTTGCCGTGATGGTAGTCGATATCGAGCACGGCCACCGGTCCGAGCCTGCGATTATGCGCCTCGCGCGCCCCGATCGCTGCATTGTTGAGGTAGCAATAGCCGCCCATATAGTCGCGCCCGGCATGATGTCCCGGCGGGCGGCAGAGCGCGAAGGCATGCTTCTCGCCGCTCGTCGCGAGATGGTCGAGCGCGGTCAGCGCGCCCTGCGCCGACCAATAGGCCGACTTCCATGTGCCCGCCGCAACCGGCGTCCCGGCGTCATAGCTGTAGGCGCCGAGATCGGCATCGATACGCCCGAAACTCAGCGGCCGCCGCCGCCTGATGGGGAAGGTGTAGCCGATCGCATCGCCATTGCGCCCGGCCGCGATCCAGTCGCGATGCGCGCGTTCGAGGAAGGCGAGATAATCCGCGTCATGGACGGCAAGCAGCGGCGCCATGCCGAAATCGCGCACCGGGCGCCAGTCGGTGAATTGTTCGACGATCGAACGCGGACGCTCGATATTCTCGGCATAGGGCACCCAGTCGCCATTGTGCAGTTCGCGCGAGGGGGCGTGGGCCATCTGGCGATCGTCGAAGAAAAGCTTCACCTTCGGGCCTGTCCTTCCATCCATGATGCGAGCGTCCGGTCGCCATGCCCGGCGACGATTTCGGCAAAATCCACGGCGCTTTCGTCCTGCCCGAGCTTGAAGCTGTGCTCGGCCGAACGGACATGCGCGCGAAAGGCGACGATCTGCCCGAGCATTTTTTCATAGCGTGCGCCGAGGCTGGCTGTCGACCAGGCGCCGTCTTCCATCTTCGCGACGAGCCGCTCGATGGCGTCCTTCGTTTCGCCTTCGACGAACTCGATTTCGACCCTGAAGCGCAGCACGGCATAATTCCACGTCGGTGCCCAGTCGGGCTTCGACAGCAAGGCCGTCGGCACATAGGCTTCGGGGCCGGTGAAGAGGATCAGCCCGCGCGGGTCGGCGCGGAAATCGCCGACGAGCGGATTGCGTCGCGCGCAATGGCCGAACAGCGCCGTCACGGCTCCGTGGGCGTCGGTTTCGGCGATCAGCGGCAGCGGGCTCGCGTGGAAGTTGCGCGAGACGAGCCAGGCGAGCGGATAGTCGGCGATGAGCCGGCCGACGTCGGCGGCATCGCGCGGATCGTAGAGCGAGGTCATGCTTTCAGCGTATCACGGATCCACGCCGCCTGCTCGTCGAGCGCGCGGCTCGCGAGCGGCGCGATCGACATGGCTTCAAGGAAGCTGTGCGTCGCGCCCTTGTAGGTGACCGCGCGCGTCGGGACGCCGGCCGCTTCGAGCTTGCGGGCGAATTCATCGTTGCAGTCGGCCAAAATGTCACACTCGGCGATGGCGAGGAAGGCGGGGGGCATACTGGCGAGGTCGGCGCGGAGGGGCGCGACGAGCGGATCGGCAAGCTGTTCGGGGCCATCGACATAGGCGGCCCAGAAAGCATCCATCTCGTCGGCCTCGAGCGAATAGTCGCCCGCGCCGAAGCGCGCGTAGCTCGGTGTGCGCTCGGGCGCGAAAGCCCCGTAGTTGAGCAGCATCGCGGCGGGCAGCGGCCGCCGGCGCTGACGCTGCAACAGGCAGGTCGCGACCGACAGATTGGCGCCCGCGGAATCGCCGCCGATCAGCACGCGGCAGGCGTCGAGGTTCAGCGCGTCGGCTTGCGCTCCGATCCAGTCGAGCGCCGCGGCGCACTCCTCGAGCGCGACCGGGAACTTGCTTTCGGGCGACAGGCTGTAGTCGATGCCGAGCACCGCGATACCGGCGCGCGCGGCATATTCGCGCATCAACCGGTCGTGCGTGTCGATGCTGAACAGCATCCAGCCGCCGCCGTGGATGTAGAGCATCACGGGCAGCTTCGTATCGGCGACCGGCCGGTGCAGCCGCAGCCGCACGCCGCCCATATCCATTTCGCGGCTCTCCGCCATTATCGGGCCACCTTCGCGCCACGACTGCCGCACGCGCTCGGCGACCTGCCGGCGCGCCGCCATGCTTGCCCCGGCCGGTGCGGCATGCTCGACATAGGCGGCATTGATGGCGTCGACGAAACGGCGGATATCGGGGTCGGCCATATCGTCCCGTATGGCGCCCAAGCCCTTTGACATATCTGGAATATCCTTCGCGAAACGATCCCTGATCGTCTGATAGCTTCTGTACGGTCGCCTCTATCGCCCGAACGGGCCAATCACCGCACCGGACAGGCCAGCCAGCGCATCGCCGCTGGCCAGCGACGTATATGGCCTATATTCATTAGTTGTCCTAAACTCGCGAGGATCGGGCCATGAAGCACAGTGTCGATGTTCTGACGAACGACCGTCCGGTGATGGCACTGCAGGATGAATATCCTGCGGGCTTCATCGATCCGATGCACAGTCACGATCATATCCAGATTCTCTACGCCTCGTCGGGGGTGATGTCGGTGCGCACGCCCGAGACGAGCTTCGTGATCCCGCCGCAGCGCGCGGTGTGGCTCCCTGCGGGGACGCGGCACGAGGTCGCGTGCCGCGGTCCGGTGTCGCTTCGCACGCTCTACCTGCCGTGCGCGGGACACGAGCATGAGAAGGAATGCCGGGTTTTCGAGGTGTCGAACCTCGTCAAATCGCTGATCCTCGAGGTCGTCGATTTCCCCGCGCTCTACGACGTCGACGGGCGCGAGGGGCGGATCATCGCGCTGCTGCTCGACGAGATCGGGCGGATGCCCAACGCGCCCTATCAGGTGTCGATGCCGTCGAACCCGCGGCTGCTGCGCGTCTGCAACGCGATCATCGCCGACCCGTCGGACCCGCGCGACATCGACGAATGGGCGGCGCTCGCGGCGATGGGCCGGCGCACCTTCACGCGCAGCTTCAAGCAGGAAACGGGGATGGGGCTTGCCGTCTGGCGCCAGCAGGTCCGCCTGATGGAAGCGCTGTCGCTGCTCGCTGCCGGCGCGTCGATCACGCAGGTCACCTATGACGTCGGCTACGACAGCTCGAGCGGTTTCGCGGCGATGTTTCGCCGCGCCTTCGGCGTCCCGCCGAGCCAGTATCTGAAACAGTGACCCGGCGGACAGATCGCG
Organism: Sphingopyxis sp.; assembly: GCF_016463645.1. Lineage (GTDB taxonomy): Bacteria > Pseudomonadota > Alphaproteobacteria > Sphingomonadales > Sphingomonadaceae > Sphingopyxis. The sequence continues at coordinate 22,825 of NZ_JAEMQX010000016.1, read as the reverse complement.
TCAGCCGGCGCGGGTCCAGATCTTCGTGCGGCAGAAGAAGGCGACGCAGCCCTTGAGCTCGAGCTTGCCGTTGGATAGCAGCTTCAGCTGTCCCCTCGCCGCGCCATCGCCCGTTTCGGGGTCATAGACGGGACCGCCCTTCCATTCGGTCGGACCGCCGGTGAAGCCGTTGAGCACGACGAGCCCCTTGAGCTTGCGCTGCCGCAGTTTGGGGTCCGAATTGCGCTCGTCGCGCAGGTCGGGATTGGCGCGCAGCCGTTTGGCATCGACGACCTTGCCGCACAGCGCCTTGCCGCACCGGTAGATTTCGACGCGTCCGCCTTCGCTGCCTGTCGCCCAGATGCCGGTGATGTCGGCCGCGGCGGCGGGCGTCGCGATCATTGCCGCGGCGAGAAACAACAGCGCCTGCTTCATGCCGCGAGTTCCCTGGCCCCGCCACCTTCGAGCAGACGGAGCGCCTCTTCGAGCAACGGCCGGTCGTCGAGTTCCCACGGATGGAAGCCCGGCTTCATATAGGTGAAGACGCCGCGCAACAGCGCGCGCATCAGTCCGTCGCGGCCATAGAGCCATGCCAAAAGGCCTTTCCATGTCGCCCAGTCGTTGCGACCATCCTGCGCGAGGAGGTCGGCAGTGTTGCGGAAGATAACATAATGGAAGCGCATCGTCGTCACGCACATCACCGTGCTGCGCTTCAGCCAGCGGCGCAGCGGGGTCATCGTCCGCGCGGCGTGCAGATAGGTGTCGAAGGCCACCGCCTTGTGCTCGATTTCCTCGATCGCGTGCCAGCGCCACAGCTGGCGCGCCTCCTCGGCCGCGCCGCCCAGATGCGCGGGGTTGGCGAGGGCGTCGTGCGCGAGCGTCGCGGTGAAATGTTCGAGCGCGCAGGTCGCGGCGAGCTGCTGCATCGGCGAGCGGCGCTTGGCCCAGGCGATCGTCCGCCGCGCGCGATCCTCGGCCGACGCGATGTCGAAGCCGGCGTCCTCGGCCTGGCGGTTGAACACGACATGTTCGCGGCTGTGCATCGATTCCTGATAGAGGAAATCGTCGATCTGCCCGCGCAGCGGCTGCGGCGTGCCCTCGCGATAATGGCGCACCGACGTCATGAAGAATTTCTCGCCGACGGGGAAGGTCGACGACAGCGCGTTGAAAAAGGCGGTGCGGCCGGGGTCGCCGCTGTGCCACCAGCGCGGCGGCGGGTTTTCGCGACCGAATTTGAGGTCGCGCTTTTCGATCCGGATATCGGCGGGAGTGTGGAGGGGAGCGGGCATCGTGCAACCTTTCTGCGATCAAAGTTACATTAACATCAATGTATATATCACGTCATCCTGAATGCCGCAAGCAGGACGGGAAGGGTGACAATCGGCGTCTTTCGGGTAAGGCTTTCGTATGGAGGCATCGCGGGGCGCGAGGGCCGCAAGGATGAATGCATGTACAAGCAAGCGCGGCCGCACCAGAAACGGCGCAAGCGTTCGGGCGCCGAGGTGCGCGGGGAAGGGCTGGCGGCGGCGCGCGGATTGCTCCTCGCCCGCGGGCCCGCCGCGGTGACGCTTGCGAATGTCGGGCAGGAGATCGGCATGTCGCATGCCAATGTCCTTCACCACTTCGGATCGGCGGCGGGGCTGCAATCGGCGCTGATGGAATCGATGATACGCGACCTGACCGACGCGCTCGGCAATGTCGTCGAACTGATGAAGACCGACAGCGCCGCGCCGCGCGCCGTTGCCGACCGCGTGTTCGACGCGTTCGACAGGGGCGGCGCCGGGCCGCTCGCGGCGTGGATCATCCTGTCGGGCGATGTCGAGCACCTCGAACCCGTGCGCGCGGCGGTGCGCGCGCTTGTCGACGCGATCGTCGGGCAGTCGACCGACGAGGCCGCGCCCGATCGCGTCCGGTCCGCGGTGCTGATGATGGCGGTCAGCGCGTTCGGCGACGCGGTGATCGGACCGCATGTGCGCTCGATGCTCGACCAGCCCGACGACGCGATGCGCGACCTCGTCGCGCGCATCCTGCCACTGTTCCTGATCCCGACCGGTATCCCGCCCTCGGCGCCCTGAGCGCCGCCGCTACTCGCCGCCCGACAGCAATATCTCCTCGTCGGTCGCGGACACGCGGCGGGCGATGCCGTTGAGTTCCATCGCCTTGACGAATCCCTCGATGTCACCCGCCTCGAACACGCCGACGACCTCTTTTTGCGGGATCTGGCCGTCCTTGAAGACGAGCTTGCGTGGCGAATAGCGGTTCATCTCGGCAACGGCTTCGGACAGCGGGTCGTTCATGAAGATCAGCCGCCCCTCGGTCCAGCTCGTTTCCTTCGCGACATCGACGCGGCGGAGCGTCCAGTTGTGGTCGGCGCCGATGACGAGCTGGCCGCCGGGAACCATGTCGGTTCCGCTGCCCGATCCCGACCCGGTCTCCTCGACCCGGACCTTCCCTTCGGCCAGCGTCACGACCATGTTGCCATGTTCGAAACTCACTTCGAAGGCGGTGCCGATCGCGCGCACGCTCTTGCCGCCCGCGCTCACGATAAAGGGGCGCGACGGGTCCGCCGCGACGCGGAAGAAGGCGCGGCCGCCGACAAGATCGACGCGGCGTTCGCGCGGCGTCTCGTGCAGCCGCATCTCGGTTTCGGCGTCGAGCGTGACGACCGAGCCCTCGGGCAGGGTCACGGTCGTCGTCTGGCCCGCGCCGGTGCGGAAGCGCTGATCCTGCGTCGTGCCGCCGGGCATCCCGTCCTGATAGGCGGTCCAGCTGACCGTGAGGACGAGAAGCAGCGACGCCGCCAGCGCCAGGTAGCGGCGCCAGTGCGGGCTGCGGCGATTTTCCTCGGCCGCTTCCTGTTCGGGCGCGGTCAGCATTTCGGGTTCCTGCGCGATCGTCCCGGCGATCGTCCATGCCCGTTCGACCAGCCGATAGGCGTCGCGGTGCGCGTCGGATTGATCGAGCCAGTCGTGAAAGCGATGTTCGTCGTCGAGCGTCATGTCGCCCGAGCGCTCGAGGTTGAACCACTGCGCCGCCTCGGAGCGGAGGGCGGCGCGCTTCAGCGCCTCTTCGCCGCTCATATGTCCGTCTCCATTTCCTGGACGATCCGCACGAGCGCGCGGTGCATCAGTTCCTTGACCGCCTCCTTCGAAATGCCCATCCGCTGGGCGATGGCCTGATAGGTCAGATTTTCGAACCGGTGATACTGAAAGGCCTCGCGCGCGCGGGGCGGCAGATTCTGGATCGCATCGAGAACCCGGCGATATTCCTGCTGCCCGATGACGATGCGTTCGGGCGAGCGCTGCTCGGCGATCTCGATCCCGTCTTCCAGCTCGTCGTGCAGCATCGCGCCGCGCGCCTGCCGGCGGCGGTGGCGGCTGATCAGCGCGTTGCGCGCCGCTGTGAACAGATAGCGTTCGACATTGTCGATCGGGGCGCTGAGCTGCGCCGATTGCAGGCGCAGGAATACTTCCTGCACGAGGTCATCGACGTCGGCGTCGTCGGCGCGGCGCCGGAAATAGCGCCGGAGCCCGGGCCCATAGGCCGTCATCCATGCGGCGAGATCGCGATCCGGGTGCGGGACCGCCATCGTCAGGAAAGGCCCTGCAAAGACAGGTCCCGGTGAAACAGACATTGCGAGATGCTCCCAACCCTATGCGTCATCCCGGCATCATTCCCAAATCGGTCATTGCGGCCCCATTCTGCGCTGGAGTTAACAGCATAGACGCAAGCCGGGCGCAAAGGGGGGGATCGAATTCGCAGTGGCCTGCAATTTTTCCTAACGACCCGTTCACTGGCCTAGCTATTAACATTGTTGAAAATTTTGTTCGAGCATCCCCCCGGTTCGGGAAAGGCTGCGTCTATTCCTGTGTGGCGTCGCATCGAACGCCAGGAACAGCGGGACATCAATTCCGCATGGCAGGGACAAGGGAGAGGGGACATGCGCTTGGGTGCGTGCAATTTGCGTAATATTCTTTTGAGCGGCGCAGCGGTGGGGTGTCTCGCGCTTTCGGCCGCTCCCGCGCTCGCGCGCGATCAGGTGACGAGCTACCGCATCCCCGCACAGTCGCTCGACCGCGCATTGCGCGATTTCGGCATTCAGAGCGGCGCGACGATCCTTGTCGATGCGTCGATCGTCAACGGCAAGCGGACCGCGGGGCACAGCAAGCGCTCCGACCCCGAAACGGCGCTGCGCACGCTGCTGCTGGGCACGGGCCTCAGCTATCGCCGCGACGGCAATGTCTTTGTGGTGACACGGGAGGGAAACGGAAGTCCCGCCGCCGCCGTTGACGCGATCGAGGATAATTCCGAGATCGTCGTGACGGCGCAGAAGCGCGAGGAAAAGATCGGCGATGTTCCGATCGCGATGAGCGCGTTCACGCCGAAGGCGCTCGACGATCACAAGATCGAGGGCGGTGCCGAACTGGTGCGCGCCGTGCCGAACGTCAATTTCTCGAAAAGCAATTTCAGCGGCTATGACTTCACCATCCGCGGCATCGGGACCAAGGCGATTTCCGCCTCGAACGATCCTGCCGTCGCGGTCAGCTTCAACAATACCCCGCTCATCCGCAATCGCCTTTTCGAGGCCGAGTTCTTCGACCTCGAACGCGTCGAGGTGCTGCGCGGCCCGCAGGGGACGCTCTATGGCCGCAATGCGACGGCGGGCGTGGTCAATGTCATACCGGCCCTTCCCGACGACAGCTTCGGGGGCGAGGTGAAGGGCGAGGTCGGGAGCTTCGAAACGCGGCGCCTGTCGGGGATGCTCAACGTGCCGATCACCGATACGCTGGGCGTCCGCGTCGCCGGCGCGATGACGAAGCGCGAAGGATTCGACTACAACAGCTTCACGCAGCAGCGGGTCAACGGCCGCGATCTCTGGTCGACGCGCGCGTCGATCCAGTGGGAGCCGAGCGACCGGTTCAAGGCGAACGCGATCTGGCAGCATTTCGAGGAGGACGACAACCGCTCGCGTACCGGCAAGCAGCTTTGCACCCGCGACCCGGGGGTCGCCCAGATCGGCAATATCGCGGTGCCCGAATTCCTGCAGGGGCGATTCAGCCAGGGATGCCAGTCGGCATCGCTCTATGACGACGCCGCCTTCGGCGCGCCCAATGCGAAGGCGCTCGCCTATGTCATGTTCCCGCAGATCAACATCGTGATCGGGCGGGATCCGACGGCCACCGGGTCGCGCCCCACGGTCTTTCCGATCGACCGGAATTTCGACCCTTATGGCGACGTCGTCCAGTCGCGCGACCTGCGAGAGGTGGCGACGAGCTATGATCCCGTCTTCCGGGCCAAGAACGATGTTTTCCAGTTCAACGCCGAACTCGGCCTCGGCGATAATCTGAAACTCATCTCGCAGACCGCCTATGCCCGCGATCGCTATTATTCGTCGCAGGACTATAATCGCTTCGTCTCGGCGCCGGTTTTCAACGATTCCGCCAGTCTGGTCCGCAACGCCGTCGGTGCGCCCCTGCCGATGACCGTTCCCGGACCGACCCCCGGCGGCATTTTCACCGATCCGCAACTGGGTCCATCGGACCGGATCGTATCCGCCGACCTCAGCCGGTCGCGCAATCGCCAGTGGATGCAGGAGTTGCGGCTGCAATCTTCCTGGGACGGCCCCCTGAACTTCAACGCCGGCGCCAACTTTCTCGATTTCAAGTCGCAGGATGACTATTTCGTCTACAACAACCTGTTCACCCTGATCGCCGAGTATAATTTCAACGGCGCGACGGATAACGGCGGGCGCATCACACGCAACTGCGGCGAAGGGACGCTCACGGGCCGCGAATGCGTCTATGTCGACCCCAATCCGATCGGTGAGGGGCCCGAGGACGGCCATAATTATTTCCGCAGCAAGAATCCGGTACGGACCAAATCGACGTCCGTATTCGGAGAGCTTTACTGGCAGGCGGCCGACGACCTGAAGGTCACGCTCGGGCTGCGCTATACGCGCGACAAGAAGAACGCGACGCCGGTTCCCAGCCAGTTGATGCTGGGTTCGATCGAAAATGATCCCGCCAAGGGCGGGACGGCAACCGGCGGCACCATCAACCGCGGTTTCCGGGAATTTCCCGAAATCCGGCAGAAATGGAATGCGGTGACCGGACGGCTGGTCGTCGACTGGAAGCCCGAACTGTCCTTCACCGACGACACGCTGGTCTATTTTTCGGGATCGCGGGGTTACAAGGGGGGCGGCGCCAATCCGCCGCGCGCGGATATCGACCAGACGGTGATCCAGTATCAGCCGCTCCCCGAAACCTTCAAACCCGAATATGTGACGGCATTCGAAATCGGCACGAAGAACAGCTTCGACGGCGGCCGGTTCACGCTGAATGCCGCGGCCTTTTTCAACGCCTATCAGGATTACCAGATTTCGCAGATTGTCGACCGCATTTCGCTCAACGAGAATTTCAGTGCCAAGACCTGGGGCCTGGAACTCGAGACGGCGTGGCGGCCCTCGCGCAATTTCCGGCTCGACGCCACGCTGGGTCTGCTCGATACACGGATCGACAAGGGCGCGCGGTCGATCGACGTGATGGACCGGACCCAGGGCAACCCCGACTGGATGCTGCTGCGGCCGTGGATCCAGGTGCCGTCCAACTGTATCGCGCCCAAGGCCCTCGTCGAACGGATATTGACCTATAACCGGGCGAATGACGATCTGAAGCTGCTGATGCTGTCCGCGCTGTGCGCCGGCTCGGCGCGTTACGGCACCTTCAACCCCGCGCTGTCCGGCGTCCAGCCGGCGTTCCGCTTCGATCAGCAATTGGGCTTTACCTATAATCCGCTGACCGACGCCCCGAACGGCGGGAAAGGCTTTTATGCCGATCTGGGCGGTAACGAGTTGCCCAACGCGCCGCACTATACGTTCAACATCGGCGCCCAATACAGCTTCTTCCTCGAAGGCGGCGACTGGGTCCTCACCTTCCGCGGCGATTATTACCGCCAGGGCAAGAGCTATGCGCGGGTGTTCAATACAGAATATGACCGGCTGAGAGCGTGGGACAACGTCAATCTGGCGGTCACGCTCGCCCGCGGCGAGGGGGACTTCGCACTCCAGCTTTACGTCAAGAACCTGCTCGACAAGGCGCCGATCACGGGCACTTTCACCAACAGCGACGACACCGGCCTCAGCACGAACGTCTTTACGCTGGACCCCCGGATCGTCGGCCTCAACGCCACGGTGAAATTCTAGGGGGCGTCATCGATCTGGGCATGCACGGAATCCGAGGGGTGTCGGATCTCGGGTGCAATCGGACCACGCGAGTATCACGAACCTCTCCCCTGGGGCCGCCGCTCGCCACACGACGGCGGCCTCCGTTTTCCCTGATCGCCGACGGCAAGGCGAAAAGGGGTCTCTCATCCCCCTCATCGCCTGGCCCGGGCGTCATGACATTGGAAGGCATGCCGCCTTTCCTTGAAAAATTGACGCCGGAAAGGAAAACCTCATGGGAAAATTCGTAGCTGCGCTGACGGCTTCGGTCGTCGCGCTTGCCATGCCGTTCGCTGCCCGCGCCCAGTCCTTTTCGCCCGTTGGCGCTACTGTTTCGGGCGACGGTCAGATGTGGATATCGCAATCCATGGCCACGACCTGCAATTTCGGTTTCATCGGGTCGGTGTCCTCGTCCACCCTCCACATCAGTTCGCGGAGCATGTCTCCCGGCGGCGACTTCAATTGCGTTTTCATGACGCCGCAGGGCATCTGGTCGGCCGCCACGGTGCCGGGCGATGCGACGAAGATCGACATCACCCTGGGGTTCAACACAATCACCAATGAGCCATGTTATGGCACCGTCCGCGGCGACTGGGACAATGCGGGCAAGATCCTGACGATCAACGGGGCATATCTGTGGCCGATCAATGCGGGCGACCAGCCGTGTCATATTCGTACCATGGATATATTCATTGCCGATCTGAACTTGTCCTGATCGGGCCTTCCGGTAGCGGTCTGCAGGAGTAGCTGGTGCGCTCTTTAAAATCTTTCTTCCGATCCCCCCTCTTTCGTCTTTCTCGCGTCTTTACAATTGGGAGGCTTCCCGCCTTTCCAAACCAATATTGAAAAGGAAGAGGAGATATCATGAAGAAATTCTCGGCCATGATAGCAACCGCCGCAGCGCTGGCCATGCCCTTCGCTGCCAACGCCCAGTCGTTCAGCGGCAATGCCAACGGCAGCAGCGGCGAGGCCAATCTGGAACAGTCGCTCAATGTGACCTGCGACGTCACCTTCGACGGCACGGTCACTTCGAGCACGACGGTTGCGATCTCGTCGCCTGGCATCGCTCCGGGCGACTTCAGCTGCCTGTTCGTCGTCCCGCAGGGCACCTGGTCGGCGGCCACGGTGCCGGGCGATGCGACGAAGGTCGACATCACCATGGGTGCCAACACGATCGCCAACGATCCCTGCTACGGAACCGTCCGGGGCGACTGGGACAATATCGGCAAGGTGCTGACGATCACCAACAAGACGCTGCCGCCGATCGATCCGGCCGGCGCCACCTGCACGATCCACAGTGCGACGATCTCGATCCCCAACCTGAACCTCTCCTAAGTCCGGTTGGATTGTGGCCGGGCCGGCCCCTCCCGTGCCCGGCCACGTCAATGACTGTGCGGCCTTGTTCTCCTGCGGCCGGCGATCGTAGCGCACTCGGATAATCGGCTATGAGCGATTGAACAGGGTCAGGGAATCGCGAAACCGGATGCGGGAAAGGGAAACAGGGCGCCGGAACGAGGCGATCGATCCGGCGGGTCATCCCGGCGGGCGCAAGGTTTCCAGCGATCCGAAATCACGCCGTGCGGCGCTGCTCGCTTCGATATGCCTGTGGCCGTTCGTAACGGCAGGTGCGCAGGACCGCCCCGATGCCGGGCTGTCGTCGCATGCACCCGAGGGAGAGACCATTGCGGTCGGCGATGATCGGGAGATTGTCGTCACCGCGCGATATGGCGAGGCGCTCGTCGACCCCGAAACCGAACTCGACGAGCAGCAGATCGAAGCCTATGGCGCCTATTCGATCGGTGAGCTGGTACGCCGTATCACGCCGCTGACGGGACGCCCGGACGAACGGCCCATCATCCTGGTCAATGGCGAGCGCGTCGATTCGATCCAGGATCTCACCAGTTTTCCGCCTGCCGCGCTCAGGCGCCTGGCCATCCTGCCCCCCGAAGCGGCCGGGCGATATGGCTATGCGGGCAACCAGCGGGTCGTGAACCTCGTTCTGAAAAGGCATTTCGTGTCGTGGGAGACGCAGGCCGGCGTCAAATTGCCGACCGCGGGCGGCCGAATTGGCGGCACCGGATCGGCCGGGCGTTTCGTGATCGACGGCAAGGCGCGGTGGAATGCGCAGGTCCAGCTTTCGGGCGAGAGCGCGCTGTTTCGAAGCTCGCGCGTGCGATCGGCCCCGCGCGCCGATGATCCCGTCGATCCGGACCACCATCTGTCGCTGCTTCCCGCGACGAACCAGTTGTCGACTTCGATGGGACTCACGCGGCCGGTCGGGCGCTTTACCGCGTCCTTGAGCCTCAACGCCGCGACCAGCGGCAGCCGGCAATGGCTGGGTCTCGTACCGGCGGGTCCCGGTTCCTCCGACCAGCCTGTCCTGCTCGGCCGGCAAAATGCGCAGAGCCTGACCCTGTCGGGGACGCTCTCGGGGCCGTTCGCGGGCGGGCGAGCCATCTTCAGCACCAACTATGCGCGGGGGTGGGCGGACGGACGTATCGACCAGCCCGATGATATGTTTCCCGATGGATTTCGGACCAGCCGCAACCGGTCGGTCAGCGAAAGCCTGAACACGCGGCTGACCTTCAACAGATCGATCGCCAAGCTGCCGGCCGGACCGCTGACAGCGACCCTGACCGCGGGAATGAGCCGCAACCGCACCATCAACCGTTTCGACGACGGCCTGACCGACGAGGATGGCATCGGCCGGGCGGGACGAGACCGGTTCGATGGCCGGCTGTCGTTCGCGGTCCCGATCGCCAGCCGAAGCGCGAACCCGGGCTCGCTGCTCGGCGACCTTTCGCTCGACCTCGCCGGCGGCCTGACCTTCGGCTCGCGCGAGGCGTCGCGTCCGCGGTTCGATCTGGGAGCCAACTGGAGCCCCATTCCCGCGCTCCGGCTCAACGGGTCGTTCGGCGTCGCCAAACTCTCGCCATCGATCGAGCAATTGACCGCGCCCTATCGGGAGGAGGTGCGACGCGTCTATGATTTCGCACGGCAGGAAATCGCCGAACCGGTCTGGGTCACCGGCGGCAATCCCGATCTGGGATCGGGCCGGCGCCGGACCTTGTCGCTCGGCGCCACATTGCGCCCGTTCGACCCCCGACTGCTCTCGCTCGCCGTCGAATATCGAAGGCAGCAATCGACCGGCGGTGCGGGTGGCTTCCCCGGGTTCACATTCGCGGTCGAAGAGGCCTTTCCCGACCGGTTCGTCCGCGACGCGTCGGGGCGGCTGATTCGCGTCGACGCGCGGCCGATCCGGATCGTGCGCGACACGAGCGAGCGGCTCGACAACAGCCTGACCCTGATGCTTGCACCGGGCGGAAAGGGGAAAGGCGGCCGTGCCACGCCGGCGACCGATCCCTGGCAGTTCACCCTGACCGTCAACCACAGTTGGCTGCTGCGCAGCGAGCTGCTGACGCACCCCGGCGCCCCGGCAATCGACCGGCTCGCCGGCGATACCGCGCAATCGCGGCACAATATCGGCATTCAGCTGGTTGCCGGCAGGGCGGGGATGGGCATGACGCTCGACGGCAACTGGCAGAGCGGTTTCCGGCTTCGCGATCCCGATGCGCCGGGGGGCGGGCGCGATTATCGCCACCGCCCGCTGACGATCGTCAACCTTCGCCTGTTCGCAGAGCCCGGGCGCCTGCTGCGATCGGCCGAAAAGCCGGGATGGCTTTCGAACCTCAACATCTCGGTCGATATCCAGAATCTCTTCAACGCCTATCGGCATGTCGTGCTGGGCGACGGCAGCGTCCCGGCGGGATATGAACGCCATGAAGTCGATCCGCTCGGCCGCACCGTCCAGCTGTCGGTGCGAAAGCGTTTCTAGCGCGGCGCGCGCGTCTCGGTTGTCCGCGCCCATTCGGCGAGCCGGCCGTGCCGCTTGATCGTCTTGAGGCACACGACGGTTTTCAGCCGCTGGACGCCCGGCAGCTTCGACAGATTGTGACGCAGCAGTTCGTCGAGATGGTCGGCCGAGCGCGCGAATATCTTGAGCAGATAATCGCTCTCGCCCGCCGTCGTGTGGCATTCGACGACGGCCGGATGCGCGAGCACCGCAGCTTCGAACTCGGTGTGCGCGTCGAAGCGAATCTGCACCTCGACGAAGCTTTGCACCGCGAGGCCGATCGCGATCGGATCGACCCGCGCGGCATAGCCGTCGATCACGCCGCTTTCCTCCAGATTCTTGACCCGCGACCAGCAGGGCGATTTCGAGAGGCCGACCTGCTCGCCGAGATCGGCATAGGATTGCCGTCCGTCGCGTTCGAGTTCGGCGACGATCTTCCAGTCGAACTTGTCCATGCGTTTCGTCCTGAATTGCTTTGCGCAAAAATAGGGCCGCATGCTCCAGGTTGAAAGAACAAATTCCTTCAGTTGGAAGAAATAGCAGAACGATTGGGTGATTTTGGTGCCCATTGAAAATGAAATCCGCACAATGTTCGCTGGCGCGCGGGCTAATCTCTTGGCGAAGGTTTGGAGAGAGACCGATGGCCGCGACACATATTTTCGACGCACCGCCGGAGGGTGTCGCGGCCGATTGGACGATGCCGCAAAACTGGGCGGCCTTCACCCCCGAACAGCATGAGACCTGGCGGACCCTGTTCGATCGGCAGGCAGTGGCGCTCGATCGCTATGCGTGCCGGTCGTTTCTCGAGGGTCTCGAAATCCTTCGCCGGTTGAAGCCCGGCGTTCCCGATTTCGCCGAACTCAATGCGCTGCTGAAACCCGCGTCGGGATGGGAGGTCGTCGCGGTGCCCGGCTGGATCCCCAACGAGCCCTTCTTCGAGCATCTCGCCAACCGGCGCTTTCCCGCCGCCAATTTCCTCCGCCCGCCCGAGCAGATCGCGTACAGCGAAGAGCCCGACATGTTTCACGACATCTTCGGGCACGTCCCGATGCTCACCGATCCCGCCTTTTCGGACTTTCTGGTCGCTTATGGCCAAGCGGGGCTGCGTGCCGAACAACTCGGCGCATCGGACTTTCTCGGGCGGCTCTGGCTCTACACCGTCGAATTCGGCCTCGTCGTCGAGGATGGCGAGCTTCGCGCCTTTGGCGGCGGGCTGATGTCGAGCCTTGCCGAGACGGTCTCGGCGCTGACCGCGCCCGAACCGAAGCGCATCTGGCTCGATATCGAGCGGGTGATGCGGACCGGATATCATTTCGACCGGCTGCAACAGACCTATTTCGTGGTCGCCGGATTCGGCGAGTTGCTGCGCGCGACCGAAGAGACCGATTTCGCGAGTGTCTATCGCAAGATTGCCGATGCACCGGCGCTCGAACCGGGGGATGCCTGTCCGGGCGATGTCGCCTATGAAGGGCGTCTGCCGGCGGGTCCGGCGGATGGAGAGGCGGCACGATGATCAGGCAGACGCGCGACGGCGGCACCGACATTTTCGAGACAGAGATCGACGGCGAGACGATCCAGTGGGACAATGGCCTGACCTACGCACGGCATCTGCAGACCGCGCAATTGCTTTCGGCGCAGGTGCCGGTGTCGGACAAGCCCGACGAGATGCTGTTCATCATCATGCACCAGACGATGGAGCTGTGGCTGAAGCTCGTCCTGCACGAGGGACGGCTGGTTTACGATGCGATCCGCTCCGACAATCTGGCGGTCGCGGGCAAGGGGCTCGACCGGATCGCGACGATCCAGCGGCACATGATCCATAGCTGGGAAGTGCTCGCGACGCTGACCCCGCACGACTTCCTGACCTTTCGCGGCTTCCTGCGTCGCGCCTCGGGTTTCCAGTCGCAGCAATATCGCGAGCTCGAATATCTGCTCGGCAACAAGCGCGGGGATATGATGATCGTCCACAAGGACGATGTGGAGGGCACAGCGCGGCTGCGGGCAACGTTCGAGGCGCCGTCGCTGTATGACGAGCTGCTGCGGCTGCTGGCGCGGCGCGGCTTCGCCATTCCCGCCGACCATCTGGAACGCGACTGGACCCAGCCCTATGAAGCATCCGAAGCGGTCGAGAAGGCGTGGCTCGCGATCTATTCCGACCCCAAGCATCATTGGGACCTCTACACGCTCGCCGAGAAGATCACCGCGCTCGAATATTATTTCCAGGAATGGCGCTTCAAGCACATGAAGACCGTCGCGCGCGTGATCGGGCACAAGCCGGGGACGGGCGGCTCGTCGGGGGTCAATTATCTCGTCAAGGCGCTGAGTCTCAGCTTCTTCCCCGAACTCTGGTCGATGCGCACCGAAATGGTCGCACCGCGCGAGGGCGGGGATTATTCCGAAGGGAAGGGCGCATGAGCCGGATCCGGGACATTTCGCAGCCGCTGCACGCCGCGGTGCCGGTGTGGCCGGGCGAGCCGGCCTTCGCGCTGCACAGCCATGCGGTGATCGGCGACGGCTGCCCGGTCAATGTCGGGGGCATGTTCACGCCTTTGCACGCGGGCACGCACGGCGATGCGCCGCTGCACTATGCCAATGACGGCGCCTCGTCGGCCGATTGCGATCTTGAAGCCTATATCGGGCCGTGCGTGCTGCTCGATGTCCGCCGTGCGCGCGGGCGGGTGGAGATTGCCGATATCGACTGGGACGCGCTCGCTGGCGCAACGCGCGTGCTGCTGCGCACCTATGAGCAATTCCCGCACGACCGGTGGGACTCGGATTTCACCGCGATCGCCAGCGACGTTATCGCGCGGCTCGGTTCGATGGGCGTGCGCCTGATCGGCACCGACGCCGCCTCGCTCGATCCCGAACAGTCGAAGACGCTCGACGCGCATCAGGCGGTGAAGGCAGCCGACATGCGGATATTGGAGGGGCTGGTGCTCGATGACGTGCCGCCCGGTCGATACGAGCTGGTGGCGCTGCCGCTCCGCATCGTCGGCGCCGACGCGAGCCCGGTGCGCGCCATTCTGAGGGAAATCGCATGACCGGAACGCTGCTTGCTACCGATGTGGCGGCGCTCGACGCCGCCGATCCGCTCGCGCCTTTTCGCGACCGCTTTCATCTCCGCGAGGGCCTCATCTACCTCGACGGCAATTCGCTCGGCGCGCTGCCCAAGGCGACGGGCAACCGGCTCGCGGAGGTCATCGGCAGCGAATGGGGCGAAGGATTGATCACCTCGTGGCTCGGCGCCGAATGGTCGACCGCGCCGCGGCGCATCGGCGACAAGATCGGGCGGCTGATCGGCGCCAACCCCGGCGAGATTGTCGCGACCGATTCGACTTCCGTGAATATCTTCAAGGCATTGACGGCTGCACTTTCGTTGCGGCGTGAACGGACGGTGATCCTGTCCGAAGCCACCAACTTCCCGACCGACGTCTATATGATGCAGGGCATCGAGGCCTTTTCGGGCGGGCGCGTGAAGGCGGTCACCGTTGCGCCCGACGCGATCGTCGATGCGCTGAACGACGATGTCGCGGTGCTGCTGCTGACGCAGGTACATTACAAGTCGGGCCGCGTGCGCGACATGGCCGCGATCACGCGCGCTGCGCACGAAGCCGGCGCGCTCGTCGTCTGGGATTTGAGCCACAGCGCGGGGGCGATCCCGGTCGACCTCAATGGCGCAAACGCCGATTTCGCGATCGGCTGCGGATACAAATTCCTCAACGGCGGCCCCGGCGCGCCCGCCTATCTGTTCGCGGCGGCGCGACACCATGCCGCCACGCCGGTGCTGTCGGGCTGGTTCGGCCATGCGCGTCCGTTCGCCTTCGAGGAGGATTATGATCCCGCGGCCGGAATCGGGCGCTTCCAGTGCGGCACGCCGCCGGTGCTCGGCCTGTCGGCGCTCGAGGTCGGCGTCGACCTGATCCTCGAAGCCGATATGGCCGAAATCCGCCGAAAGTCTCTGGCGCTTGGCAATCTGTTCATCGAGCATATGCAGCCGCTGTGCGACGCCTATGGCTTCGAGTTGGTGAGCACCCAAGGCCATGCGGAGCGGGGCAGCCAGGTCGCCTATGCGCACCCGCAGGGGTATCAGATCGTGCAGGCGCTCAAGGAGTTCGACGTCATCGCCGACTTCCGCGCGCCCGACATCTTGCGGTTCGGGCTGACGCCGCTGTATCTGCGCTATCAGGACATCGTCGAAACGGCTCGCCGGCTCGAAAAGGTCTGCGCCACCCGCGCATGGGACAAGCCGCAATATCACCAGCGGGCGGCGGTGACATGAGCGACGTGTCGGCGCCCTTCCTGCCCAGATCGCGCGTCGCCGCGGTGCAGGCCGCGCCGGTTTTCCTCGATACCGCGCGCACGGTCGACAAGGCGTGCGCGCTGATCGCCGAGGCTGCGGACAATGGCGCTGAGCTTGTCGCCTTCCCCGAGGTGTTCGTTTCGGCCTATCCCTATTGGAACTGGCTGATGACCCCGATCGAGGGCGCCGAGTGGCATGAACGGCTGTATCGGGCGTCGATGAGCCTAGACGGGCCTGAGGTTGCCGCACTTTGCGAGGCGGCCCGCGCGCACGGCTGTACTGTCGTGATCGGCATCAACGAGCGCGATCCGGTGAGCGTCGGGACACTCTACAACACCAACCTGATCATCGGCGCGGATGGTGCGCTGCTCGGGCGGCATCGCAAGCTGGTGCCGACCTGGGCCGAGAGGCTGACATGGGCGGGCGGCGACGGCAGCTCGATCCGTGTATATGACACACCGGTCGGGCCGCTCGGCACGCTCGCGTGCGGCGAGAACACCAACACGCTCGCGCGTTTCGCGCTGCTGTCGCAGGGCGAACTCGTCCATGTCGCCAACTATATCGCGCTGCCCGTCGCGCCCGCCTCCTACAATATGGCGGAGGCGATCCGTATTCGCGCGACCGCGCACAGTTTCGAGGGCAAGGTCTTCACGATCGTCGCCTGCTCGGCGGTGAGCCCCGAAATTATCGACGCAATGAGCGCCGACCGCCCGCAGAATCGCGACCTGCTGTCGAGGCCGAACAGCGCCTTTTCGGGCGTGATCGATCCGCACGGCAATCCGGTCGGAGAGGCACTGATCGACGAAGAGGGCATCGTCTATGCCGACATCGACCTTGGCGAATGTATCCGCCCCAAGCTGATGCACGACATTGTCGGCGGCTATAACCGCTTCGACATCTTCAACCTGACGGTCGACCGGACCCCCCGCGCGTCGGCCCTGTTCGTCGACGAGGCACAGCCCGTCGATCCAGACGAGGAGGCACCCTGATGGCAGGCAACAGCACGATCATCGATCCGCGTGACGATGTGCTCGGGCGCGCCCGCGTGACCGATACGCCCGAACTTGAAGCCTTTTATCAGGAACTTGCAGCGCGCAATGCAGGTGCCTTCTGGAAGCGCGCGAATGCGATCGAGCCGTGGGAGCCCGAGACGCGGTACCGCCCGACGCTTTGGCGCTACGCCGATATGCGCGACATGTGCCTGCGCGCGCTCGATCTGGTGAAGCCCGAAGAAGCCGGACGCCGCGTCGTCACCCTGCTCAACGACAGCGACGCGGGGCGCGAGAATGTCGCGGTGTGCGGCTGGCTGTTCAGCGGGATGCAGGCGATGCGCCCCGGCGAGATCACCCCCGCGCACAAGCATACCGCATCGGCGCACCGTTTCATCATGGAGGGGAAGGGCGCCTATACCGTCGTCGACGGACATCATATCACGCTCGGCGCCAACGATTATGTGCTGACCCCGAACGGCGCATGGCACGACCATGGCGTCGTTGCCGGCGGCGAGGTGTCGATCTGGCAGGACGGGCTCGACATTCCGCTGATGAACAGCCTCGAGACCAATTTCTACGCGGTCTACGACCAGCCCGCACAGACCGCGGCGTTTCCCGCCGACGACCTGCCGCTGAGCTACGGTGGCGCCGGGCTGCGGCCGGAAGGCGTACCGGCGTGGGAGAAACCCTGGTCGCCGGTGATGGTCTATCGCTGGGAAGCGACGCGCGATGCGCTCCGGAACCTTGCCAAGGTGTCGGAGGGCACGCCGTTCGACGGGCATATGGTGCGCTATTCGAACCCGCTGACCGGCGGCTGGGCGCTCCAGACGATGGGGGCGCATATGCAGATGCTGAAACCCGGCTTTCGCGGCAAGGCGCACCGCCACACCGGCAACGTCGTCTATAATGTCGCAGGCGGATGCGGCTATTCGATCATCGGCGGCGAGCGCTTCGATTGGGGTACGCACGACATTTTCTGCGTGCCTTCGTGGACCTGGCACGAGCATGTCAATCTCGACGTTTCCGAGGAAGCCTTCCTCTTCTCGTTCAACGACTTCCCCGTGATGGAGGCGCTCGGCGTCCGGATCGAGGAGCCCTATTCCGAAAATGGCGGCCACCAGCCCGCCTGACTTGCAGACAGGACAGATTATGCGCTTCGTGACTTATCGTACGGTGGAGACCGAACCGAGGCTCGGCCTCCTCCACGACGGGCTCGTGATCGACCTCGAATATTTCGGCGATGCGATCGGCAATGACCTGCCGTCGACAATGCTCGATTTCATCGACTTGGGACCGATTGCCGTGCGCTTTCTGCAGGAAGCCGTCGCAGCCGCGACCACCGCCGACCTGATCGGCACGTCGCTGCCCGCGGGCAATATTACCTTGCTCGCGCCAATCCCGCGCCCGCGCAAGAATATCTTTGGAATCGGTCTCAACTATACCGAACATGTTGCTGAATCGGCGCGGTCGCTCGATACGTCGAACGAGCTACCGCAGCAGCCGGTGATCTTCTCGAAACCGCCGACCGCGGTCGTCGCGTGGAACGATCCGATCCGCCACAATGCGAAGGTGACGCAGCAACTCGACTGGGAAACTGAACTGGCGGTGGTGATCGGGAGCAGCGCGCGCCATGTCGCGGAGGCTGACGCGCTCAATCATGTGTTCGGCTACACCGTGATCAACGACGTCTCGGCGCGCGATTGTCGCCGCGCGGGGCAGTGGATCGTGTCGAAGGGGCAGGACAGCTTCGCGCCGATGGGCCCGTGTATCGTCACGCCCGACGAGATTGGCGATCCGCACAACCTCAATATCCTGACGCATGTGAACGGGGTCGAAAAGCAGAACAGCAACACGCGCTTCATGCTGTTCAATATCAATCAGTTGATCGCCGACATTTCGAGCGTGATGACGCTCGAGCCCGGCGACATCATCGCCACCGGAACCCCCGCTGGCGTTGGAGCGGGGCGCGACCCGCAGGAATTCATGTGGCCGGGCGATGTCGTCGAATGCACCGTCGAGGGCATCGGCACGCTCCGCAATCCGATCGTTGCGGTCTGAGGGCGGCACCATGATCAGACCCATCCGCATCGGGCAGATCGTGCCCAGTTCGAACGTCACGATGGAAACCGAGATTCCGGCGCTGCTCCGTGCGCGCGAGGCGATCGCGCCCGAACGCTTCACCTTCCACTCGTCGCGGATGCGGATGAAGACGGTGACGAAAGAGGAACTGGCGGCGATGGACGCGGACTCCGACCGCTGCGCGCTCGAACTCTCCGACGCCGCGGTCGACGTGCTCGGCTACGCCTGCCTCGTCGCGATCATGAGCATGGGCGAGGGCTATCACCGCGAGTCGGAGACGCGACTCCACCGGCGCACTGTGGAGAACGGCCACGCCGCGCCGGTCGTCACCAGCGCCGGCGCGCTCGTCGAGGGGCTGAAGACGCTGCAGGCGAAGCGGATCGCGCTCGTCGCGCCCTATATGAAGCCGCTGACCGAGATGGTCGTCGGTTATATCGCGCAGGAGGGCGTCGAAGTGACCGACTGGCTCGCGCTCGAGATCCCGGACAATCTGGAGGTTGCGGCGCAGGATCCCGCCAATCTGCTGGACCATTGCAAGCGGCTCGATCTGACCGGTGTCGACGCGCTCGTGCTGTCGGCGTGTGTCCAGATGCCGTCGCTTCCCTCGGTACAGAAGATCGAGGATGCGATCGGCAAGCCGGTGATATCGGCGGCGATTTGCACGGCACACCAGATGCTCACGCGGCTTGGTCTTTCGACGCGTGTTCCGGATGCCGGGGCGCTGCTTTCGGGACGCTATTGAAGCATCGGTCCCGCCCTTCGGGCGGGAATCGCCATTCCCGCCAATCTGGCACTTAATCCCTGCATTCGTGCACCGTAAATTATGCAAAATGCGACATTTATCCTGGTGTGGCGTCCGCGCTTCGGGAGGCTGTGGCGGATGCTATGTTAACTATGATCTGCAATATGATTGAATTATATGACTAATTCTAGTATTCCGGAGACGTGGGGATTGTGTATTTCGCAGTATAGACAAGGATTTATGCTTTGTCCGGCGCTGCCTCGATAAGGTTGACGACATGAACCAACATCGCTTCTCCGATCCGGTAGAGGAGCAGGATCCATCGGCTGGCGGCGATCGCCGCGAAGGCGACCGCTATCGCACCGTCTGGCGGATCGCCAAGGTCGTGCGCAATGGCGACGCCGGTTTGTGGCGTGTCCGCAACATGTCCGATCGGGGCATGATGCTGGCGGCCGATGTTCCCATTGCCGTGGACGAGAAGCTGGAGATCGCACTTTCCGATACGGTGGTGATCCGCGGGACGGTGGTCTGGTCCGACGCGGGCCGGTGCGGCGTGTCGTTCGATGAAGAAGTCGACGTTGCCGACGTGCTGAAGCAATTGGCGGCCGAGCAGCGGGCCACCGGCTATCGCCAGCCCCGCCTGCCGGTGAGCACCAGGGCGCAGGCGGTGACCGACGAGAGCACGACGGATATCGAGCTGGTCGACCTGTCGCAAAATGGCGCCGGCTTCGTCCACGACGGGCATCTCGAGGTCGGCAAGGAATTCGACCTCGTGCTCGCCGGCGGGGTCAAGCGCCGTGCGATCGTGCGCTGGTCGCGCGCGGGCCGGGGCGGCCTGTGGCTGACGCAGCCGCTCGACCGCGCCGACCTCGAAAGCATCCGCCGCTTCGAAAGCTGAGGCTCAGGCCGCGCCGCGCACGATCCTTGCCCAAGGGTTGAGATCGGGCTCGGCGATCTTGACCAGCCTGTTGCGGTCGCGATGGAGGAAGGGTTCGTCGCGGCCTTTGACCATGAGCGTGGTGTCGGACACATAGCTCCACGAACCGTCGTCGTGGAAGTCGATCGTCAGCTGATAGGAATCGGTGCGGAAGGCGAGGTCGAGGAAGCTCGTCGAGCAGATGCCATATTCGGTCTCGCCGCGGGTCGCTTTCACGACGAGCCGACTGGCGTCGGGTTCGGCATGTCCCGAGGCGATGGCGATCTGCCCGCGCGGGATGGCCAGCGTCTGCAGGATCAGCCCCGTCGCCGCTTCATACAGCCAGTAACCGACCTGATCGTGGAAGGCGATGTCCTCTTCGCGCGTGTTGACGTGCAGATGATAGCGCAGGCCATAGAACAGCTGCGGGCCGTTCGCCTGCGGATCGATCGGTTGCAGTTCGATCCGCTCATAATATTGGCGCGTTTCGGGGCCATCGGCCTTGGGGTTGATATCGACCCCGCGCTGGCCTTCCCATATCCCGGCGAGCCGGCGGAGCGGACCGAGGTTGGCGAGCGTTTCGGGATCGACGTCCTCGGGCTCGGTGAAGATATCGTCGGGTAATTCCATCGTTTGCCCCAGTTTTCCTGTCAGATGTCCTCGACCAGCCGCCCGTAAAGCTGCGGCCTGCGGTCGCGAAAAAAGCCCATGCCGGCGCGATGCTTCGCCGCGCGGTCGAGATCGACTGTCTCGACGAGAACGCCCGTTTCGCCCGCGCCGAACGCCTGCGTCATGTCGCCCCATTCGTCGGTGATGAAGCTGTGGCCATAGAAACTGGCGTCGCCCTCGGCGCCGATGCGGTTCGCGGCGATCACCGGCATGCAGTTCGACACGCTATGCCCCTGCATCGCGCGGCGCCACATGCGGCTGGTGTCGAGGTCGGCGTCATAGGGCTCGGACCCGATCGCGGTCGGGTAGAAGAGCAGCTCGGCGCCCATCAGCGCCATCGCGCGCGCGCATTCGGGATACCATTGGTCCCAGCAGACGCCGACGCCGATGCGCGTCCCGGAGACGTCCCACACCTTGAAGCCCGTGTTGCCGGGGCGGAAATAATATTTCTCTTCATAGCCGGGGCCGTCGGGAATGTGGCTCTTGCGGTATGTCCCCATGATGTCGCCATCGGCGCCGATCATCGCGAGCGTGTTGTAATAATGCGGTCCGTCCTTCTCGAAATAGCTCGTCGGGATCGCGACCTTCAGCTTCGCGGCGAGCCTCTGCATCGCGACGACGCTGGGATGATCGGTCGTCGGGCGCGCGGTGGCGAACAGCTCTTCCTCTTCAACCTGGCAAAAATACGGGCCTTCGAACAGTTCGGGGGGCAGGATGACCTGCGCACCCTTGGCGGCCGCTTCCTCGACGAGCGCGGAGACGGCGTCGATATTCGGTTCGACGGGGCCGGGCAGGGGAAGCTGCAACGCGGCGACGGTGATGGTGCGGGTCATGGCCTGTCCGGTAAGCGGGAGTCGGGGCGGAATATAGGCGGCTTCGCGTCCGATGCTAGGCCGGAAGCTGCTGGCTCGAGCAGTGGAAGCT
>NZ_JAEMQX010000016.1:0-1142 GCF_016463645.1 Sphingopyxis sp. | reverse complement strand
CTGCCGCCGCCGACGATGATCCCGCGCGCCGGCACGCCGACCGCGCGGCGACCGGGGAACAGCGCGGCGAGCGTCTCGACCGCAGCCCGATCATTGGCGACGCCATAAGTCGGCACGACGACGGTGCTGTTGCCGATGTAGAAGTTCATATAGCTCGCCGCCGCGATCTCGCCGCCGATTTCGACACGGCCGGGCGAGGGGAGGTCGACGATCTCGACCCCTCCGAACGTCGCGGTTCGCGCGCGCGCGTCGGCATAGATTTGCGCGTTGGGGTCGTCCGATCCTGCCGCGACAGGCAGCGCAAGCCGGCCTTCGCCGACGAAGCGCGCAAGATTGTCGACGTGGCCGTCGGTGTGGTCGCCGACGAGCCCGTTACCCAGCCACAGCAGACGGTCGATGCCCAGCGACTGGTGCAGCCGCACCGCGATATCCTCGCGCGTCAGCGTCGGGTTGCGGTTGGTGTTGAGCAGACATTCCTCGGTCGTCACGCAAAGCCCGGTGCCGTCGACGTCGATGCCGCCGCCTTCGAGCACCCAGTCCTGATCGTCGACCGGAAGGCCCGATCCGGCAGCCAGCGCGGCGCCGATCTCCTGATCGCCCGGCATGACGAATTTCTCGCCCCACCAGTTGAATTCGAAATTGCGCGCGCGGCGCGCCGCGCCCGTGCCGGCGATGATCGGCCCGGTGTCGCGCAGCCAGATATCGCCGAGCGGCTGGACGAGAATCTTGACGCCCGGATCGACGAGCGCGGCGGCGATGTCCGCCTGCCGCGCGTCGTTGACCACGAGCCGCACCTCTTCGCCGCGGCCGCCGTCATGGACGGCGTTGGCAAAGGCGGCGACGTCGCGCCGCCCTTCGTCGATCGCTCCCGCCCATTCCTCGGCGAGGTGCGGGAAACCGATCCAGACGGCGTCGTGCGGCGCCCATTCGGCAGGCATTTTCAGCGTCATGGGCGCGCGCTCGTCCCGCTTATTTGCCGGCGCGCGACTTGTCGCGGGCGGCACGGAATTCGTCGCCCTCGACCCAGTTCGGCCATGCGTCGGTCATCGCGAGCATGCGGCCCGCGGCGTAATAGAGGCGCAGGTCCGACATCATGCCGCCCCAGTTGGTGATCGCCTCATATTCGTCGCCCGGCGCGTGGT
>NZ_JAEMQX010000214.1 GCF_016463645.1 Sphingopyxis sp. | reverse complement strand
GCTGGAACGCGAACTGGGGGCATCGGACCTGCGGGTCGTCGATGCGACGAAATTCATGGCCGACGCCGGGCGCGACGCGCGCGCCGAATATGAAGCGGGCCATATCCCCAGCGCGGTCTTCATCGACCTGGCCGAATTGACCGACGCCTCAAGTCCTGTCGAAAATACGGCGCCCCCCGCCGAAAAATTCGCCAGCCGCATGCAGTCGCTCGGCCTCGGCGACGGCAGCCGGATCGTGATCTACGATGACAGCCCGCTGAAGAGCGCGGCGCGCGCCTGGTGGCTGCTGAAACTCTTCGGGGCGCACGATGTCGCGTTGCTCGACGGCGGCCTCGCCAAATGGAAGGCGGAGGGCCGCGCGCTCGAAATGGGCAAGCAGACGTTGCGCCACCGCCATTTCACCGTGTGGCGCGATGCCAAGGCGGTGCGCACCAAGGAACAGATGCTCGCGAATGTCGACAGCGGTGCCGAACAGGTCGTCGATGCGCGCCCCGCAGCGCGCTTCACCGGCGAGGAGCGCGATCCGCGTCCCGGCCTCGCGCCCGGCCATATCCCCAATTCGCGCAGCCTGCCGCACAGCGAACTGTTCAACGCCGACGGCACGTGGAAACAGGGCGATGCGCTCAAGGCCGCCTTCGATGCCGCCGGGATCGACCTCGACAAGCCGCTCGTCACGACCTGCGGCAGCGGCATGACCGCGACCGTCGTTGCCTTCGGCGCGCATCTGCTCGGCAAGGACGATGTCGCTGTCTATGACGGCAGCTGGGCCGAATGGGGCGCCGACCCCGCGACGCCGAAGGCGACTGGCGCGGCCTGACGCGTCGGGCATCCGTTCCGCGAAGGGTGGATTTTGGCCGGCGGCCCGCTAACAAGGCGGCGATGAGCAACAGCGACGATGACAGCCTCCGCCCCGCGACCCGAATCGTGCAGGGCGGGCGGCGTTCCGAGTGGACCGGCGACCCGCGGCTCGGCGGCGGGATCGTCAATCCGCCGGTGTGGCGCGCCTCGACGATCCTCTACGACAATATCGCCGACCTGAAGGCGCGCGGCCATGCGACGCACGACCGGCTCTATTATGGCCGGCGGGGCACGCCGACGGTGTGGGCGCTCGCCGATGCGCTGACTCAGATGGAGCCGGGAGCCGAGGGCACCTTGCTCTATCCGTCCGGGGTCGCGGCCAATTCGGCAGGGCTGCTCGCGCTGCTCGGGCCGGGCGATCATCTGCTGATGGTCGACAGCGCCTATGAGCCGACGCGTGCCTTCTGCAACGGGATGCTTGCGCGCCTCGGCGTCGAAACCACCTATTACGATCCGCTCGTCGGTGCGGGTATCGCCGACCTGATCCGCCCCGCGACGAAACTGATATTCCTCGAATCGCCGGGCAGCCTGACCTTCGAGGTGCAGGACATTCCCGCGATCACCCGAATCGCGCGCGCGCGGGGCGTGCTCACGATGCTCGACAACACCTGGGCGACGCCCCTGCTCTTCCCCGCGCTCGCGCACGGCGTCGATGTGACGATGATGAGCCTCACCAAATATGTCGGCGGGCACAGCGACGCGATGATGGGGTCGCTCACCGCGACGCGCGGCGTTTGGCCGAAGCTGCGCAGCGCGGCGTATCAACTCGGGCAGGCGGTTTCGCCCGACGATTGCGCGCTGATGCTGCGCGGGCTGCGCACGCTCGATGTGCGGATGCAGCGGCAGGGCGAAAACGGTCTTGCCGTCGCGAACTGGCTGGCAGGGCGCGACGGGGTCGGCCGTGTGCTTCATCCCGCATTGCCGGGCGATCCCGGTCACGCGATCTGGTCGCGCGACTTCGCCGGCGCGAGCGGGTTGTTCGGTTTCACGCTGAAGGGCGTCGACGACGCGGCGCGGACGCGCTTCATCGATTCGCTCACGCATTTCGGCATCGGTTTCAGCTGGGGCGGCTATGAAAGCCTTGTCGTGCCGAGCGATCCGCAGACGATTCGCACCGCCACCCGCTGGACCGATCCCGATCCGCTCGTGCGCCTGTCGATCGGCCTCGAGGATCCCGCCGACCTGATCGCCGACCTCGAACGCGGCTTTGCCGCGATGGCCGGATGACCGTGATGGACGGGCTGCCCGAAGGCGTCGTCCGGACGATCGGGGCGCTGAAGGCGATCGGGATCGACGTCGGCTCCTATCGCCTGTCGCTCTACGGGCTCTTCTCGACGATCGTCGTCGCGGTGCTGCTCTACCTCGCGGTGCGCGTCGTGCTGCGGTCGATCAAATGGCTGCTTCGCCGCAATACCCAGATCGACGCGACGCAGCGCCTGCTCGCCGAAAAGCTGATCGCCATCGCGCTCTTCGTCTTTGCGATGCTGTTCGGCATCGATCTGCTCGGCATCGACCTCACCGCGCTTGCGGTGTTTTCGGGCGCCGCGGGGCTCGCGATCGGTTTCGGGCTGCAGAAGACCGTGGGCAATCTGATCGCGGGGATCATCCTGCTGATGGACCGGTCGATCAAGCCGGGCGACATCGTCGTCGTCGGCGACGGCAGTTCGATGGGCGGCTCGGCGCTGCCCGGCGGCGTCCCGAATGTCGGTCGCGTCGCGAAGATCGGGGTGCGCGCGGTCAACGTCATCACGCGCGACGGCAAGAAGCACCTGATCCCGAACGAGCTGCTGATGACGCAGCCGGTCGAGAACTGGAGCTATGCGAGCCCCGAGGTGCGCGTGCGGATGCGCGTGCCGGTCGGCTACGACTGCGATCTGCGTCTGGCGCAGCGGCTGATGGTCGAGACCGCAAGGGAAAACCCGCGCATACTCAACGAGCCCGAACCGGTCGTGTGGATCACCGCTTTCGGCGAACGCGCCGTCGAGCATGAGCTGCGCTACTGGATTTCGGACCCCGAGGCGGGGCTCGGCAATATCCAGGGCGAAGTGTTCCTGGGGATATGGGACCGCTTCGGGGAGGCGGGAATCCGCATTCCCTATCCGCGGCAGGATGTGAAGATCGTCGGGACGCCGGGCGATGGCCCGGCGCCCGCCGGCGAAAACTAGAAGCCGATCTTCTTCGCGCGCTCGATGCACTCGACGATGATGCGCTTCGCCTCGTCGACATCGCCCCAGCCGTTGAGCTTCGCCCATTTGCCGGGCTCGAGATCCTTGTAGTGGGTGAAGAAATGCTCGATCTGCTGCAGCACGATTTCGGGCATGTCCTTGTACGTCGAAACCTTGTCGTAATAGGGGAAGGTCTTGTTGACGGGCACGCACAGCAGCTTTTCGTCGCCACCGGCATCGTCGACCATGTTGAGCACGCCGATCGGACGGCATTTGACGACCGCACCCGCGACGATCGGCGAACGCGCGACGACGAGCGCGTCGAGGGGGTCGCCATCCTCGCCCAGCGTGTGCGGCACGAAACCGTAGTTGGCGGGATAGCGCATCGGCGTGTGCAGGAAGCGGTCGACGAACAGCGCGCCCGATGCCTTGTCGAATTCATATTTCACCG
>NZ_JAEMQX010000015.1:3178-51930 GCF_016463645.1 Sphingopyxis sp. | reverse complement strand
CGCCGAGACCCGCCGCAGCCAGCGGAGCGACGGGGGCGGTTTCCTCGTCCTTGCCGGCGTCACCGCCCGGCCCGCTCGCGGCGGCCAGGCTCGCGGCTGCGCCGGCCGCCCCGGCGACACCCGCCGCGCCGCCGAAGAGGCCGAGCAGGCCGAAATGCTGCGCCAGAAGATAATAGACGGTGACGCGGTTCTTCGTCCGGTCTTCCTTCATCCGCTCGCCGACGCCGGCGATCGCGGCATCGAGCGTCGCGTCATCGTCGGTCAACCCCAGCTTCTTTTTGAGGAAATTCTCGCGAACCCGGTCTGTCTCCTTCTTGTCGCTGAAGGAAACCAGCGAGGAATCGCGGTTCCGAAGCGCGATCCCCAGATATTTGACGATCGCCGACACCACCGTCTCGTCGGCGTCCGCGACATATTTCCTGACATCCGCCAGCCAATCTTCTGCCATGCGATTATCCTCCTGCCCGACGCAAGGGTTCGCCGTCAGACGCTCGCACGGGGGGCGAGTCTCGCGTCTTAGGAGACGGAACTTATATCATTTTCCGAAAATGCAAACATCGCGGAGCCGGACATCCGCCCTATCGCTTGCCGAGGTCGCCCTTGCCGACCGTCCCCGATGCCATTTCGAGCATCCGGTCGAGGCTCTTGCGCGCGGCGAGGCGAAGCCCCTCCTCCATTTCGATCTGCGGCTTCAGGTCGCGCAGCGCGATATAGAGCTTTTCCATCGTATTGAGCGCCATATAGGGGCAGATGTTGCAGTTGCAGTTGCCGTCGGCGCCCGGCGCGCCGATGAAATTCTTCTCGGGCAGCGCCAGTTCCATCTGGTGGATGATGTGCGGCTCGGTCGCGACGATCAGCGTGTCACCGGGGAAGCTCTTCGCGAATTGCAGGATACCGCTCGTCGATCCGACATAATCGGCATGATCGACGATGTGCGGCGGGCATTCGGGGTGCGCCGCGACCGGCGCGCCGGGATGCTGTGCCTTGAGCTTCAGAAGCTCGGTCTCGCTGAACGCCTCGTGGACGATGCAAACGCCGGGCCACAGCAGCATGTCGCGGCCGAATTTGCGGTTGAGATAGCCGCCGAGGTGCCGGTCGGGGCCAAAGATGATCTTCTGCTCGGGCGGAATCTGGCTGATGATCGTCTCGGCGCTCGACGAGGTGACGATGATGTCGCTCAATGCCTTCACCGCCGCCGAGCAGTTGATGTAGGTCAGCGCGATATGATCGGGGTGCGCTTCACGGAAGCGTTTGAACTGTTCGGGCGGACAGCTGTCCTCGAGGCTGCAGCCCGCGTCCATGTCGGGCAGGATCACGGTCTTCTGCGGCGACAATATCTTCGCGGTCTCGGCCATGAATTTGACGCCGCAAAAGGCGATGACATCGGCGTCGGTGTCGGCCGCCTTGCGCGACAGCTCGAGCGAGTCGCCGACGAAGTCGGCAAGATCCTGGATCTCCGGCTTCTGGTAATAATGCGCGAGGATGACGGCGTTGCGTTCCTTGCGGAGGCGTTCGATTTCGGCGCGCAGGTCGAGACCCGAGAGATTCTCGCGGACGGGAGCAGTCATGGCGTTTCCTTGTATGGCTTAGCCTTGGCGCCCCCCTACACCCTGCCCCGCGGCAGGGCAATTGACCGCATCAGCCGGCAAGCCGCGTCGCGAGCGCGATGACGGGAGGCGTCATCGACAGGAGCGATATGGCGACGCGCGTTGCGATGACAACCGCCGCGATAGCCCGGGTCGCGGGATGGATCGCGCCGCGGCTACGCCGGTCATAGGTCGCGATCATTGCGACAACCGCCAGTTGGCAGAGCGCGACCGCCGGCTCCGCCCACGGCCCCATTATGGGAATCGGAAGCAGCCGTCCCAGCGCCGGCTCGAGGATGATGATCGTCGCCCCGATCATCAACCGCCGGTGCCAGTCCGTGGCACGCCGCCGCCGGATCGCCCAAGCGACCATCATGCCGAACACGAGCGATTCGGTCACGGTCAGCGCAAGAAAATAGGGCGGCGTAAAAAAGGGCGGAAAACGGTTCAGGATCAGCGAGGCGACGCCGGTGAAGATGCCGAGGCAGGTGATGAAGAGCGCGAGCAGGCCGCCGATCCGCCCGAGCTGACGGTGCCGTACCAGGTTGTCGCGCGAGACGAATGTCGGCTGGGCAATCAGCAACGCGAGCCACGCCAGCATCGCCACACCGTGAACATGAACCCAGAAGGGTGCCGCGACCGGATCGACGAAGCCCCGCAGCGCAAATTGCAGGAAGCCGAAGACAATGAAGATCGCGAGGCCGATCGCCATGCGATGCCAGAAAAGTTCGGCGCGCGCGGCGCCCTCCGCGGTACTGGCCATGCCTGTTCCCCCATCCCGACCCGGGCGCGAGGATAACAAAGCCGCGGACGTACGAAAAGCGGGCTTTTACCCGGACGGTGCGTCGGCGAAGCGCGCCGTGACCTTGGCATCGATCCCCGCGGCCTTCAGCGGCATGGCAAAGCTCTGCTCGACCGCGGCCCGCGCCGCGCCCTGCGCAAGCCGCATCGGGGTCGTGCCTTTCGCCTGCTTGATCAGCTCTTCCTGCGCCGCCTTGCGGTTCGCCGCATCGAGCGCCTGCTCGGCATCGGTCAGTGTCAGCAAAATCTCGCCGTCGCGATATTCGCTGATCGCGTCGATATCGATCTCGGGTCCCGCGAGCCGCAGCGGCGGCAGCGTGACGGTGAGCGCATTGGCCGCGCCGTCCCAGTCGAGATCGGACTGTTTCAACTTGCCGAGATCGAGCTCGTAGCGAACCGTGCCGGGCATGATCAGCGTCTTCTTCGCGCTCA
The DNA here is from genome assembly GCF_016463645.1 of Sphingopyxis sp. Classification (GTDB taxonomy): domain Bacteria; phylum Pseudomonadota; class Alphaproteobacteria; order Sphingomonadales; family Sphingomonadaceae; genus Sphingopyxis. The sequence continues at coordinate 49,111 of NZ_JAEMQX010000015.1, read as the reverse complement.
GCCCCAGCCGGCTCTGCGTCGAAGTCACGACCGCGACGTAGCGCGCCGTGAAGGGGACGAGGACATTCTGTTCCTGCAAGCCCTGCAGGCTCGCCGCGACGACGGTTTCGGGGTCATAGCCTTTCTGCCAGCCCTGCCATGCCGTCACCGCCCACCAGACGGCGGCGAGCATCAGGGCGGCCGCAGCGAGCAGGATCAGGCGCGGCAACAGGCGCGGAGCGGGCGAGGAAAAAGGCTGGGTCATGGTGTGGTATAGTCCGAGCAATCGGGCGCCGGCCGGTCCATTTCGTAGCGCGACGTCGCGGGGTTGTAGCGCAGCGTCCGTTCATAGCTGCACAGGGGATCTTTCTCGTGGACGAGATCGCCTGCCTTCAGGCGCTGGCCACTGTTGTCCGCCGAGCGGCGCGACGTGCGCGGATAGGCGGTCGCCACCGCGCGATAGGTGAGCACCGGAAGCTCGCCCGCCTCGGCCGGTCCGGCGGACAATGTTCCGGTGAAACTATAATCGTCGTGGCACGCCTCGCGGCGATCCTTCATATCCTGCTCCGAAAAGCAGGCGCGGATCATCAGCGAGCTGTCCCACACAATATCGAGCACCTCGCCGCCGAGACGCGCGTTCGACGGCGTCGTGTCGAGACGCAGCAGGTGCAGCCGGCTGCCGTTGCCGCCGCCGCCCGAATACATCGTGCTCGTACCGACGAGGATGCCCATCAGATATTGGCGCGCGTCCGGTGCCGCGCCTTCCGGGGAAGGCCCCGCGATCAGGTTCGGCCACAGGTCCAGCGTCTGGCCGTCGCCCTGCGCGAAGGGCAGCGCGAGATCGTCGGCTTCGCCCGTGCCCGGCGCGGTCAGAACGAGGCCGCCATCGCCCGCTTTGGCGCCGGACAGGTCGAGGCACAGGTCCTTGCCGGGAAGACATTTGCGGTCGCCCTCGCCCGTGACGAGAGCGATGACAACGGGATCGGGCGCGGCGGCGGGCGCCGCCGCGGCGATCAACAGCGGCAGCAGCATCAGGCCGGCACCCAGTCGTCGCCTTCGTTGCGCACGATGCCGCGCGTCCGGAGGTCGATCAGGTGGGCAAGCACCGAACGCCCGGCGGCGCCGGTCAGCCGCGGGTCGAGTCCCTTGTACATATGCTTCACCATATCCGGAATCACGCGCGTGCCCTTTTCGAGTTCCCGCAGAATCTGCCGCTCGCGTTGCTTGCGGTGGCCGAGCATCCCCCGGACGAGTTGCCGCGGCTTGGTCACCGCCGGGCCGTGCGCCGGATAATAGACGCGGTCGTCGCGGTCGTGGAGCTTGGACAAACTTGCCATATAGGCGGCCATGTCGCCGTCGGGCGGGCTGACGACGCTCGTCGACCAGGCCATGACATGGTCGCCGGTGAACAGCGCGCCCGTTTCGACGAGCCCGAAACACAGATGGTTCGATGTATGCCCCGGCGTCGCGACCGCCTCGATCGTCCAGCCGTCGCCCGAAATCCGCTCGCCGTCGGTCAGGATACGGTCGGGCGCATAGTCGGCGTCGAACGCCGAATCCGCGCGGGGTCCGTCATCGCTGAGCGCGAGCGGCGCACAGCCGATAATCGGGGCGCCCGTCGCCTGCTTCAGGGGTGCCGCGGCGGGACTATGATCGCGATGGGTGTGCGTGCAGAGGATCGCGGCGACGCGCTGGCCGTGCGTCGCGCGCAGGATCGCGTCGACATGGCCGGCGCCGTTGATGTCGGCGGGATCGCCGATGCTGAGCCCCGATCCGGTCGGGCCGGGATCGATCACCGCAACGTCGCTGCCCGCCCCGACGATCCACGTCTGGGTGCCGGTAAAGGTATAGGGCGACGGATTGGGCGCGAGCACGCGGCGCACCAGCGGCTCATGCTGTTCGCACTCGCCGGCGCGGATCGTGTCGGGCCAGGGCTTTTCTTCGCTCATGCCCGTCATGTGGCATTGCGAACCGCGAAGGAAAAGACGTGCCGGTCAAAAATGACGGGGCGCGAAGAGGGAATAGCGCGAAAAAAGGGAGCGACATGGGCCGCTCCCTTCTCCGCCCCTGCCGCCGGCCCCACCGGGGAGCAAAGACCGGCGTCGAAGCTGGTCGGGCCTCAGTGGCCCGATTTCTCGATGTCCGCGATCGCCTTGTCGATGTCGGCGGCGACCTGAGCCCGAATCTCTTCGGACATCGTGCGCGACCATTTGCTTTCGACAAAGGATGCGCGCGCCTTCTTCAGCGCCGACAGGCGCGCCGCCTTGCCTTCGGCCGTATCGCTGCACGCGAACATCATGACATGGCTGCGCCTGTTGCCGCTGCTCTCGTCGCGGTCGACGATCGGCGCCGCTTTGCCGTCGCCGCATTTGCCCATGACCACCGTCTTGCCGTGGGTCGACCAGGCACCGTGCGGTACCGGCGGGATGGGCGGCATCGGCGGAATCGGCGGAATCGGCGCCATGACCGTGCGGATACGCTCCTTGCGCTTCGCCTCGAGCCTGTCGGCGATCGCGTCGGCCCGCTTGCCGGTGATACCCTGCTCCTTCAGCGTCGCGAGCACGTCGTCGCGCGACAGGCTGCCCGGGGTGCGGATTTCGGCGCGGCGGGCCCTGTCCTTGCCGTCGGCGGGCGCGAACATCACCGCGGGCGCCTTGCCTTCCCCTTCATCGTCGCGGCGGATGACGATCCGGTGGACTTCGCGCTTCTTCTTGCCGTCCACGGTCGTGCTGTCGTCGCTATGTTCGGTGAAGACCATCACCCCGGGCGCATCGAGCGCATCGGGAGCCTCGGGCGGCAACGGCGGTTCGGGTGGGGCCGGCGGCACGGGGATATCGGACGCCTGCGCCTTTGCGACGACGATCCCCGCGGGGACGAGCGTCGCGGTCGCGCCGAGCACCGCGAGCGTCGCACCGCCGATCAGCAGCCGGCCGACGAGACCGCGCTTTTTCGAAATATCCTGCCTCGTCAACATCGTCAGCCTCTCCTGCAGATTATCGTGGACCGCCATCGGGGCGGCGAGCGACAGGCGCGGGCCGACCGCCGCCTTGACGATCGCCGTGGCGTAGCGCGCGGTACGCTCGCCGCGTTCGTCGCCGTCGGCCATCGTCAGCACGCGCGCGTCGCACGCGGCTTCCTGATCGAAACGAAAGGCGCGGATCGCACGCCAGGCGAAGGGATTGAACCATTGCGCGGCGAGCAGCACGAGCGCCGCGCTGTTCGCCCAGAGGTCGCCGTGGCGGTGGTGCGACAGCTCGTGATCGATCGCCAGCGCGCGTTCCTCGGCGACATAGCGCGCGAAGAAATCGTGCGGTACCGCGACATAGCGCTGCCACAGGCCGAAGGCGACGGGGCCGTCGACCGCGTCGGACATCACCAGCCGGATCTTGCCGATCGGTTCGAGCTCGACCGCCTCGCCCAGTACCGCGCGCCGAAAGCGCGCATGCGAGACCATCGCGGTCGCGAGCACGGCGATCGTGCCCGCCGCCCAGACGGCGAAGAGAAGCGGGGTCATATCGGCGAGCGACCAGAGCGGTTCGGCTGCCGTCGCCGGCGCCGCAACGGGCAAGCCGGCCGGTACCTCGATCATGGCTGGCGCCGACCGCTCGGGTACGATCATCGCGGGCTCGGCGAAGGGGAGCGGCGGCAGTATGAGCCGCAGCGCGGGTACCGCCCACAGCGCGTAGGTCAGCCGCGGCCCGAAATGCCGGGCGAAGGGCTTGCGGACGATCAGGATCAGGAGGACGAGGATACCCGTGGTGACGAGCGTGTCGGCCCACGCCTCAAGCAGCACCGCGGCGCTCATGACTTGAGCTTCTTCAAAAGCGCCTCGATCTCGGCGATGTCGGCGTCGGTCAGTGCCTCGCGGTCGGCGAGATGCGCGATCAGCGGGCTGACGCGACCGCCGAACAGCCGGTCGACGAAACGCTGCGATTCCTCGCCGACGGCCTCGGCGCGTTCGATCGCCGGGCTATAGAGATAGCGCCGACCGTCGGCCTCCGCCGTCACCGCGCCCTTCTGGACCAGCCGCGCGAGCAAGGTCTTCACCGTCGCCTGCGTCCAGCCGTTGATCTTGCCGATGCGCGAGGTCAGGTCGGCGGCGGTCTGCGGAGCTTCCTCCCAGAGCGCCGACAGCACCTGCATCTCCGAATCGCTTGCTCGTTCTGCCATGCGGACCCCTCCCACTGGCACCCGTCGATATGATGCGACTACAAATGTAGTCAAAGGGCTGAACGCTTGCTGAACGGCGCTGAACGGCAAGAGTGTCGGGATTTTTGACAAGCGGCAGGCGCGGTAAGGAATCGCTAACCAGCATGTCATGCCGAAATTCGACCGGCGCCGGAACTGGCACGGCAATTGTATGGTATCGGATGTTCCCGAGTGTTCCGCTCAAATGGAGCGGTGGGGGGCATCAGTCTGGTCCCTGATGTCCCCTGCCCCCACCCGGGAAAACCCCACTTGCCCCAATGCAGACGGGGGGCGGAGCGGCCGAAAGGCCCCGCCCCCCGGAAGCTTTTTCAGCTCTTCGAAATTTCCGGCATGCCGAACAGCGCGGCGAAATCCGCGCGCTTTGCGAGCAGGTCGGCGAGACTATATCCGTCGAGCACCTTCAGGAACGCCGCGAGCGCCTCGGCGAGCGCGCCGGTCAGCCCGCAGGCGGGCGCGATGACGCAGCTGCCGCAATCGACGAGGTCGAACCCCTCCTCGGTATGGCGCACGACCGCACCGACATTGATCTCGGCCGCGGGCCGTGCCAGCCGGATCCCGCCGAACCGCCCCCGCGCGCTTTCGAGATAACCCGCGTTCACCAGGTCGTTGACGACCTTCATCAGATGATTCTGCGAAATACCATAGGCGCGCGAAATCTCGGAGATCGGGCTCAGCCGGTCGTCATCCTGCGTGCCCGCATAGAGGAGCACGCGCATCGCATAGTCGGTGTAGCGCGTCAGGCGCATTCTGATCCTTCGAAATTTCCGTCCACCTGTAATATGTATTTTTGTTGCATGTTTCAAATTCCGATCATACATGCGCGCTATATACATGATTGGAGCGAGTCATGACGCAGGACGTCCAGATCGATGAAGCCGCGCTCGAGCGCCTGATCCCGGCATTTTACGACCGCGTGCGCGCCGACGCCGGGATCGGGCCGCTGTTCAACGCCGCGGTGCACGACTGGCCCGGGCATCTCGAAAAGCTCGTCGCCTTCTGGTCGTCGGTGATGCTGACGAGCGGGCGCTACAAGGGCAGTCCGGTCGCGGAACATCTGAAGCACAAGGCGCATATCACCCCCGCGATGTTCGAGCGCTGGCTGGCGATCTGGGCCGACACCACCGGCGAACTGCTCGCACCCGCCGCTGCGGCGGCGCTGCAGGCCAAGGCCGCGCGCATCGCCGAAAGTCTGCAACTCGCCCTGTTTTTCCGCCTCGACGACCCCGACCGCCGGGTAGCTTGACCGAAGGAGAATACCCATGCCCAACGCACCTTTCGTGGACCTCGGCGTCCACCACCGGCCGGTCGGTTTGTCCGACCGCATCGCGCTCGGCTTCACCAGGATGTTGCGCCTCGTCGCCGACACCTTCTTTGCCAAGCGCTACGGCCACCGCGCGATCGTGCTCGAAACGGTCGCCGCTGTTCCCGGCATGGTCGGCGCGACGCTGGTGCATCTCAAGAGCCTGCGCCGTATGGAAGACGACAGGGGATGGATCCGTACGCTGATGGAAGAGGCGGAAAATGAGCGGATGCATCTGATGACCTTTATCGAGATCGCGAAACCGACGCTGTTCGAGCGCCTCGTCATCCTCGGCGTCCAGTGGGTCTTTTACCTCGCCTTCTTCGCACTCTACCTGATCAGCGCCAGGACCGCACACCGTGTCGTCGGCTATTTCGAGGAGGAAGCGGTGATCAGCTACACGCTCTACCTTCAGGAAATCGACGAAGGCCGCAGCCCCGACCTGCCCGCGCCGGCAATCGCCCGACATTATTGGAAGCTCGCCGATAATGCGACGCTGCGCGATGTCGTCCTCGTGGTCCGCGCCGACGAGGCGCACCACCGCGACGTCAACCATGGCTTTGCCAGCGAACTCGCCGGGATCGAACCGGCGGCGCATGTCGCCCCTTATCCCGAACATGCCGACCAACTCCGCGTCGCGGCCTGAACCACACACACTCTCTCTCAACGACAGGATATCAGAATGCGCACCGCTTCCGCCCACGCGATGACTATCGTCAAGGCCACCGCCCCGGCCCTCGAAAAGCACGGCCTTGCGATCACCACCGCGATGTACGCACGGTTGTTCGGGAACAAGGATATCGAGGCGATGTTCGACCGCGCCGCGCAGACGAGCGGCGAACAACCGAAGCGCCTTGCGGCGGCGATCCTCGCCTATGCGAAGAATATCGACAAGCTGCAGAACCTCGGCCCGGCGGTATCGCGCATGGTCGCCCGCCATATCGAGACGGGGGTGAAGGCGGAGCATTATCCCCATGTCGCCGAAGCCCTGCTGCCCGCGATCCGCGACGTGCTGGGCGCAGAGGTCGCGACCGACGACGTGCTGGCGGCATGGGGCGAGGCCTATTGGATGCTCGCCGACATCCTCATCAGCGCGGAAGCGCAGGCATATGAGGATGCCGAGGCGGCTTGAACCCGATGGCCGATAACGACCGAAAGCTGACCTCGCCATCATCGTCACCCCGGACTTGATCCGGGGTCCATGAATTCAGCGCTGCGGTGGATCCCGGATCAAGTCCGGGATGACGAATGTCCGCTTCCCACCCCAAAAACAGACAAACAAAAAGCCCGCCGGCGCCATCGCGCCGGCGGGCTTTTGCTATCCGGCAATCATGCCGCTTATTCGGCGCGCGCCGGAATATCGGTCATCAGCTGGTGAAGCTCGCCCGCTTCCCACATTTCCATCATGATGTCGCTGCCGCCGATGAATTCGCCCTTTACATAAAGCTGCGGGATCGTCGGCCAGTCCGAAAATTCCTTGATGCCCTGGCGGATTTCCATGTCCTGCAGCACATCGACGGTTTCATATTCGATGCCGAGGCGGTCGAGCATCGCGATCGCTCGCGATGAAAAGCCGCACTGCGGGAACAGCGGCGTGCCCTTCATGAACAGCAGGACGGGGTTGTCGCCGACCAGCTTGGCAATGCGGTCGTGGGTGGTGGGGTCGCTCATCTCATGTCTCCGGTGGCGCCATGCGCCGCAAAATTCGTGTCAGCCCCTTATGAGGGGATGGCGGTCGTCAATTGCAAGGCATGAAGTTCACCGCCCATGCGTCCGCCGAGCGCCGCGTACACCGCCTTGTGCTGTGCGACGCGGGTCATGCCGCGGAACGATTCGCTGACGACATGCGCCGAATAATGGTCGTTGTCGCCGGCAAGATCGGTGATCCGGACATCGGCATCGGGAAAGGCAGCGACGATCATCGCCCGCAGATCATCCTCGCGCATGCCCATCGAATGCGCCTCAGTTCTGGCTGTCGATGAACTGGCGGCGCGCTTCGGCGGTCTTGTCGTTCAGCACCGCGCGGATCTCCGCATCGCTGATCTCGACGCTCGCCGCGGTCAGATCGCCCGCGAGCTTGCGGATAACGTCCTCGTCGCCCGCTTCCTCGAAGTCGGCCTGCACGACGGCCTTGGCATAGGCGTCGGTTTCCTCGGGCGTCAGCCCCATACGCTCGGCCGCCCATTCGCCGACGAGCCGGTTGCGGCGCGCGGTGATGCGGAACTGCACCTCCTGGTCACGGGCGAATTGGGCCTCGAAGGCGCGCTCACGATCGTCGAATCCGCTCATTTTATCCTCATGCGAATGAATGTCGCCCTGCAGATAGGTCGCCCGTCCCGGCGGCGCAAGCCGCCTGTGCCGCAGATCACTTCCCTTTCGTATACGAAGGGTTTAGGGTCCGGCCCTAAGGGAATGGGTCGTACCGCAGCAATGAAGACTGTGCCTTGCCGGCATCGCGTCGGCACGGCGCCTTTACGCTTGTGTTTGGGGGATTAGGTGATGACCGCTCGACGTCCGTATCTTGCGCCGGTTCTGGCTGCGCTGGCCTTGTCCGCGCCCGGAACCGCGCTGGCCCAGGGCAATGATCCGACGCTTCGCGACAGTTTCGCAATCGGTGACGAGGGCGGGTCGCTGTGCGAGGTGCAGGCCACTGTCCGCGACGCCGTGGTTCAGGGCATGTTCGAACGCGCCTGGACGATCATCTGCCGTGACGCGAGCCAGCCGGTGGGAACGGTGCGCGAACTCCGCGCCACATCGGCCGAAGCGCTCGCCCGCATCGAACGGGCGCGCACCGGCACGGTGATCTGCGCCTCCGACGGCCATTGCACGCTTGGCGACAGCAATGTCGCCTGGGCGACGCGGGTCGAAACCCGGGGCAAGGTCGCCTATAGCGTCGAGGGGTTCGCCGCTTATGGCGACGCCCTGAATCTCGCCCTCGAATCGATCCGCGAACATCGCGTCGTTCCGGGCGTGATCAAGGTCGCGACGATATCGGTCGGCAGCAACGACGGCTTTGCGCGCACGCTCGCGGGGACGATCGACGTCGACAAGGCGCTGGCCGAGGGATATCGCCGCAACCACAGCGGCGACTATGCCGAGGCCGCCGAATTTTTCGAGGCACTGTCGCGCCGCGCGATCGAGGAACGCGCCGCCGCCGACATCGACCCGACCGAAGTCACGCTGAACCGCGCGCTGCAACGCTCCAACCTCGGCGAATTCGCCGAGGCCGAGCGGCTCTTCACCGAAGTCGAGGCGATTCCGACCGCCGACCCCGTCCAGCTCCGCCTCCGCCGCAATTTCCGTGCGATCAACGCCCTCAACCAGCGCGACTATGACGGCGCCGCGGCGCGGCTTCAGGCGCCGATCCCGCCACTGACCAGCGGCGTCACGGTCGCCGACGGCGCGGTGACGCTGACGCCCGAGATCGTCGCCGGGGTCAACAGCGGCGAGAATGCCCGGGTCGTGCGCCAGAGCAACGATCGCGAGCGCCTGACCCCACCCGAACGCGCGCTGATCATCGACGCGCAAGCGGTTCATCTGCTCGGCACGGTCGAGCGGCTGCGCGGCAATGCGCCGGCGGCCAAGGCCGCGCAGCTCAAGGGGCTGGCGGATGCGGTCGCCGTCCGCGAAGGCCGCGTCACCTCGATCATCCGCCTGCGCTCGCAAATGCTCGGCGAACTCGCGCTCGCCGAGGAAGCGAATGGCGAAAACGGCGCCGCCGACGCGCGCTTCCGCGAATCCGTGAACCTGCTCGCGGTCGAATATCCCGAGACCAACGCCCTTGCCTCGGCGCGCGCACGCTACGCCGCCTTCCTCACCCGGCACGGGCAGGAAGAAAAGGCGATCGGCATCTATCGCGAGGTCGTGACCGCGCTCGCCAATTCGCAGCGCTCGACGGCGGGTATGGCGAATATGATGGCGCCCTATTACCGCATTCTCGCGGCGCGCGCGGCAACCGCCCCCGGGGCGATCGACGATTTCTTCGTCGCGAGCCAGTTGCAGGTCCGCCCCGGCGTCGCCGACACGCAGGCGGTGCTCGCGCGCGAATTGTCGAGCGGCAGCGACGACGGCGCGCGGCTGTTCCGGCAGGCGACGACGCTGAACCGCGATCTCGAGCGCGCGCGGATCGAGGATGCGCGCCTCGCCCAGCTTCCCGAATCGCCCGAAGTCAACGCCTTGCGCGCCGACATCAGGACGCAGCTCGACAATCTGGCGTTCCAGCAGTCCGAAACCGTCGTCGCGCTGTCGGCCTTTCCGCAATATCGTGTCGTCGCGTCGGGCAAGCTCGACCTTCCCGAACTGCAGAAGGTGCTGCGTCCCGACGAGGCCTATCTGAAGATGCTCGTCGTGGGCGAGGGCGTCTATGCGATGCTGATCGAACAGGGTGGCGCGCAGCTCTGGAAATCGGACATCAGCGCCTCGGGCCTCGACAGCGCGGTCGACACGATCCGCTCGACCATCTCGATCGTCGAGAATGGCCGCCGCGTGACCTATCCGTTCGACGCCGCGACCGCGTACAAGCTCTACGGCCAGCTTTTCGGCCCCGTCGCGGCGCGACTGCCGGCGGTGCCGCACCTGATCTTCGAGCCCGACGGCGCGATGCTGCGGCTGCCGATCAACCTGCTCGTCACCGCCGACACCGGCCTCGCCGCCTATGAGCAGCGCCTGCTCGATCCCGACGCCGATCCGTTCGACATGCGCCAGATCGCCTGGCTCGGCCGGACGACGCGACCGAGCACCGCGGTCTCGACATTGGGCTTCCGCAATGCGCGGCAGTCGGCGCCGTCGAAGGCGAGCAACCAATATTTCGGCCTCGGCGAGAATCTGCCCGTCGGCGGACGGCTCCCCTCGCTCGGCACGCGCGGCGCGGCGAGCGCCGGTCTCGACGGCGATTGCCTGTGGGACGCCGCGCAATGGGCGCGCCCGATCTCGGCCGACGAACTCGTCACCGCGCGCAACGCGATGGGCCGCGCCGCGGGCACCCTGCTCACCGGCGGCGCCTTCACCGACACGGCGGTCAAGAACCGCGCCGACCTCGGCGACTATCGCATCATCCATTTCGCGACGCACGGCCTCGTCACCGCACCGCGCCCCGCCTGCCCCGCGCGCCCCGCGCTCGTCACCTCGTTCGGCGGCGCGGACTCGGACGGTCTCCTGACCTTCCAGGAAATCTTCGACCTCAAGATCGATGCCGATCTCGTGATCCTCTCGGCGTGCGACACCGCAGGTGCCGCGAGCGTCGCGGCGACGCGCGAGGCAGGGCTTTCGGGCGGCGGCAACGCGCTCGACGGGCTGGTACGCAGCTTCATCGGCGCGGGCGGCCGCTCGGTGATCGCGAGCCACTGGCCCGCCCCCGACGATTTCGACGCGACCCAGCGGCTGATCGGCGGACTGTTCGCGGTCGATGAAGGCACGAGCGTCGCCGACGCGCTCTGGGCCACCCAGATGCGGCTGATGGACGACAAGCAGACGTCGCATCCCTATTATTGGGCGGGTTTCGCGATCATCGGCGACGGCGGTCAGCCGCTCCTCCACAACGGCGCGGTGACCGCACGGAACGGAGAGGCTGCCGGCCGCGCCGCCCGCTGATCCGATGAACGCACCCGAAACCATCATCCCCGCGGCGGAGCTTCCCGCGTCCGACGGCCAACGCGCCGCGGTGCCGCTGCGCAAGCGCGTGCGGCGGCTGGTCATGCAGCTCGGCCCGTCGCGGATGGCGGCGACGATCGCCTTTCTGCTCGTCGCGATGCTGGTCGCGCGCTTCAGCTGGCAGATGCCGCTGATCGACGCCGCCGAACGCGCGCTCTATGATGCGCGCGCAACGCTGATGGCACCGCATGTCGAGCAGGACAGGCGCATCACCCTCGTCACCTATAATGACGAGACGCTGTTCAATACCGGCATCCGCTCGCCGCTCGACCGCACCCTGCTCGCGAACGCGCTCGGCAATCTCGACCGGATGGGCGCGAAAGCGATCGGCATCGATATCGCCTTCGATTCGCCGCGCCCCGACGACGATGTGCTGAAGGCGCAGCTACGCGCGATGAAGACGCCGACGTGGCTCGCCTATGCCGAGCAGGCGAGCAACCCGAACACCATCTTCTATGAACAGCAAAAGTTCCTCGAAGCCTTTATCGCCGACGTCACGACGGACAAGACGAAGCCGACGAGCGTGCTGTTTCGCAACGACGACGACGACGTCATCCGCAACTGGCCCCACCGGCCAAAGAATTTGCCGCCATTGATGTCGAATGCGCTCGCCCCCGTCGACGCAGCCCATGCGAATTTCCAGGGCAATATCCGCTTCCTCGTCCCCGCGCGCGCCGCGGCAGGGCAGGAAGAGCCGGTCTTCGCGAACATCCCGATCGACACCTTCGCGATGCCGATGGACGCCGATATGCGCGCCGGCTTTTCGGAACTGGTCAAGGGCCGCTACGTGCTGATCGGCGGCGACATCATCGACAACGACCAGTTCAACACGCCATTGAGCCGCTTTCCCGACGCGATCAGCGGGCAGCACGAGACGATGATCGGGCTCGAGGTTCACGCGCATATGCTCGCGCAGCAACTCGACGGCGCGTGGACGCGGCCGATCCCGGGCCCGGCGCTATGGGCGCTCGCGATCCTGATCGTGCTTGCGGGCGGACTCACCAGCCTGATCGATCTTCGCGCGCGCTGGGTCGCGCTCGCCTTTCTCGGCCAGATGGCCTTCTTCATCGCCTTCCCCTTCTGGCTGCAGGGGCGCGGGGTCGACACGACGACGCTGCCGACCTTCGGCTGGGCGGTCGGCTGGCTGTTCGGCTATGCCGCGGTCGGCACCGCCGCGCGTACGATCGGTTCGCGCCAGCGCGCCTTCGCGCAGTCGGCGCTCGGCAAATATCTGCCCGCCGATATCGCGGCGCAGATCATGCGCGATCCCGACCAGCTCTCGCTCCATGGCGAACGGCGCAATATCTTCTGCGTCTTCACCGACCTCGAAGGCTTTACGAAGCTGAGCCATGCGGTGACGCCGGAAACCGTCGCACGGCTGCTCAACGAATATCTCGACCGGCTGTCGGACATCGTGCTCGAACATGGCGGGACGATCGACAAGTTCGTCGGCGACGCGGTCGTCGCCTTCTGGGGCGCGCCGATCAGCCGCGCGGACGATGGCGAAAAGGCGGCGGCCGCCGCGCTGGCCATGTATCAGGCGGGCGAGAAATATCGCGTCGACCTGGCGGCCGAGGATGTGCCGCCGATCGGGATGACGCGCGTCGGCCTGCACGTCGGCGACGCGATCGTTGGCAATTTCGGCGGCGAAGGCCGCATCCAGTATACCGCGCTCGGCGACAGCATGAACACCGCCTCGCGCCTCGAGGCCGCGAACAAGAGCCTCAGGACCGGTGTGCTGATCTCGGCCGAAGCCGCGGCGCGCTCGGGCCGCGACGATCTGGTGCCGATGGGCCGCGTGACGCTGCGCGGCCGCGCGCAACCGGTCGATGCCTTCACCCCGCGCCCCGATCTCGCACCCGACCAGCGCGCACGCATCGCGGCGCTGGTCGAAGCGCACGCCGCGGGGGACAAAAAAACCTGTGTGACCTGTGCCACAGCAATACAGGCGGATTTCGGTCAGGATGCAGCCATCATGTTTCTGATAGAACGCCTCAACGAGACCAAAGAGGGAGAAAGCTATGTCCTTTCCTGACTTCCGGATGCGCCGCCTCGGCCTCGCCGCCGCGGCAACGGTCGCCGCCGTCGCGATGGTCGGCACCGCCGCCGCCCAGTCGATGGTCGTCCGTTCGACCGGCCCGTCGGCGAGCAAATATCCGACCGGCGCGCGGCTCAAATCGACCGACAAGCTGACGCTTGTCGCGGGCGACAAGGTCGTACTGATGCAATCGGGCAAGACCCGCACCCTCTCCGGCCCCGGCAGTTTCGGCGCCACCGGCACGGTGCAGGCAAGCCAGTCGCTCGGCGGCAATGTCACGCGCATGTTGGCGAAAGGTCCGACGATGCGGTCGCGCGGAGGATTCTCGCGCGGCGACACACCCGAAGCGGGCGAGGCGCGTGCGCCAAACCTGTGGCTGCTCGACTATCGCGAAGCCGGCACCTTTTGCGTTCTCGATCCCGCGGTGCTGATGCTGTGGCGTCCGAACATGGAAGGCGACACCGCGCTCGAAATCGAAAGCGCGGGCAAGAAGACGACCGTCGCGATCGTCGACGGCGCCAATTTCCGCAAATGGCCGACCGACGTCCTGCCGGTGCAATATGGCACCGACTATCGCCTGTCGGGGGGTGGCCTCGCCAAGCCGGTGACGGTGCGTTTTGCCGCGATGGAAAATGCCCCCGATACGGTCGAGGGATCGGTCGACGTGCTGATGGCGAAGGGCTGCACGCCGCAGCTCAATCGCCTTGTCGACACGATGTCGGAAGCCGAGGCGGGATGAAGATGGTGGATGGGGCGGTAATCATTGTGACTGCCCTGTCCGTCTGATATTTATCCAAGGAAATTCCGTCGGTCGCGTGATGGAACATTTCCTTGGGTCGAGATTTGCGCTGCCGCTTGCGGCAGCGCCGGTTGGGTTGGCAGGCCGCTCGTCGTGGCATGCCGTACACAAGGGGTGGTGATGACGGTGTCGGGGGATAGCGGACATGGTGCAATCGCGCGGCCGAAACAGGGCGATATTCGCCGGATACTGATCGGTTCGGCAGGGCTGGTCGCTGCAGCCTTGCCCGCGGCCGCATGGGCCCAGGCAACGCCGCAAGTCCCGACGCGCGAGGAAATCCAGCGGCCGGCGATCGCGCCCGCGGTTCAGCCGGACGAACAGATCGTCGCGGTCGACGACGGCATAGAGCGCGCCCCGTGTCCGCTCGCCAGTCCCGAATTCGCCAATATCCGCTTCACGCTGCGCGCGGTCGAGTTTTCGAGCGTCGAGGGTATCGACAATGCGATCCTCGCGCCGAGCTGGTCCGACCGCGTCGGACAGGAGCTGCCGATCTCGGCGGTGTGCGACATTCGCGACCGCGCCGCGACGCTCCTGCGCAGCCGGGGCTATCTGGCCGCGGTGCGCGTGCCGCCGCAGACGATCGGCGATGGCGTGGTCCGGCTCGACATTCTCTCCGCGCGGATGTCGCGTATCGAAGTGCGCGGCGATGCCGGCGCCAACGAGGGGCTGCTCCAGCGTTATCTCTCGCGCCTCGACGACCAGCCCGTGTTCAACATTGTCGATGCCGAACGCTACCTGCTGCTCGCGCGCGATATTCCGGGCATGGACGCGCGACTGACGCTGCGCCCCGGCGCGGTTCCCGGCGAGGTCGTCGGCGAAGTCACCGTCGCGCGCACCCCCTTCACCTTCGATTTCAATGCGCAGAATTTCGGTTCGCGCGATGTCGGTCGCTGGGGCGGGATCGCGCGCGCACGCTTCGCCGGCCTCACCGGCATGGGCGACCTCACGACGGTCAGTTTCTACGCCACCCCCGATTTCGACGAGCAGAAGGTCATCCAGGCCTCGCACGAGTTCCGCGTCGGCGGCGAAGGACTGCGCTTCGGCGCCAGCTATACCTACGCCTGGACGCGCCCCGACATCATCGGCTTTCCCGTCAGGTCGAACACGCAGGTCGTCAGTCTTTACACCGCCTACCCGCTCGTGCTGACACAGGCGCGGCGCGTGACGATCGGCGGCGGGCTCGATTTCATCGATCAGGACATCGGTCTGGCCGGCATCCCGATCAACGAGGACCGGTTGCGTGTCTTCAACCTGCGCACCGATGCAAGCTGGGTCGACCCCGCCTCGATCGCCGGTCGCGGCGGCTATAGCCCGAGCGAGCCGCGATGGTCGCTTGCCACTTCGTTGGAAGCGCGGAAAGGCGCCTCCTTCCTCGGCGCCAGCGATGATTGCGGCCCCGGCGGCGCGGCCTGTTTCCTGCCGGGCGCGGTACCGCTGACGCGCGTCGAGGGCAAACCCGACGCCTTCCTCGTCCGCGCCAACGCGCTGGCGGAATGGCGACCCGCCAAGCTCTTCACCCTTTCGGCGGCGCCGCGCGCGCAATGGTCGAATGACCCGCTGCTTGCCTATGAGGAATTTTCGGGCGGCAATTTCACCGTCGGACGCGGTTTCGATCCGGGCACGATCATCGGCGACAGCGGCGTCGCGGTCGCGCTGGAAGCGCGTTACGGCTCATTCGTCCCCGCCAATACCGAAAGCCTTGCCTTCCAGCCCTTCGCCTTTTTCGACGCCGCATGGGTGTGGAACAAGGATACGGCCTTCGACGGGCTCGATCCGCAAAAGCTCTATTCGGCCGGCGGCGGAGTGCGCGTCGCCTACGGCGACTTGGCGCGGCTCGACATGACGCTGGCAGTACCGCTCAACCGCGGCGGCTTCCTGACCAAGAAGCCCGATCCGCGGTTTCTGGTGTCGCTGACCACCCAGTTCGGCGTGAGGGCGCGCTGACCATGACTTTTGCTTCGAGGACGACCGCCATGCGTGCCACCGCCACCCCCTCGCCTGTCAGCAAAGACAAACGGCGCCTGATGACGAGCTGCGCGATCGCCGCCGGCATGGCAGCGCTGGCTTATGGCGGACCGGCGCTGGCGCAGGTCAACGGCAACGCCGTTCCCGTCACCGTCGGAGCGGGGAGCAGCGTCTCCAGCAACGCCGGGACGAACACGACCACCGTCACCGTCACACAGGCGCAGAGTGTCTACAACTGGGTTCCCACCGACACCGCCCCGACGGGCGGCGCGATCGACTTCCTCCCGGTCGGCGAAAACTGGAACTTCGTCGGCACGGGCGATTACACCGTTCTCAACCGCTTCGTGAACGGCGCCGGCGGATCGCTCAGTCGCCAGATCGCGCTCAACGGCACGGTCAATTCCTATGTCGGTTCGACCACCGGACCGCGCGGCGGCAATATCTGGTTCTATAATGCCGGCGGCATCCTGATCGGCGCAAGCGGCGTGATCAACGTCGGCAGCCTCGTGCTCACCACCAACGACATCGTCACGACGGGCGGATTGTTCGGCGCGGGCGGCGAAATCCGCTTTCGCGGCGCTGCGGCCAGCACGTCGGGCGTCACGGTCAACGGCGCCATCAACGCCAACAATGTCGGGAGCCCGGGCAGCAGCTATATCGCGCTCGTCGCGCCGCGCGTCGTACAGGCGGGCGCGGTCCGGGTGGACGGATCGGCCGCCTATGTCGCGGGCGAACAGGCCGATATCCGTATCAACGGCGGGCTGTTCGACATCAACGTGCTCGTGGGCGCCGAAGGCGGCAACGCGATCACCCATACGGGGACCACGACCGGCCCCGCGCATCTCGACGCCAACGGCAACCAGAGCCGCATCTATATGGTCGCCATTCCGAAGAACGATGCCGTGACCATGCTGGTCAGCGGCGCGATCGGCTATGACGATGCCCTGTCGGCGCAGGTCGATCCCGACGGCGCGGTGCGTCTGTCGGCGGGCTATAATGTCGTCGGCGGCGAACTCGCGGCAACGCCCGCCAACACCACCGCGGCGAATATCACGGCGGGCGACACGCTGTTCCGCAGCAACACGGTCGCGCGCGCGAGCGGCGCCTTCGTCGCCACGCCGACGCAGACATTGCCGGTCTCGCCCTCGCCGCTGTCGTCGGAAGGCCAGTTCTTCGTGCAGGGCAACGGAACGTTCACCGGCGATGCCAGCGCGACGATCAATATCGGTACCGACCAGTCGGGCGGCGCCACCGGCACGTTCACGGTCCAGTCCGGCGGCCGGGGCGGTGTGCCCGGAAGCGCGGCGGTCAACGTCACCGGCGGGTCGCTCTCGGCTCCCGGCGCGCTGACGATCCGGGCCACGGGAACTCCCGACGCCGTGACCGGCGACAGCCAGGGCGGCAGCGCCAGCCTGATAATCACCGGCGGCAGCGTGACGACCTCGGGCGTCACGGTGGAAGCGAACGGCACTTCCGACGAGGGGTCGAGCGGCGCTACCGGAAGCGGGCGCGGCGGCAATGCCGGCATCACGGTCAGCGGTACGGGCGGTTCGCTGACCGCCGGAAACATTTTCATCAACGCGATCGGGCGCGGAGACAATAATTTTGTCAGCGGACCGCCCGCCGTCAACGGCGACGGCATCGGCGGCACAGCCAGTCTGACCGTCTCGAACGGCGGCGCGGTCGGACCGGCCGCGCTGCTTTCGATCGACGCGCGGGGGATCGGCGGGATCGGCCTGACGCAGTCGGGCGACGGCACCGGCGGCACGGCGCGCATCGACGTATCGGGTCCGGGATCTTTCCTGTCGACGACGCAAAGCTTCGTGCAGGCCGGCGGCGACGGCGGCGGAAATATCGCGGGGTTCGGGATCACGCAGAATGGCGGCGACGGCACGGGCGGAACGGCCGAGGTGCTGATCGACGCCGATGCAGCGTCGACGGTATCGCTGGGCGCCCTCGGCGCGAGCGCGCTTGGCCGCGGCGGCAATGCCGGCGACATTGCGACCGGCGGCGAGAATGCGGTCGGCGGCAACGCGCTGGGCGGCACGGCGACTGTCTCGGTCGACGGCGGCGTCACCGCGCAGTTCACCGCGATCACCCTCAACGCCTCGGCGCAGGCCGGCAGTGCATTCAGCCCGAGCGGCACCAGCGGCCGGTCGGGCAATGCGCAAGCGAACGATGTGACGCTGGCCGCGACGGGCGGCTCGACGATCGACAGCAGCGGCGCCGTCAACCTGTTCGCGGTCGGGATGGGCATCGCCGGCGAAAATTACGGAAGCGGCACCGGTGGCGACGTCAACGTCACCGCGACGGCCGGCGGCAGCGTGATCAGCGGCAACCGGGTGACCGTGCAGGCGATGGGCGGAAACACCTCCAACGCCATCGGCCAAAGCGCGGGCGACGGCACGGGCGGCAATGTCGACTTTGTCGCCGACGGCGGCACCATTCGCGCCGAGGTCTATGACGTCGACGTCAGCAGCAACACGGTCAATGTCAACGGAACCGGCGGCAACGCGCAGGGTGGCACGATCGACCTCTTGGCGCGCGGCGGCGGACAGATCGCCGCGACGCTCGACGCAACCAATATCTTCGACGCGAGCGCGACAACGGGCGCCAGCGCGGCCGGAACGAATGCGACCGGCGGGACGATCCGGCTGATCGCCGACGCGGGCGGCATCAATCTCGCGGTCGGCGCCATCGTTGCGACCAGCGGTGTTTCGGGCGGCGCGACCGCCCCCGGCGGCGACATTCCGGTGGGTCGGGGCGGCTCGATCCTCGTGCGGGTGGCGGCCTCTCCGCTCGACGACAGCGCGATCAGCCTCGGCAGCTTCGACGCATCGGCCGAAGGCCGCACGCAGGTCGACATCGAGAGCGCGGAGGGGCTTCCCCGTGAAACCTCGGGTACCGGTCAGGGTGGCGACATCGACTTCGACATCCAGGGCGGAACGCTGAACGCCGCGTCGATCAACATGTCGGCGAACGGCTATGGCGGCAACGGAGCGGGCGACCGCAGCCTCGGCAGAGGCGGCACGGCGACCTTCACCCAGACCGCCGGCGCAGTGGAGATCAACGACCTGGTCGTCAGCGCCGACGGCTTTGGCGGCGTGGTGCAGGGCCAGTCGGGCGCAGGCTTCGGCGGCACCGCGACGATCGATCTGCTGGGCGGCACGATCAACGCCGCCGACATCGTCGCGACCGCCAACGGCGAAGGCGGCATCGGCTCCTTCGGCAACGACGAGGATCCGCTCGACATCATCCCCGGCGGAGTCGGCGGAATCGGGAGTGGCGGCACCGCGACGATCAATATCGAGGGATCAGCCATCGTCGGCGCGAGCGTCATCGAAGCACGCGCCGCGGGCGCGGGCGGCGAAGGCGGCGAGTTCTTCAATTTCTCCAGCTTCAGCGGCGTTCCGGGCACTCCCGGCGCCGGCGGCGACGGGATCGGCGGCGCCGCGACGGTGAATGTCCGCGGCGGCACGACCACCGCGAGCGGCATGATCGCCAACGCCTCGGGGCTGGGCGGCACCGGCGGCAGCAGCTTCTTCTCGAGCAGCAGCGGCGGCGCGACCGGCATCGGCGTGGGCGGCAACGGCGGCGCGGGACGCGGCGGCACGGCGACGATCGCGCTCGAAGCGCCGATCGGCGGCGTCGGGATCGCGAACAGCATCGCGCTCGGGACGGGCGGCGCGGGCGGTACCCACAATGTCGGCGGCAACGGCGGCGACGGCTTCGGCGGCCTGGCGCAGGCGATCGTCACCGGTTTCGAAGCGGGCGAGCTCGCGGTCGCCCTCGATTCGACCGGCACCGGCGGCAATGGCGCCGACGGGCGCGACGGCGCGGGCGGCAATGGCGGCAATGGCGCCGGCGGGACGTCGCGCATGACCGCCGATGGCGCGGGAGCGAGCCTGACGGCCCTCGAGACCAATTTCATCGCCGGCGGCACGGGCGGCAACGGCGGTACGGGCGGCCTGGCCTTTGTCGCGACCCCGGCGGTGGCGCCGAACGGCGGCAATGGCGGTAACGGCCAGGGCGGCACGATCGAAATCGCCGCCAATGAAGGCGGCGCCGTCACCCTCGGCATCCTGACCGGCGACAGCGTCGTGCTGAACAGCACCGGCACCGGCGGCAATGGCGGCAACGGGTCAGACGGCGGCTTCTTCGGCAATTCGACCGGCGGCGACGGCGGCGCCGGCGGCGGCGGCACGGGCGGCAGCGTGCTGCTGCTCGCCACCGGCGGAACGATCACGTCGAACGGCGAAGCCGTCGATATCACCGTCGACGGCGTCTCGGGCACCGCGGGTATCGGGGGCACGGGCGCCGGCACCGGCGGCAACGGCGCGAATGGCGGCCTCAGCGGCACCGCGGGCGGCCGCGTCGCGATCGAGACGGCAGCCGGGGTGTCGGAAGGCGGCCGGATCGACCTCGGCCTGACGCGGATCGCGGCGAACGGCGACACCGCAGGCCGCATCGAAATCCGCGCGGACGGAAACATCGCCTTTGCAGGCCTCGAAGCCGAGGCGCTCGGCTTGGCCGCACCGACGAACAACGACACCGAAGAGGCGCTTTCGGGTATCTTCATCGCGCCGACCGGCGGGACGATATCGAGCCAGGGCGACGTCACGCTGACCACCGACGGATCGGTCGGCGTCTACGCCCGTTCGAACGGCCTGCTCGATGTCGATGGCGTGCTGACGATAGCGGCGGGCGACCAGATCGATATCCGGCACGATTTCCGCGAGGGCGCCGCACCGACGATCCGCGCGAGCGACAGCCTGATCGCGTCGGCCGCGACCAGCATCGGCGCCGCGCCGGGCAGCTCGATCAGCGCGGGCGACCTGTTGTCGCTGAGCGCGACCGGCCCGACGGGAACCATCGGCGTCGATCGCCTCGCGGGGAACACCATCAACCTCGGCAGCCCCGGCGCCGCGAGCGTCGAACATGCCGAAGCGGCGGGCGACTTCATCGCGACGGTCGGCAGTTTCCGCACCGGGCTCAATTCGATCATCACCGGCGGCAACATCCTCGTCACCTCGCCGGGTGCCGTCGATCTCGGCAATTCGACCGCAGGCGGGCTGGTGCAGGTCTCCGGCCAGTCGATCGCCTTCAACAATATCGACGCCGGCCTGTCGATCGGGCTCTCGGCCGAAGGAACCGCGCCGGGCGCCGAAGGCATCCGCGGCGGATCGCTGAGCGCGGGTGGGGACATCAATCTCTTCGCCAACAGCATCGCACTCACCGGCGATGTCGCCGGCACCGCATCCTTCTTCGCCTTCGGTACCGGCGGAGCGGTTTCGGTCAGCAATGCCGACGTCGATGGCACGATTTCGATCTTCTCGGCCGGCGACCTCACCGGCACCTATGTCGCGGGCGGGAATATCTTCCTGAATTCGAACGCCAATATCAACGCGTCGGCGCAGGCCAATGGCGGCTATGTCGATGGCAACGGAATCGGGGCCGAGGGCAATCTGTTCGTTGTCGCCGCGGGAAATGCGACGCTGACCGACAGTGCGGCCGCACGCATGTTCGGCGTCAACGCCGGCGCGGCCGCGTCGATCGATGGCGGCATCGCGGGCGAGGACATATTGGTCCTCGCCGGAACGACGGCGAACCTCGTCGATGTCACGGGCGGCGACGACATCACGGTCAACGCCGCGGGCGATATCGGCGCGGTCAACGTCCGCACCACCGGCGCCGGCGCCGACACGCACATCCTCGGTTTCTCGATGGCATCGGGCAGCCCGACCTTCACCATCGGCACGGGCGAAGGATCGGATGGCATCAACGGCGCCGACATCGTGATGGCGTCCTCTGCCGGCGCGATCGATGCGACGACGCTGTCGGCGGGCGACGACATATTGCTCACTGCGGCGAACAGCATCGCGGTCAACGGCGCGACCACGCTCGGCCTGGGGACGACCGGCGGCGACAGCAGCGTCGGGACGCAGGGCGGCGCGACGACGCTTGGCAATATCGACAGCTTCAGCGACGTCGTCGTCGATGCGTCGGGCGCCGCCAGTCTCGACGGCGCAGTCGCCGCCGGACGCGATGTCACGATCAACGCCGCGTCGGTCGGACTCGCGACGCTCACAGGTCCCGGCGGCGCGATCGATACGCTGACCGCCGATCGCAACATCACGGTCAATTCGGCTGCGGGCATCAGCGGCGGCGGGACGCAGGCGTTCGGCGACATCGCGCTGACCGCCGCGACCGCCATCGACGTCACCCATGTCGGCGGCGGGACGAGCGTCGCGCTCAACGGGGCGAGCGGGATTGCCGCCGGGACCGTCTCCTCGTCGGGAACCACCAGTCTCGACAGCACGGGCGGCGATATCCGGATCGGCGGCCTGGACTCCGGCGGCACGATTGCCGCCAGCGCCGATGCGATCCGTATCGAAGGCGGCGGCAACATGCACTTCACGTTGCTGAACGCCGCCACCGGCGACGCCTATGTCCGTGGCAATGGCGATTTCTCGGTCGACAATGGCAGCGTCGCCGGGACCGCCGACCTCGCGACCAGCGGCGAGGCGATGAACATCATCGCACTGACCGCGGCCAATGCGAATATCGCGAACGACGGCGGCTTCCTCACGCTGAATTCGGTCAATGTGGCGGGCAATCTGGGTGCCTCGGCACGGTCGAACCTCGCCGTCGCCGGCGTGGTGACCGGCCAGTCGATTTCGCTCGAATCCGCCGATATCGCGATCGCTTCCGACGCCCGCGTCGGCACGGCGGGCGTCACGCAGCAGCTGTCGATCGCGAACAATGATGCGGGCCGCCAGACCTTCATTGGCGGTACGGCGGGCCCGAACGGCCCCGACGGCTATCATATCGACGCCGACGAGCTGACGCGTGTCTTCGGCACACGGATCGAAGTCTTCGCGCCCGAAGTTCAGGCTGCGGGCGGGCTCTCGGTCGGGTCGTCCGCGCCGCCAGACGTTGTCGTCGACAGCTTCACGATGACGGGCGGCGCAACCGGATCGAATCTCGGCGCAAATGGCGCGCTGACGATCCGCACGCCGGGCAAGATGCGCGTGATCGGCAACGTCCGGCTGACGGGACTCTCGGACGCCAATGCGTTGAACCTGATCGCGAACGACGCGCTCGAAGTCATTCTGGGCCAGGGCACCGTCCGCCTCACCGGTGCGAACGACGCCCCGGGCGGTCAGCTCAACCTCGAGTCCGACGACATCATCGTCGCGACGCAGGCGGCGATCACGGCGGTCGGCGCGGCGACGGGCATGGACGCGATCAACGCCCGGCTTGGCGAGAACGATGGCATCATACTCGACGAGGGCGCGCTCTTCGCGCGCGGGATTCGCGCCGACGTGTCGGGCGGCTTCTACGTCCAGAACAGCGGTGCGGGTACCGACTTCACGCAGCGGCGCGGGCTGACCTTCGGCGCCGGGGGGCTCGATGTGCTGACCGGGGGGCAGTCGCGCATTGCGATCAACGGCGTGCAGCTCGGGCCGAACGGCCAGATCACCGGCCTCGACGCGCTCCAGCTTCTGACGATTGCGGGCAGCGCGCCGGTACCGGGGACTTATGACCGACGGTCGACCTTCAACGGCTGTCTCATCGCCAGCCCGACGGCGTGCACCACCATAAGCTTCGACTTTGAAAACAGCTTCCCGGTGCAGGACGTGATCGAGGAGGAGATCAAGGGTGACGAGGACGGCGGCGGCGACGGCAACAACCTGCCGCAGCCGCTGATCACGATGCGCGACATCGATCCGATGACCGGCGAGCCGTTGCTCGACGATCCGGTGACCGGCGCGGGCAACGACGATCTGTGGACGCCGCCGGCGCAATAGCGAGCGTTTCGGTTGACGGAGCGCCCCGGCGCAAGGCATGGGCGCGGTTATGACCGATGTCTCTGCCTCACCGCTAAGGCTGTTCAACAGCCTGACGCGCAGCCTCGAAAATTTCGAGCCCGTCCACCCCGGCGAAGCGCGCGTCTACAGCTGCGGACCGACGGTCTACAACTATCCGCATATCGGCAATATGCGCGCCTATGTCTTTGCCGACACGCTGGGACGCACGCTGTCGTACAAGGGCTACAAGCTGACCCATGTCATCAACATCACCGACGTCGGCCATCTGACCGACGACGCCGATGCCGGCGAAGACAAGCTGGAGAAGGCGGCGGCCGAGAAAGCCCAGTCGATCTGGGATATCGCGAAACACTATACCGAAGCCTATTGGGCCGATGTGAAGGCGCTCAATATCCGCCAGCCCGCGCACTGGTCGATCGCCACCGACTATGTCCCGCAGATGATCGAGTTCGCCAGGGCGATCGCCGACAAGCATTGCTACGAGCTTGAAAGCGGCCTCTATTTCGACACGACCACGGTCGCCGACTATGGCCGCCTCGCGCGCCACGGCACCGACGAGGGCGAAAGCCGCATCGACCCCGTCGACGGCAAGCGTGCACCCGCCGACTTCGCGATCTGGCGCAAGACGCCCGCGGGCGAGACGCGCCAGATGGAATGGGATTCACCGTGGGGCCGCGGCGCGCCCGGCTGGCATCTAGAATGCTCGGTGATGTCCGAAGCCCTGCTCGGCTTTCCGTTCGACATCCACACCGGCGGCATCGATCACCGCGAGATCCACCATCCGAACGAGATCGCGCAGAATCAGGCGCACAGTTGCAGCGACGCGAGCGGCGCGCGCTTCTGGATGCACAATAATTTCCTCGTCGAACGCTCGGGCAAGATGTCGAAATCGAGTGGCGAGTTCCTGCGCGTCCAGCTCCTCATCGACAAGGGCTACCACCCCCTCGCCTATCGCCTGATGTGCCTGCAGGCGCATTATCGCAGCGAGCTGGAGTTTTCGTGGGACGGTCTTGGGGCGGCCCTGACCCGGCTCAAGCGGCTGGTGATGGCGGCCGCACCCGTGCGCGATGCGGAACCGGCCGAACCGGTCGACCGCCGCCTCACCGAACTGCTGGCGAAGTTTGATGCCGCGATGTCGGATGACCTCAACACGCCGGTCGCGCTGACGCTGCTCGAAGAGGCGGCGGCGATGAAGAAGATCGACGCCGGCCAGAAGCGCGGGGCGCTCGCCGTGATGGACGCGGTGCTCGGCCTCGACCTGCTGACGATCGACCGCGCCGCCCTGCGTGTCCGGCCCAAGGCGGCAACGATCACCGAAGAAGAAATCGAAGCCATCCTCACCCGCCGCAAGGAAGCGCGCGCGGCAAAGGATTTCGCTGCCTCCGACGCGCTGCGCGACGACCTCATCGCCGCGGGGGTCGAGGTCATGGACGGCGACCCGCTGGGCTGGGACTGGCGGCTGGAGGCGTAGGAATATCCTCCCCATCGACTTGCGATGGGGAGGGGGACCGCCGCGAAGCGGTGGTGGAGGGGCAACGACGATGCGTCCTGAAAAACCCGCCAAATCGGTGCGCCGCGCCAAGCGGCTCCGCCGCAATCTCAGCCTCCCGGAAGCCATGCTCTGGCAAATCCTGCGAACCTCGCCCGGCGGATATAAATTCCGCAAACAACATCCAGCCGGCCCGTACATTCTCGACTTTTTCTGCGCGCGCGCCAACCTTGCGATCGAAGTCGACGGGATCGCCCACGACATGGGCGGACGACCGGCCCACGACGAACGCCGCGATCAATGGCTCCGCGCCAATCGTATTGACACGCTGCGCATCTCGGCCCGCGATGTGCTGGACAGCGTCGGAACGGTAGCCCAATCTATTGTGGACATCGTCGAACACCGTTTGACCGCGTTCGGCAAAGCCCCTCCGTCATCGCTTCGCGATACCACCTCCCCATCGCAAGTCGATGGGGAGAATCCAGAAGGATTCTGAATGTCCAAAACCGTCACCGTCCTGTCCGGGCTGATCCGCCCGCTCGTCGAAAACCGTCTGCCCGACTGGGTCGAGGCGCGCTTCTTCCAGTCGAAGGAAGAGGCTCTCGAACTCGCGCCGCAGGCGGAGATCGGCTGGTTCGACATGTACGACAAGAAGGACATGGCCGCGGTCATTTCCGCCGCGACGCAGCTCAAATGGCTGAATTCGATCTACGCCGGGGTCGACGGCATGCCGCTCGACCTGCTTGCCGGGCGCGGCACGGTCGTCACCAACGGCGCGGGTATCAACGCGATCACTATCGCCGAATATGTCGTGATGGGCATGCTCACCGTCGCCAAGGGTTACCGCGACGTCGTTCGCGCACAGGAACGCCGCGAATGGCTGATGGACTCGCCGGGCAAGGTCGAACTGTTCGGGTCGAAGGCGTTGCTCCTCGGCTATGGTGCGATCGGCAAGCTGATCGAGGAGCGGCTGAAGGCCTTCGCCGTCGACGTCACCGTCGTGCGTCGCTCACCCGGGCCGAACACGCTGACCCCGGACCAGTGGCGCGCAAGCTTAAGCGATTTCGACTGGGTGATCCTCGCGGTCCCGGCGACGCCCGAAACCGACGGCATGATCGGCGCGTCCGAACTCGCGGCGATGAAGCCCACCGCGACGCTGATCAACATCGCGCGCGGCAGCGTCGTCGATCAGGATGCGCTCGTCGCCGCGCTCGACGGCCGGCAGATCGCCTCGGCCTTCCTCGACGTCACGACGCCCGAGCCGCTCCCCGCTGACGACCCGCTGTGGAGCCTCGACAATGCGCATATCACGATGCACCTGTCGGGCCGCGCACAGGACAAGATGTTCGTCCGCTCGGCGCAACGTTTCCTCGAGAATCTGGGTCGCTGGAAAAAGGGCGAGCCCGTCGAGCCGCGCGTCGACCTGTCGCTCGGTTACTGACCGGGCCGCTCGGCTTTCAACTCGCGCACCAAAGGCTGGAGCCGTTCGTCATATTTGGCGAGCATCGTGTGCGCGCCCGCATGGTCGTAGAAGCTGACGAGCTCGCGCCCGTTCCAGCGGTGGAGCGCATAAGCGGGGTCCTCGGCGACGATCATCGGACGGTCGTCGGGCTTGTTCTCGTCGATCGGGCGGAGGTCGAGCGACACCTGCGGCGCGGTCGACGAGCAGATCGCGACGGTGCGTCCCTCCCACGCCACCGTCACCGAACGGTGGAGATGTCCGCAGATCAGCCCGCGCACCTGCGGGTGCCTGCGCACGACGTCGGTAAAGACCGCGACCCACGGTTCGTCGGGGTCGGTGTTCATCCACTCGATCCCGCTTTCGACCGGCGGGTGATGCATCACGATATAGGTCGGCTTGGTCGTATCCTTCGCCAGTTCGGCATCGAGCCAGGCCGCGCGCGCCGCGCAAAAGGCGCCGCCGTGGCGGCCCTCTTCCAGCGTATCGATCGTCACCAGCCGCAGTTCGGGCAGGTCGATCGCATATTGGACAAAGCCGTTGCCGTCGTCGAAACCCGGAAAGCGCGCGTGGAACGCGTCGCGCAAATCATGATTGCCGACGCTCGGCCACACCGGAAAGGGGCAGCGCGAGAAGGCGGTCGCGAGGCGGCGATAGCTGTCGTCGTCGCCGCGGTCGGTCAGGTCGCCCGTCGCGAGCAACAGGTCGGGGCGGTTCGGCCCCTCGATCAGCACGTCGAGCACCTCGTCGAGGCGCTTGCGGTTATATTCGGCCGGATTGTCCGGATCGAACCCGATATGGATATCGGTGATCTGCGCGATCAGCATATCCGCCCCCTGCTCCCGCCGGTCTGGTCCGGCGACCCAAAACCTATCCGCCCTGCCCTGCCGCGCGCAAGGAAGGTGTGCGCCATGTCACTTCGTAAAGGCCCCGCCCCCCGGTTCCTGTGATCATGCTCACACTATAGGTACCACCCAAGGGTTTATTTGTGATTGCAGCGGTGTTTTTCCTGCGCTGGCGCGGCGGCATCCACGGCTTGCCGCCGTCGGAATGATATTCGTGGCACATCGCGCACGGCGATTCGGTGGCGGTTTCCACCTTCACCACCCGCGCGCCATTCTCGCCGACGTGGCAGTCGCGGCATTGGCGCAGGCCCGGGACGAGCAGGTCGGTCGACGCCTTGGATGCGGGTGCGGCGGTGTGGCAGTCGGCACAGGCCGTCTCCTTGTGCGCATCATGATCGAACCAGCCCTTTTGCAGGTAGCGCGGCGTCTGGCTCACCGCCGCGACGCGCCAGCCGCTCCCCGCCTGCGGTGCGAAGATGGTGTGGCAGTCGTAACACGCCCCGCCCTTCGAGAAGACCGCGCGCACCGCATCCTGCGCGCGGCTCGGCCGGACCGCAACCTCGTTGAAATAGATGTTGTAGACCTGTCCCTCGGCATAGGCTCCCGGCCGCCGCCGCTGCATCCCGCCGAGCTGGAGCGGCCGCGCGGGCGGTGCCGAACGATAATAGGCGGTGAGGTCCGCAACGACCTGATCGGGCTCGCCATGGCGCAAGGTCCGCGTCACCCCGCCGACCGTCTCGAAGGCGAGGCTGTGGCACATCGCGCAGTCGCGCTCCATCTCGACCGGCTTCACGCGCACCCCGTCGGCCTCGACGCGGTGACAGTTCGCGCACTCGAGTTTCTTGCCGAAATCAAAGCGCCCGCGGAAACTCGCCGCCATGCGCGCCACCCCGCCGTCGGCAAGCAAATGCATGTCGTGCGGGAATTTGAGGCCATTATAGTCGACGGTGCCCTTGGCCAGCGTCGTGCGCACCGGCTTGCCGCCCGGTCCCGGCCGGACAAGCGGGCGAAACTCGGGATGACTCGTTCCGAAATCGGCGGCATCGGCCAGCGTCGTCGGATGCCCGGCCGCCTTCAGCCGCGCCGACATGCCGTCGTGGCAATCGGCGCAGAATTTCTGCGGCGTCGCCGCCATCGGCCCCGCGCCCTCATGTTCGGTATGGCACTCGACACAGCGGCCCTGCGGCTTGTTGAAGGTCTTGGCGAACCCGTCGAGAATCCGCTCACCCACTCCCGGCGGATGGCGCGCGGCGAGCAGCATCGCGGTCGGCGCATTCGCGTGCGCCATGCTCATCGCCTTGTGCTCGCCCGTGTGACAGCCCACGCACGCCTTGTCGGTCACCGCGACGAATGGCTCGACATGGCATGACTGGCAGTCGTTCTTCAGGCTCGCGTGCGCACTCGACAACGGCCCTGACAGCCACGCGCTGTCGGCATGATAGCCGTCGGGACGCTCGTTCACATTTTTATAGCTGTACCATGCCCAGATCGGCCCGATCAGGAATGCGAGCAGCATCAGCACGCCGAACAGCCAAGCGCCCATGCGCTTTCCAGGCATGACGCCTTGCAGCGAAAAGGCCTTGGCTTCGTCGACGTCCTTTGACGATTGCGACAGCTCGTCGATCCGCTCGACGAGCAGGATGATCTTCTCATCCTCGCGCGCGATCGTCAGCCGGTGCCCGCCGAAACGCAGCTCGCCGCCCGCAGCGCTGTCGATATCGGCGACGGTCTCGCTGCGCCCGTTAAGGTCGAAGCCCAGCCCCTCCTGCGCCACGACGCGCACCATACGCCCGTCGGCGCTGCTGATCGTCGCATGATGCGGGTTCACCGCCAGATCGGCGACATGGATGGTGTTGCCGGCATCGCGGCCGAGCGTGATCGAGTCGCCCGGCAGCGCCGCATCGCGAATGATCTGCTTGCCCGTCTTGGTCGTCGAGATGCGACGCAGGATGAAGCTCATCGTCCCCGCCTCACCAGTAGAAGAAAACGCTGATGATGTGCGCCGACAGCGCCGCGATCAGCGCAAAGGTCAGCGGTACATGCACATAGAGCCAGATTTCGAGCAGGCCCCGGATACGCAGATGCTGGCGCAGTCGCGCGAGCGCCGCCTCTTTCTGCCTGAGCAGGCCGACGACCTTCTCGCGCGCCTCGCTATCGCTGCTCCGCGACAGGGTGAGCGTACGCAGTGCCGCCGCGGTCGCGCAATCGGGATAGCGCCCGCTCAGCCGCGCAACCACCCCGCCCGCGAACGGATCCTCGTCGAGCGCCGCGAGTACCGGCGCCGTGTCCTCGGGCGTCAGCGGCTGCGCGGCGGTATGAAGCTGGCGATCGAAGGCGCGGATCGCCTCGAGCATCTGCATCTGCGTCATCTGCTCGCGATTGTTCGACAGCGCCTGCGGCAGCGTCGCATAGACGATGACGCCATAGAGGCCCGAGAGGATCACCAGCATCATCAGCGCCCAGGCGAGCGTGTGGACGTTCCAGCCGAGCTGGAACCCCGTGTGCCACGTACCGACGACGATCAGGCCGAGGCCGAGGTAGACATGCGCCGAGGTCCAAGCCTTCAGCGACCAGTGATCGCTCGTCATCTTGCGTTTGCGATAGCCGAGTGCGGTGAGCCACAGGATCAGCGCCGCGCCGATCGTGCCGAGCGTATAGCCGTACCAGCTGCCGCCATTGTGCCGCGGCGTCACGTCGATCAGCGCATAGGAGATGATGACGAGCAGGCAGAGCCCGCCCGAAATCTTCGCCCAGCGGAACCCCGCATAGCGCAGGAACCCCTCGTGCCGCCGTTCGCGGACGCGCTCGACCTGCGTTGCCTTGTTCCGGCGGCGCTGAAAGAGCGAAGCCATCAGTCGGTGTCCTCGTCGAGCCGCGCGATCGACAGGAATTCCTCGGGCGACACGCGGATCGCGGCGCCGGTCGGGCAGGCGCGCACGCATGCCGGACCGCCCGAAATGCCCTTGCACATGTCGCATTTGACCGCGATCTTCTTGGGCTTCTTGTCGCCCAGTTGCTTCTTGGTCCATTTGGGCGATGGTTCGCCCGGCCCCGGACCGAAACCGGTAAGCAGCCAGCGCAGCAGGCTCGGCTTCTGCGGCGGCGCCGCCTCCATGCGGATCACGCCATAGGGGCAGTTGCGCATGCAATTGCCGCAACCGATGCACCCCGGCTCCATGAACACCTCGCCGTCGGGTCCGCGATGGATCACGTTCGGCGGACAGTCGGCCATGCAGTGCGGATGCTCGCAGTGGCGGCAGCTCGTCGGCACATGGAGGTGCGCGAAGGTCTTGCCGGCCTCGCGGTCGAGCCGCGACAGGCCTTCATGGCTGTCGGCGCACGCCTTCTCGCAATTGTCGCAACCGACGCACAGATTCTCGTCGATCAGCAGCGCGTCGGTCGCCTCGCCGAGCCCTTCCTTCATGATGAAGCTCGCGGTGTCCGAATAGAGGTCGACCGCGCTCGAATAGGTCGCCTTGCGCGATTCGATGAAGCTGTTCATCTGCGCGCGTTCGGCAACCGCCGCCTCGGTCGCCTCGCGCACCTGCGGCCGTGCGGCGAGCATCTTGCGGAAGCTTTCGCCGGTCAGCTTGATGACCTCGCTGCCCACCGCCGCCTTCACCGTGGCGTTGCGCGGCTGTCCGCTGAGCACGCCCATTTCGCCGAAGAAGCTGCCGGCGGGCAGATAGCGGAGGAAGATCGGCTTGCCGCCGATATCCTTCTCGACGACCATCGATCCCGACCGGATGACATAGACATCGTCGCCCTGCTCGCCCTCGGTCAGCACGACCTTGCCCGCGGGCACACGCTCGACCTCCGCGGTGTCGACGACGGGACCGAGATCCTCGACCGTCAGCCCGCCCTTGAAGATCTGGAGCAGCTGACGTTCGAGCGAGATGCGGTTGATCGCGCGTTTCGCGCCGGGAACCGACGCCATCAGCTTGAGCGCGGCGGTGCGCGACACCTCGACGAAAATTCCGTCGGCACCGGCACGGATCGTCGCGCCGCGTTTGCGGCCTGAAATCAGGCCGACCTCGCCAAAGATCGACCCCTGTTCGATCGGCACGGTGAAATCGGGGCTGACCTCGACCTCGGCGAAACCGTCGGCGATGGCGAACAGCGACGATCCGGGCTCGCCCTTCTCGAACACGACTTCGCCCTTCCGGTAAAAGACGACCTTCGAATCGAGCATGAATTCACGCATCTGCAGCGGCGAGACGTCGGCAAAGATGCTGACGCGCGTGCGCAGATACTCGAGCCACTCGCTCACCGATTTCTTCTGCGGCAGCCCGGCGAAGATCGCCGCGAGATCCTTTTCGTCGGCGGGCGTCAGGCCGGTGTTGCCGTTGATGAACTCGACGACGTCATAGCCCTGGTTCATGCAATGCTTGATCAGCGGATAGCCCGCGAGCGCGCCGATCACGAAGATGCCGGGAACGGTCGATTCAAAGGTCGGCGACAGCTTGGGAAAGGCTTCGCGGTCCGGCCCCGTAAACTCGATCCCCATCGATTCGACGAAACCGCGCGGCGCGACCGAACCCAGCCGTGCGACGATGACGTCGCACGGGATCCTCTCGTCGCCGTCGGGCGTTTCCAGCGTCAGCCAGCCGGTTTCGACCTTTTTCGGCTGCGTCTCGGTCCGGATGCTCATCAGGCCGTTCTCGCCCGCCTCCATCATGTCGGAGACATTCTTGGCCTTGGCGCGCGCGAAATCCTTCGAGCGGTTGAGGATGGTGACGGTGTTTTCCAGCGCCTCCTCGGCGACGCCGAGCGCATTTTCGATCCCCGCATCGCCCGACCCGACGACGGTGATGTGCCTGTCCTTGAAATCCTCGGGATCGTCGACCTGATAGATGATGTGCGGCAGGTCGGCGCCCTCGCAGCGCATCCGGTTCGGATTGCCCTGCGTCCCGATCGCCAGCACGATATTCTCGGCGTGAAAGACGTCGCCCTTGCCTGTCTTGATCGCGAACGCGCCCTTCGCGCCGGTCACCTCGACGACGTCGGCGTGATACGCGACATGCACCTTGTTGTTCGCGGCGTCCTCGTCCCAGTTGCCGAGGATATATTCGCGCGCTCCCTCGGCGAAACGACAGTCGGAGCGCAGGTCCAGCCGCTCGGGCGTCGCGAGGACGCGCTTGCCCTTCTGATATTTGAAGATCGTGTCGGACAGATGGTCGGTCTTTTCGAGCAGGACATGGCTGAGACCAAGCTGTCCCGCGCGCGACGCCGCGCTGAGGCCTGCGGGCCCCGAACCGATGATCGCGACCTTGACCGGCTCGCTCATGCAGGCGCGCCTTCATGGCCCGAACGGCCATCCGCTATCAAGATGCTGGCAAACGCGTGCACGGGCACCCTTCCCCCTCTCGCCAGCCCCCCGGCGATTTCATAACGGATGCGACCCGGACTTATGTCCTGAACGCGAAGCTATGCCCTTGAAAGCGAGCCAAGGTCAACCGGTGGAGGCGAGAAATCGGCCGTTGCGAGACGTTCGCAACTAGGCGGATTTGCGCGGGTCAGCGCGCCTTTGGCTAACGCGAAGGGCGCACCTGATTGTCGACGCCCTGAACCGAAATCCGCGGCTTGCCTTTCCCGCGGACCTGCCAGGTCACGACATTGTCCACGCCCGAAACGCGAAGGTCGGCGCCGGGCGGCAGGAGGATACCGATCTGGTTGTCGACGCCATTGACCGTCAGGCTGGGGCAGTCGCCGACGAAGTTGATGCGGTTGCCCGAACCCGACACTTCCGCGGGACGCCCCTGACAGTCGATCTCGTTCGCCTGATCGACACCGTTGACCGATGCCCCCTCTCGCGTTCCGGTGCCCTGTCGCGGCTGCGCGGCCGCTGGCGCGGCGGCAAGAGCGAAGCCGGCAGCGAGAGCGGGAAGCAGGAATTTCACGGCGTCTGGATATCGGAACAAAGCCATCTCCTCTGTTCCCCGCCCCGAATTTCCCTTCGCATTCAATGGCCTGTTGCAGGTCCGGCGTCAACGGGGGTCGAGCTTTGCGGCCTCAGGCCAGCTCGAACATCGTCGCGATGCGTTCGGACTGGGTCGGTTCGAAGCGCGACCAGCCGTCGGGGCCGAGCTTTTCGAGCGGACGGAAGCGTGCCTTGTACGCCATGCGCGCCGACCCCTCGATCCAGTAGCCGAGATAGACATAGGGCAGCCCCGCGCGCGCCGCGCGCTGGACATGGTCGGCGATGATATAGGTGCCAAGCCCCTCGCGCATGGGATGGTGCGCATCGAAGAAGCTGTAGATCATCGACAGCCCGTCGCCCTGCCGGTCGGTCAGGCAACATCCGACGAGGCGGCCCTTGCTGCCATCGGCCATCGGCTCGCGATATTCGATCATATAGCTGTCGACCGGGGTCTGTTCGACCATGTCGGCGAAATCCTGCTCGTCCATGTCCGCCATGCCGCCATCGGGGTGGCGCGAGGCGAGGTACGAACGCAGCAGCGAATATTGCTCCTCGGTCGCCCAGGGCTTGCAGGCGGTGGCGACGAGGTCGCCGTTGCGGCGCAGGTTGCGTTTCTGCGAACTGCTCGGCGCGAATTCGGCGGCGCAGACGCGGACCGACACGCAGGCCGAACAATCGGCGCAGCTCGGGCGATAGGCGACCGACTGGCTGCGGCGGAACCCGATGCGGCCCAGCGCGTCGTTGAGCTCGCTCGCATTGTTGCCGCTGAGCTCGGTGAACACCTTGCGTTCGGTCTTGCCCGCGAGATAGGGGCAAGGCGCCGGGCTCGTCACGAAAAAGCGCGGAAAACGGAACGGTGCGGACACGCGGAATGGACCTCCGAAATGGCGATGCGGAGCCCCCCGACGCGGGTCCGACGCGCTACTTGCACCAACTATGCCGCGCAGCGTCAATGGTGCAAAGCGCATTTACCATTTTAGTCCGTCCCGTTCTGAATCAACGGGAAAATTTTGTGAATCGCCCGGTAACTTTTGTGCCGGACTGAATCAGAAATCGGGATTCGCCGCTATTGGCCGCCATCCCGGCGAAGGCCGGATGCCGGACGAAGCGCGAATGAAAGCTCAGCTGTATCCGCGCAGCTCGTCGCCGGTCAGCGTCGCGACGTGGAGGACGTTGGTCGACCCCGGCGTGCCGAACGGAACCCCCGCCATCATGACGAGCTTCGCGCCCGCCTTGCAGATGCCGTGGCGCAGCGCCATGCGCTTGCCCTTGGCGATCATCTCCTCGAAGCTGCCGATGTCCTTGGTCGGCACGGCATGCGCCCCCCACAGCAGTCCCATGCGCCGCGCCGCCTCGCGCTTCGGCGTCAGAACGAGGAGCGGGGCGCCCGGACGTTCGCGCGCGACGCGGCGCGCGGTCGAGCCCGACGCGGTAAAGCAGATGATCGCGTCGGCGGCGATCGTCGTGATGATGCTGCCCGCGGCCTCGGCGAGTGCGTCGGCCGTCGTCGCGTCGGGCGCAGTCTCGGTGAAATGGAGGCGGCGGTAATAATCGGGGTCGCTTTCGACCGAACGCGCGATCGAATCCATCATCGTGACAGCTTCCACCGGCCATGCGCCCGCCGCGGTCTCGGCCGACAGCATGATCGCGTCCGCCCCGTCGTACACCGCCGTGGCAACATCGCTAACTTCCGCGCGCGTCGGCGACGGCGAGACGATCATCGATTCGAGCATCTGCGTCGCCACGACGACGGGCTTGCCCATCCGGCGCGCGGTCGCGACGATCTTTTTCTGCAGCGGCGGCACCGCCTCGGGCGGCAATTCGACACCAAGGTCGCCGCGCGCGACCATCGCCGCATCGGCGAGCTCCAGGATTTCCTCGATCCGCTGCACGCCCGACGGCTTCTCGAACTTGACGAGCAGCGCCGCCTTGCCACCGATCAGCCGCCGCGCCTCGGCGACGTCCTCGGGGCGCTGCACGAACGACAGGGCGATCCAGTCGACATGCTGCTCAAGCGCGAAGGCGAGGTCCTTGCGGTCCTTTTCGGTCAGCGCGGCGAGCGGCACGACGACATCGGGCACGTTGACGCCCTTGCGGTCCGAAATCCTGCCGCCGACCTCGACTATCGTCTCGATACGCTGGGGCGTGACGCTCTTCACGCGCAACACCAGTTTGCCGTCGTCGACGAGCAGCCGCGTGTCGGGTTCGAGCGCGGCAAAGAGTTCGGGGTGTGGCAGGTGAACGCGGTTCGCGTCTCCCGGCGCCTTGTCGGCGTCGAGGACGAAGGGCTTGCCCTTCATCAACTCGGCCGGGCCGTCCTTGAAGGTCCCCACGCGGAGCTTCGGTCCCTGCAGGTCGACGAGGATCGTCGTCGGACGGCCGGTTTCCTTTTCCAGCGCTCGGATCGCGGCGATCACCTTCGCGTGGCCGGCGTGGTCGCCATGGCTCATATTGACGCGAAATGCGTCGGCGCCTGCGCGGTGCAGTTCGGCGATCATCTCCGCATTGGCGCTGGCAGGGCCAAGGGTCGCGAGGATACGGACCTTGCGCTGACGGGGGGTAAAGCTCTGAACCACAAATGCTCCGATGATTGGGGGACGTTAGGGCAATGCCGTCTTGCTGCTGTCTAGGCAACAACCGTATAGCTATTCAATCACCGAACGGAGGAACCATGTCCTGCAGCGACGATCAGACGACGGGCGATGATGCCCTCGATATCCTCGACGATGCCGTCGCCGCAGCGGCCTTCCGCCGCCTCGTCCGCCTGCTGCAGTATCGCAGCGACGCCGCGAACATCGACCTGATGGGACTCGCTGGCTTTTGTCGAAACTGCCTCGGCGACTGGATCGCGGAGGCCGGGAATATGGACAAGGAGGCCGGCCGCGCAATCGTCCACGGCATGCCGACCGCCGAGTGGAAATCACGCTATCACGTCGCCGCAACTCCCGAACAGCTTTCGCTAATGGAAGAAAGCATGGCGAAGAATCCCTGACCCCGCTAGGGACGCGCCCAAGGCGATTCTCGCCAGCAATCATCCAATCTGAGCGGAGTACAAAATGAGCGAAGCCACCGTGTCCGACGAACAGCTGCGTCTTTTCATCGAACGCATCGAGCGTCTGGAAGAAGAGAAGAAGGGCATCGCCGACGATATCCGCGACACCTATAATGAATCGAAGTCGCAGGGTTACGACCCGAAGATCATGCGGCAGATCGTGCGCCTGCGTAAGCTGCCGCCGCACGACCGCAAGGAAATGGAAGCGATCCTCGACGTCTATAAATCGGCGCTTGGAATCGACTGACGCACCCGAACCAACCGGCAGGAGAATGACGATGTTCAGCACCACGACCAATAATGTCGAAGGCCATCCGGTCCGCGAATATCTGGGCATTGTCACCGGCGAGGTGATCGTCGGCGCCAATCTGTTTCGCGACCTGTTCGCCAGCATCACCGATATCGTCGGCGGTCGCTCGGGCAAATATGAGGACGTCCTTGCCCGCGCGCGCAAGGAGGCGATCGCCGAGATGGAGGCCGAGGCCGCACGCCTCGGCGGCAATGCGGTGATCGGCGTCGACCTTGACTATGAAGTGCTCGGCCAGAATGGTTCGATGCTGATGGTCAGTGCATCGGGAACCGCCGTGGTTGTCTGAAACCGCGCTCCGCGCTAGGGGCGACGGCACATTTCCCGTTTGGATGGAGGTAGGCCGTGGCCGGCCATAGTAAATTCAAGAACATCATGCACCGCAAGGGTGCACAGGATAAAAAGCGCAGCAGCCTCTTTTCGAAGCTCAGCCGCGAAATCACCGTCGCGGCGAAGATGGGCCTGCCCGATCCCGACGCGAATGCACGCCTGCGCGCCGCGATCAACGCCGCCAAGGCGCAGTCGATGCCGAAGGACAATATCCAGCGCGCAATCGACAAGGCCGCAGGCGGCGACGGCGAGAATTACGAGGAAATCCGCTATGAAGGCTATGGCCCCGGCGGTGTGTCGCTGATCGTCGAGGCACTGACCGATAACCGCAACCGCACCGCGACCAACGTCCGCACCGCGTTCAGCAAGAATGGCGGCAATCTCGGCACCTCGGGCAGCGTCAGCCACGGCTTCGATCGCCTCGGCATGATCAGCTACGCCGCCAAGGCGGGCGACGCCGACACAGTATTCGAAGCCGCGCTCGACGCCGGCGCCGACGATGTCGAATCGTCGGAGGACGGCCACGACATCTGGACCAGCGTCGACAGCCTGCACGAAGTGGCAAAGGCGCTCGAGGCCAAGCTCGGCGAAGCCGAAGGCGTGAAGCTCGCCTGGCGCCCGACGCTGAAGAGCGAAGTCGCCGACGAGGCGGTCGCGCAGACCCTTTTCAAGCTGATCGACACGCTCGACGACGACGACGATGTCCAGACCGTTTGGGGAAATTATGAGATCCCCGACGCGGTGATGGAGAAGCTCGGCTGATCATCCTCGGTCTCGATCCCTCGCTCAGCTGCACCGGCTGGGGCATCATCCGCGTCGAGGGCAGCCGCATCAGCCATATCGCCAACGGGCAGGTGAAGACCGACGCAAAGGCACCCCTGCCAGACCGGCTAGCGTATATCGACACCGTGCTTGGCGCAGTGATCGCAGATCATGCACCAGCGTGCGCCGCAGTCGAGGAAGTGTTCGTCAACGATAATCCGCAGTCGACGCTGAAGCTTGCGCACGCGCGCGGCGTCGTGCTGCTCGGCTGCGCGCGCGGTGGACTCGCGGTCACCGAATATGCCCCGCGCCTCGTCAAGAAGGCGATCGTCGGCACCGGCGGCGCGGCGAAGGAACAGGTGCAAGCGATGCTGCGCGTGCTTCTCCCCGGCGCGAAGGTCGCAGGAGCCGATGCCGCCGACGCGCTCGCGGTGGCGATCTGTCATGCCAACCACCGCCCGCGACACTGACATCGTTCATCCCGGACTTGATCCGGCATGGCGAAACGGGATGAATTGGTGATGAAACCGGAAATTGATTCCCTTTTCGTTCTCCTCGCGTTAGGCACGAGGCATGATCGCGAAACTGACAGGGCGGCTGGATTCGAGCGGCGCAGGCCATGCGGTGATCGACGTCGGCGGCGTTGGCTATCTGGTCGAGGCATCGGCGCGGACATTGGACGCCCTCGGTCCGGTCGGCGGTGACGTCACCATCCATACCGAAATGCTTGTCGGCGAGGATTTCCTGCGCCTGCTCGGCTTTGCCAAGGCCGAGGAGCGCGACTGGTTTCGCTTGCTCACCAGCGTCCAGGGCGTCGGCGCGAAGGTCGCGCTCGCAATTCTGTCGGCGCTCGAGATCGGCGACCTGCAGCGCGCGCTCGCCAGCGGCGACAGCGCGATGATCGCGCGCGCCAACGGCGTCGGGCCGAAGCTCGCACAGCGAATCACGCACGAATTGAAGGACAAGGCCGGCGCGCTCGGTGGAATTGCGGGAAGCGGCCCGGCGCTCGCCGCCACGTCCGGCCCGCTCGGCGATGCGCTCGCCGCGCTCACCGGCCTTGGCTTCAAGCCGGCCGAAGCGAGTACCGCGGTGACGGCGGCGAGCGAGGAGCTGGGTCCGGGCGCCAGTCTCGACGCGCTCGTCCGTATCGCCCTCAAGAAGGCGGCGAAATGACCGGCAAGACGATCGCGGTCTACAACCTCAAGGGCGGGGTCGGAAAGACGACGCTCGCAGTCAATCTCGCTTGGGCAGCCGCCACGCTGTCGAGCCGCCGCGTGCTCCTCTGGGATCTCGATGGCCAGGCGGCCGCGACCTATATTCTTGGTCACGACACGGCGGGCAAGAAGGCGCAGGCCGCTATCCGCCGCGATCTCGCGCCCGAAAAGCTCGTCGTGCCGACCGCGACCGATCGCCTGATCCTGCTCCCGGCCGATGCGTCGCTCCACGGCCTCGACGTCGAATTTCACGAACTCGACAAGAAAAAGCGGCTCGCGAAGATCGTCGGCGGCCTTGCCCGCGAATATGACCGGATCCTGATAGATTGCCCGCCCGGCCTCAACGACACGTCCGACCAGATTTTGCGCGCCGCCGATCTGGTGATCGTGCCCGTCATCCCCTCGCCGCTCGCCCAGCGCGCCCTCGACGCGATCACCGATCATATGGGCGGAAAGAAGACACTCCGCGTACCGCTCCTCCCGGTCTTTTCGATGGTCGACCGCCGCCGCGCGCTGCATCGTGCCGCGCTCGCCGCCGCACCCGACTGGCCGGTTGTTCCGATGGCAAGCCTCTATGAACGCATGACCGAGGCGCGCGCGCCGATCGGGGCGATCGCGGGACGCAAGAGCACACCGGTCACGGCGGTCGCGGCGCTTTGGCAGACGGTCGAAAAGCGGCTCGCAGACAAGAAGACATGACCGAAACCGTCCGCCATGCCGCGTGCCGCTGCGGCCATATCCGTATCGCCTGCACCGGCGAGCCGATCCGCGTGTCGGTCTGCCACTGCCGCGAGTGCAAGGCGCGTAGCGGCAGCGCCTTCGCGGCGCAGGTCCGCTTCCCGGCCGAGCAGGTCCGCATCGAGGGCGAGGCGAAAGCGAGAATGTGGCAATATACCGGCGACAGCGGGAACACCGCCGACTTCTTCTTTTGCGAAACCTGCGGTTCGGGCGTCTGGTATCGGGCGCGGCCCTATCATGAAGCCTATGCGATACCGCTTGGAAATTTCGAACCCGGCCACGATTTCGTGCCCGACTATTCGGTTTATGAGGAGCGCAAGGAGCCTTGGGTTTCGATTATCGGCGAGACAATAGAGCATTATGACTGAGCCGGCCCTCACCACCCCCATCCGCACCCCCGAGGATGCCGACGCTGCGTTGCGGCCGAAGTCGCTTGCCGAGTTCGTCGGGCAGGCGGCGGCGCGCGAGAATTTGCGGATCTTCATCGAGGCGGCAAAGACCCGTTCCGATGCACTCGACCACGTGCTCTTCTATGGCCCGCCAGGGCTGGGCAAGACAACGCTGGCGCAGATCGTCGCCAAGGAGCTTGGCGTCGGTTTTCGCTCGACCAGCGGGCCGGTGATCGCGAAGGCGGGTGATCTCGCCGCGCTGCTCACCAATCTGGAAGACGGCGATGTGCTGTTCATCGACGAAATCCACCGCCTGTCGCCGGCAGTTGAGGAAATCCTCTACCCCGCGATGGAGGACCGCGCGCTCGATATCATGATCGGCGAGGGGCCTTCGGCGCGCTCGGTGCGGATCGACCTGCCCAAATTCACGCTGGTCGGCGCGACGACCAGACAAGGCTTGCTGACGACGCCGCTGCGCGACCGGTTCGGCATTCCGGTGCGGCTCAATTTCTATTCGCATGACGAACTCGAACAGGTGATTTCGCGCGCGGCGCGGCTGCTCGCATTGCCGATCGCATCCGACGGGGCCCTCGAAATCGCGAGGCGTTCGCGCGGGACGCCGCGCATCGCCGGGCGGCTGCTACGCCGCGTGCGCGACTTCGCGACCGTCGCAGGTCATGCGGTGGTCGATGCGAAAGCCGCCGACGCAGCGCTCAACCGACTCGAAGTCGATGCGCTCGGGCTCGACGCAATGGATCGCCGCTATCTGACGATGATCGCCGATATCTATCGTGGCGGCCCCGTGGGGGTCGAGACGCTCGCGGCCGGCCTCAGCGAGCCGCGCGACACTATCGAGGATGTGATCGAACCCTATCTGCTGCAGGCCGGTCTGATCGCGCGCACCGCGCGCGGGCGGATGCTCAACGCGAGCGCGTGGAAGCATCTCGGGCTCAATCCGCCGGCGGGATCGCAGGACGGACTTTTCGACCAAGCAAAATAGGCGGTTTTCTGCGACTTTCATTCCACCAAACGGCTCCGATCTGCGACGAACCGTTCAAGAGGGGTTTGCGACGAGTCGTTGCGAGGCTATCGATCGGGACAATGGTAACCGCCCCGCCCCCCTTACTTCCCGGCGCCTTCGTCGGGGCCGAGCATCAGTTCCGGGCGCGCGTCTATTTCGAGGACACCGACCTTTCGGGCATCGTCTATCACGCCAATTACCTGCGCTATATGGAACGCGCGCGGTCGGACATGCTGCGCCTTGCCGGCATCGACCAGCGCGCCGCGATGGAAGCGGGCGAAGGCGCTTGGGCGGTAACCGACCTCGCCATCAAATACCGCAGCCCGGCGAAGCTCGACGACGATCTGCTCGTCGTCAGCACGGTCGAGGCGGTGCGCGGCGCAAGCGTGATCATCGCGCAGCGCATCCTTCGCGGAACTGACACGTTAAGCGGCGAGACATTGACGGACGG
Organism: Sphingopyxis sp.; assembly: GCF_016463645.1. GTDB lineage: Bacteria > Pseudomonadota > Alphaproteobacteria > Sphingomonadales > Sphingomonadaceae > Sphingopyxis. Next base: position 7,363 of record NZ_JAEMQX010000015.1, on the reverse strand, counting down.
GCAAGTGACCGCTGCCTTCCTGTCGCCCGAGGGCCGGCCGCGCCGCCAGCCCGCGGGGTGGGCCGACCGATTTACCGCCATCATGAACGGAGAGACTTTCCCTTGCTAGACAATATCTCGCTGGCCGCCGACGCGGCGACCCTGTCCCCGGTCGCGCTGTTCCTGCAGGCCGATATCATCGTGAAAGCGGTGATGATCGGGCTCCTGCTTGCGTCGATCTATGTCTGGGCGGTGATCTTCACTCACGGCCGCGGAGTCGGCAAGCTGATGGGCGCGTCGGAACGGTTCGAGCGCGATTTCTGGCGCGCCGAGGATATCGACAAATTCTATGACAAGAATAGCGGCGAGGACCTGCCGAGCGCAAAGGTACTTGCGGCAGGGATCGGCGAATGGCGCCGTTCGACCAAGGGCAAGAATGTCGACCGCGAGGGTACGCGCGAGCGCCTCGGCATCGCGATGAATTCGGCGGTGGCCGGCGAAGTCGACCGGCTCGCCGAAAAGATCGGGACGCTCGCGACGATCGGCGCGGTCGCGCCTTTCGTCGGCCTGTTCGGGACCGTGTGGGGCATCATGCGCAGCTTCACAGCGATTGCGGCCGAGAATAACAGCAGCCTAGCCGTCGTCGCTCCCGGCATTGCCGAAGCCTTGTTCGCGACCGCGATCGGCCTGTTCGCCGCCATCCCCGCTGTCATCGCCTATAACGCCTTCTCGCAGCGCCTGAACCGCCTCGAATCGCGCCTCGGCCGCTTCGCCGACGGGTTGCACGCAACGTTCAGCCGCGAACTCGAGGTCGAAGCCTGATGGCGATGAGCGGACCCTCCGGCGGCATGGGCGGACGGCGCGGCCGCGGCGATCGCCGCGCGCCGATGGCCGAGATCAACGTCACCCCGCTCGTCGACGTGATGCTCGTGCTGCTGATCATCTTCATGATCACTGCGCCGCTCCTCGCCTCCGCCGTTCCGATCGACCTGCCCGAAAGCCGCGCCAAACCGGTCGAGACCGAGGATCAGGAGCCGGTGCAGTTGTCGATCAATGGCGACGACACGCTCTATATCGGCGAAGAAGTGGTGCCGGAGGCCGAACTTCCGGCGCGTCTCGACGCGATTGCGCGCGCAAACGAGGGCCTCGACAAGCCGCGCCAGATCATGCTGCGCGCCGACAAGGGGCTCGACTATGGCCGTGTGATGCGCGTGATGGGCGAACTCAACCGCGCGGGCCTGACGCGCATTTCGCTAGTGACGACGGGCTCGGAAGGCGCGACCGACGCCGCTCCCGCCACGGTCACCGACGGTTCAGAAACCCAACCCTAGGTTAAGACGATGGCCGAAACACGGGCAGTTGGGGGGAATGAAGGACGCGGCTTCGCCATCGCGGTGGCGGCGCATGTCGTGATCATCGGCCTGCTTTCGGTCCAGTGGACCGCCGGCGACCGGCGTTTCGACAATCCGCCGATGGAAGTCGACCTGATTGCCGAAACCGCGGTGCGGTCGACCGCTCCGGTGATCAGCGAAACGCCCCCCGCCGCGCGGCTCGGCGAAGAGGATATGACCGACATCGCGGCGCCCGAACCGGTGCCCGCGCCGCCGCTGCCCGAACCGGTCGTGCGCCCGACGCCTGCCCCCACGCCCAAACAGGTCGCGAAACCCAAGGCGGCACCGCCGAAGCAGCAGCCCGCCGCGCAAAAGGCCCAGCCCAAGGCCGCCCCGAAAGCGCCCCCGGCAAAGAATCGCCCCGCGCGCCCGACCGGTCGGCTCGACGGCATCGCCGAAGGCCTGTCGAAGTCGCAGCCCAAATCGCCGTCGAGCAAAGGTGCGCCTGCTGCGGCAACCGCAGCCGAGGTCCGGCGTTCGATCGACGTCAGCATCAAGTCGGCGGTTGCGCCGCGCTGGAACGGCTGCCGCATCTCGGGAGTCGACGTCGACCAGCTCAAGACCGTCGTCAAATTCCGCCTGACCCAGTCGGGCGCGCTGGCGGGCTTCACGTCGGTCACCACGACCGGCGAAAACGACAGCAACAAATTCCAGATCCAGCGCCACCAGGAGTGCGCCAAACGCGCGGTCGAACTGGCCGCTCCTTTCGACCTGCCCGAAGAAAATTACAGCTTCTGGCAGAATTATACGCTCGATTTCATCAAGAGGTAGGTTCCATGCTGCGCCCGATCACCTTTTCGCTCGCCCTGCTGCTGACCACGGCACCGGTACTGGCACAGACGGCCCCCACACCGCCCGCGGTCACTCCGACCGAGCCGCGCGAAACGATCGAGGGCACGCTGTCGCAGGACCGCACCGTCATCGGCGTCCCGCCGCTGGCGACCGCGTCGGTACAGACCGTTGCGGGCCTCCGCACCGACAGCCTCGGGCGCCAGATCGCCGAAGTCATCGCCGCCGACCTCGAACGCAGCGGCCTTTATGAACCGATCGGACCCAATGGAGTCCGTGCAATCACCCGCGCCGAGGTGCAGGCGCCGCGCTTTGCCGAATGGCAGGCGCGCAACGCCGAGAATGTCGTCCACGGCTTTGTCGATGCGGGATCGAACGGCAGCCTGATCGTCGGCTGCTATCTTTACGACACTGCGCTCGGCAGCGAACTGGTGCGCAAGGGATTCGAGATTCAGCCCGGCGACTGGCGCCGCGCCGCGCATAAATGCGCCGATGCCATCTATTCGCGCCTCTCGGGTGAGGCGCCCTTCTTCGACAGCCGCGTCGCCTATATCGCCGAGAGCGGCCCGAAAGGGAACCGCATCAAGCGCCTCGCGATCATGGATTCGGACGGAGGCAACCACCGCTTCATCACCAACGGTCAGGCGCTTGCGATCAGCCCGCGCTTCTCGCCCGATTACAAGAAGATCGTCTACGTTTCCTATCTGAACAACCGCGTCCGCGTGTTCATCTATGACGTCGCGTCGGGATCGCAGAAGCTGGTGACCGAAAGCTCGAACGCCACCTTTGCACCACGCTGGTCGCCCGATGGCACGCAGATCCTCTATTCGATGGCCGTGAACGGCAACACCGACATCTATCGCATCTCGGCAAATGGCGGCACGCCGGTTCGGCTGACGAACACGCCGGGGATCGACGTCGGCGGCAGCTTTTCGCCCGATGGCAGGAAGATCGTGTTCGAAAGCGACCGGTCGGGCGGTCAGCAGGTCTATACGATGAATATCGACGGATCGAACCAGCAGCGGATCAGCTTCGGCGGCGGCCGGGCCGCGACCCCCGAATGGTCGCCGCGCGGCGACCTCATCGCCTTCACCCGCATGGGCGGCGGCGAATTCCGCATTGGCGTGATGACACCGTCGGGCGGCGGCGTGCGGATGCTCACGAACAGCTGGCAGGACGAGGCGCCGACCTGGTCGCCGAACGGCCGCGTCATCCAGTTCTTCCGCACCACCCCGGGTCGTGAAGGTAAATCCAGTCTGTGGCAGGTCGACCTGACCGGCGTGAACATGCGCCGCCTGCCGACACCGCAGGACGGATCGGATCCCAGTTGGGGACCGGTGCTCCCCTGAGGAAACCGGAACCAAAGGGACGCGATCGGGTTCAACTATCGCGTCCTGAACAGGCCAATCGGCCGCACGAATGATTTTCAACAACAAGAGGACAGAGACATGACGATACGAAAAAGCACCGCAATGATTGCGGCGATCACCATGCTTGCTGTTGGCGCCTGCGCGAAAAAGGCCCCCGACACGCTTCCCCCCGCCCCCGAAGGCACCGGCACAGATACGGGCGCCGGAACCGGAACCGGCGTCGTCCCCGGGTCGCAGGAAGATTTCCTCGCCAGCGTCGGCGCAATGGGCGACCGCGTCTTCTTCGATTACGACCAGTATAATGTCGACGCGCAGGATCAGGCGACGCTGCAGACCCAGTCGCAGTGGCTGCAGCGCAATCCCGCAGTTCGCGTAACGCTCGAAGGCCATGCCGACGAACGCGGCACCCGCGATTACAACATCGCGCTCGGCGAGCGCCGCGCTAACGCCGCGAAAAACTATCTCGCGTCACTCGGCATCGACCCGAGCCGCATCAACGTCATCAGCTATGGCAAGGAACGCCCCGCCGAACTCGGCTCGACCGAGGAAGCCTATGCCAGGAACCGCCGCGCGGTAACCGTCGTTATCGGGCAATAAGCGGCCACAGCGGCACCGCCACGAAATGCAGAAACAAGAGCAACAGCAAGAACAACAGC
>NZ_JAEMQX010000015.1:0-3168 GCF_016463645.1 Sphingopyxis sp. | reverse complement strand
CACCGAAGGGGATCCGTTGCTCACCGAGCGGCTGGTCCCCTTTTCGTTGAGCGGCGAGCGCCCAGATGATGCCACCAAGGCTCGCCAGCAGCAGCATCAGCGGCAGTGCCTGCCAGCCCAGCCACGCGCCGATCGCCGCGACGAGCTTCGGATCGCCGCCGCCCATCGCGTCCTTCAGGCGTACGCGGCGATAGAATTCGGCGATGGCGGCGAGCGTCAGGCCGCACACGACCGCGCCGACCCAGCGGTCGATCAGCGAGGTATCGAGCATCGGCCCTGCGATCAGCAGGCCGACAATCCCGAGCAGCAGATTGAGGCGGTCGGGCAACCAGAAATGGCGCGCATCGAGCAGTGCGAGCGGCAAAAGCAGCCAGCCGAACAAGGCCCAGAGCCAGCCCGCCGTCCCCGGCAGGAGCGCAAGCGCGATCATGCCGATCAGCGCCGAGCCCAGCTCGACGCGCCCGTGAAAGGGGTCGATCGGCCTGTCGCAGATTCGGCAGCGTCCGCGCGTTGCGACGGACGACAGCAACGGAACGAGGTCGAGCGCACCGAGCGCCCGCCCGCAGCCGTCGCACTGCGATCGCCCGAGCACCGAGCGCCCCGCAGGCCACCGCAATACCAGCGTCGCGACGAAGCTGCCGAGAATGAGGCCGATCAGCCCGGCAAGAAGGATGCCCGTGCCGAAGGGCAAGGCATCGAGAAAGGTCACGTCAGAAGCGGCCTGAGGTCGTCAGCACGAACCCGCCCGATCCCGGCTTGAATCCGATCGCCGCCAGCGCGGCCGCCATCGCCGGATCGCGGTCGACGTTGATCGCGAACTGCGCGCGCCAGGCACCGGCGCCGTCGAACGACAGGGTCAGCCGCTCCATCCCCGACTGACTGGCGAGCGCCGTCTGCGCGCGCCCGCCCTTGCAGCTCAGCGGCCCCGACAATCCGCTCGACAGATCGAGCCCAGCGATCGGCGCGGTGACCGAAAGCTGAATCCGGCCGCTCGCCGCGGCGCATTTGCCTGTGTCATCGAAGCGGATGGTCGCGCCTTCGAAACGGATGGTGTCGACCGGGATCGCACCCAGTCCGCCCGACATCGACGTGGTCCCGCTGACATCCGAAACCCCGCGCGGATTGCTGCCGTGCAAACGTCCGGCAAGCGCGCCGAGCCGTTCGTCCGCACGCGCGAACGCCAGTTCGGTATTCCCCCCGAGCAGCGCGAGCGGCGACAGGCTCGCACGCACTGTACCAAGTGGCAACGCGCCGAGCCGCGCCTCGACCAGCTCGCCCGACCAGACCGATCCGCGGACGTCGCGCGCGGCAATGCCGGCGTCGGTTGCACCCGACCAGCCAAGGGCGAGCCGCATCGGAAAGGTCGCGATGAGAAGGAGGAGCGCAAGCAGTGCCGCGCCGACGACCCATGGCTTTCGCAGGTTCATTGGCCGCCTCTCCTGAGTTCGGCTGTCATCCCCACGGTGCCGTCGGCTGCGGGAGTGATGGTGAGCTGATCGACGACGAAGCCCTGCCCCTCCAGCGAGGCCAGCCAGTCGGTGAGCACGGGCGCCCTGGCCGTGGCGATGGCGATCGTCGCCTGTCCCTGCCCGCGTGCCTCGTTCCGGTCGAGCGTCAGCCCGATTTCGCCCGCCGACTGCGTCAGATACTGATCGACCGCGACAGCATCGACCGTTGCCGTCAACGATCTGGCCGGACGCAGGCTCAGCAACCGGATCTTGGCCGCTACCCGGCCTTCGCGCTCTATCGACGCGCGATGCCGGTTCTCGAGATCGGTGAACCCCGCAACCGCGGGGCGAGCCAGGCCCCAGACAAGCACGCCAAGCGCGAGCACGCCCGCGATACCCACAAGCCAGCGTTCACGCGTCGAAAGACCGATCCACCAGTTTTGCAGCTTCTCGGTCATGGCACCGCCCGGATCGTGATATTGGCCATCTGCTGACCGTCGTTGCCCGCCATCGGTTGCGCGGTGATGCGATAGCCGCGCGCCTGCAAGGCAAGCAGCACCTGATTGATATCTTCGACGCGCGGCGCCGCAAGCGTCGTCGTCAGCGTTCCGTCGGTGCGATGCGAAAGCGTCTTGAGCGAGACGCCGGGCGCATCGCCCATCGCATCATAAAGCGCCGAGGCCGGGACCGAGAAGGCCAGTGGCCCGCCACCCGCGGCGGCGAGCCGGCGGTCGAGTTCGGCTTCGGCCGCGGTCGCATCGGTCGCTGCGATACCCGCTTTCTTCGCCATGGCGACGACGGCATTGTCGGCGCGGTTCGTATCGCTCGTCAGGCGCAAGGCATAAATGACCGGAATCAGCAGGCTGACGACGACCAGGGCAATGAACAGCCGTTTCGCCAGCCGCAGCATCGCGGGATCGACGGACCAGCGTCGCTTGGGCTTCCAGCCCCCGCTGAGCAGGTCGAGCGGCGGCGCGGCGAGCGTGAGCAGGAGGGCTTCGCGCATCCGGTCCGCATCGAGCGGCGCGACGCTGTGGCCACCCGCGATCAGCGGATCGAGTTCGGGATCGGAAAGCCAGGCACGGTCGGCGCTGCGGACGATCTGCTCGCCGCCGACGTCGGCGGTCCACAGCGCATCGGGCTCAGGCGGCGGCACCGCGACCGCGGCGGGGACGATCGCGGCGGGCGAAAGGCCTCGCGCCTTCAGCCAGTCGGTCCACGCGGTCATCGCGGCATGCGTCGTCACTGCGACCGGAACCGCCTGACCGCCCCCTGCGGGCTGACCGGCGACGACATGCAGCGCAGCCGCGTCGCCGAGGCTGTTCTTCAGCGTGTCGATACGCGCCGCGGCCGCGGCTTGCGCCGGAGCCGCGTCGGGATAGTGAAGCCAGCGCAGCGGCACGTCGGCGGCGGGAGCGATGGCAATCAGCCGGTCGTCGGGGCCATCGTCCTGCGGCTTTTCCCATGCACCGACCCAGCCGTCGTCCTGACCGCTGTCGACGATCACGCCGTCGTCGACGCGCAGCCACGCGGAATCCGGGCCCGTTCCTTCGTCGAGCGCCGCCGCCGTCGGCAGCCAGAGCAGCAAAACCCGCGACATGTCAGTCCGTCTCGCCCCAGTCGCGGCGCACGATCACCGGCGGCGTCACCCCCGCGGACGGCGCTCCGCCATTGGCATCAATCAGCGAAACTGCGGTCAAGAAACCGTCCCCCATCGTCA
>NZ_JAEMQX010000098.1 GCF_016463645.1 Sphingopyxis sp. | reverse complement strand
GACATCATGCCGCCCCAGTTGGTGATCGCCTCATATTCGTCGCCCGGCGCGTGGTAGCGGTTCTTTTCATAGTCTTCGGCCGCCTTCTTGCCCGCTTCGACCCCGCCTTCGACCAGCTCGTCGCCGCTGCCGAAGTTGAACATCGGTACGCCCAGCTTGGCGAAGCTGAAATGATCCGAACGATAGTAGAAGCCCTTTTCAGGGGTCGGTTCGGCCTTGATCGTGCGGCCCTCCATCTTCGCGAGCTTTTCGACATAGGCATCAAGCTCGGACTTGCCGCCACCGACGACGACGATGTCCTTCGCCGGGCCGATCGCGTTCAATGCGTCCATGTTCACGCCGCCGACCGTCTGCGCGAGCGGGAAGATCGGGTTTTCGGCATAATATTTCGAACCGAGCAGGCCCGATTCCTCGGCGGTCACCGCAAGGAAGACGATGCTGCGGTCGGGCGCGCCGGCCTTGTGGAACGCCTGCGCCAGCGTCACGAGACCGGCGATGCCGCTCGCATTGTCGACCGCGCCGTTGCAGATATCGTCGCCCGCGACGGGCGTACAGCGGCCGAGGTGATCCCAGTGGCCGGTGTAGAGCACATATTCGTCGGGACGTTTGGCGCCCGGCAGCACGCCGATGACGTTGCGCGACATTTTCTTCGCGATTTCATTGTCGAAGCCGAAATTCGCCTTCACGCCGGTGAGCGCGACGGGCTTGAAGCCCTTCTGGCCCGCGGCGGCGCGCAGCTTGTCGAAGTCCTGCCCGGCGCTGGCGAACAGTTCCTTCGCCTTGGCCAGCTGGATCCAGCCGTTGGCGACGGTCTGGTCGGCGCCGCCATTCTTGCTTTCGGCCAGATATTGTGTGCCGGTGTTGCTGCTTTCGACGACATTCCAGCCATAGGCGGCGGGTTCGGTGTCGTGGACGATCAGCACCGCGGCAGCGCCCTGCCGCGCGGCTTCCTCATATTTGTACGACCAGCGGCCGTAATAGGTCATCGCGCGGCCGTTGAATTCGCCCTTGGCTTCCTTGGTCTGCCAGTCGGGGTCGTTGACGAGGACGACGACCGTCTTCCCCTTCACATCGAGACCGGCATAGTCGTTCCAGCCCTTTTCGGGGGCGTTGATGCCATAGCCGACGAACACGACGTCGCTGTCCTTGACCTCGGTCTTCGGCTGCACGCGGTAGCTGAACGCGACATAGTCCTTGGCATATTGCGCGGTGACCGGCGTCTTGCCGCCGGTGAAGCTCAGCGGCGTCGCATTCTTCGCCGTGATCTCGACCAGCGGCACATCCTGCGTCCACTTGCCGTTGTTCCCGGGCTTCAGCCCCGCTTCCTCATATTTCCTGATGATATAGGCGACGGTCTTTTCCTCGCCCGGCGTGCCGGGCGCGCGGCCCTCATAGGCGTCCGACGACAGTTCCTTGGTCACTTCCTGAAGCGTCGCGAGCGACAGTTCGGGAATCTGGACGTCGGGGATGGCGACAGCGGACGTCGCCGCCTTGTCGGAGGCATTGCACGCGGCAACGGTCAAAAGCACCGCAAGGGCTGCGGTCGTTCGGGGGAAGCGAAGCATGGAAATTCCTTGGAAAGTTTCATTTGCGACGAGCGGGCTTGTGCCAGCCGCAGCGCCGCGATGCAAGAAGGGCGGCCCTTTCGGACCGCCCTTCTGAAATCGTTTCGGTGGAAACCGATCAGCGCGAATAGAATTCGACGACCAGGTTCGGTTCCATCTTCACCGGATAGGGAACTTCGTCGAGCGTGGGCACGCGGACGTAGGTCGTCTTGGTGCCGTCGACCGACAGATATTCGGGCAGGTCGCGCTCGGGCAGGCTCTGCGCTTCGGCGACCAGCGCCATTTCCTGCGCCTTCTTGCCGAGGGTGATTTCGTCGCCCGGCTTCACGAGGCGGCTCGCGACGTTGCACTTCACGCCGTTCACATAGACGTGGCCGTGGCTGACGAGCTGGCGCGCCGAGAAGATCGTCGGCGTGAACTTCGAACGGTAGACCACGGCGTCGAGGCGGCGTTCGAGCAGGCCGATCAGGTTCTGGCCGGTGTCGCCCTTCATGCGCGACGCTTCGAAATAGTTCTTCTTGAACTGCTTTTCGGTGATGTCGCCGTAATAGCCCTTCAGCTTCTGCTTCGCGCGGAGCTGGATGCCGAAGTCCGACATCTTGCCCTTGCGGCGCTGACCGTGCTGGCCGGGGCCATATTCGCGGCGGTTGACGGGGCTCTTCGGGCGACCCCAGATGTTTTCGCCCATCCGGCGGTCGAGTTTGTACTTGGCGCTCTGGCGCTTCGACATATGTCGTCTCCAATTTGCTGTGTGCCGAAGGATTTCGGCGGGTCCCGGGTCGCACCATATGGAAACGTCCATATGCGACCGCCGCTTCACCGGGGTGCGGGGTCCATTGCGAAGGCGCGCGGTTAGACGGGGAAGGGCGCAGAGTCAAGCGTCAAGCGGACCGCTCGACAGCGGCGAAAAAGCCGCTAAAGGCAGCGCGCATGACCGCTGCCAAATCTCCCGACCAATGCGAAACGATGACCGACGTGCGCGCCGGCGTCGACGAGGTCGACCGCGCGCTCGTCGCGCTGCTCGTTCGCCGCTTCGGCTATATGGACGCGGCCGCGCGCATCAAGACCGACCGCGGCACCGTGCGCGACGAAGCGCGCAAGGCGCAAGTGATCGACAATGTCGCGCGCGAGGCCGAAGCTGCGGGGCTGGAGCCCGAGCGACTGCGTGCGGTGTGGAACGAACTGGTCGAACAATCGATCGCCTATGAGGCGGTCCGATGGGACCGCCTGCGCGTCGATCGCCGATCCTAGTTGGTGCCGGCGGACGGCGGCGCGTCGGTCACGACCTGCGCTGCCTCTTCCCTGGGTTTTACGGGCTCGGCGACGATGCGGCACACGCGCTTCGGCACGGTGCTGCCGGTCACTTCGACCTTCTCGCAAATCTTTTTCGGCTTTGCGGGTTTCGCCGGCGGGGTATCGGTTCCGTTGGCCGCAGTTGCGGCGAGTGCCAGGGAAAGTATCACGGAAATCATATAGCTATTCGCTCCTTGAAGGACCGGGCCTTCTAGGGGTGCGACGTGCCGTTGTCGAGGGCGATACTCAACGCGCTCTTGGAGTGCGGCCAAGCGCTGTAATAATTCCGTGCATCATCCTGATGTCGTTATACGACCAGCCCGTCTTGGTCAGCGCGGTGCGCAAGGTGCGCAGTGTCATTTCGCGCCGCTCGGGCGGGAAGAAATAGCCGCTCTTGTCGAGGTCGCGCTCCAGGTGCTGGATGAATTCCTCGAGCACACCATGCTCCGCCGGCGGATCGAGCGGCACTTCGGGCGGGCTCGCGAGCGCGATACCCTTCGACCATTCATAGGCGAGCAGGATGACCGCCTGCGCAAGGTTCAGTGATGCGAATTCGGGATTGATCGGTACGGTGACGATCTTGTGCGCGAGCGTCACATCGTCGGTTTCGAGCCCCGAACGCTCGGGCCCGAAGACATAGGCCGAACGCCCCGCGCTGGCATGAACCTCGCGCGCCGCGGCTTCGGGCGTCAGCACCGGCTTGGTCACGCCGCGTTTGCGCACCGTGGTGGCATAGATGGTGGTGCAGTCGGCAACCGCTTCGGCGAGCGTGCCGAAAATCCGCGCTTCGGCCAGCACATCGTCGGCGCCCGACGCCGCAGGGCCCGCATCGGGGTTCGGCCAGCCGTCGCGCGGGGCGACGAGGCGCAGTTCGGTCAGCCCGAAGTTGAGCATCGCGCGCGCCGCCTTGCCGATATTCTCACCAAGCTGGGGACGGACGAGGACGATGACGGGGGGCGGGGCGGCCGCGCTCATTTGATTGGCCGTGCCGCCTCGGTGATCGTCGACGCGAACTCCTCGAAATCCTTGGCTTCGGTGAAATCGCGATAGACGCTGGCGAAGCGGATATAGGCGACATTGTCGAAGCCCTTCAGCGCTTCCATCACCATTGCGCCGATCTGCTGCGCCTGGACCTCGCTGTCGCCCGAGGTTTCGAGCTGGCGCTGGATACCGGACACCAGCCGCTCGATTCGCGCACCGTCGATCGGGCGCTTGCGGCACGCGATCTGGACGCTGCGCATCAGTTTTTCGCGGTCAAAGGGTTCGCGGCTGCCGCCTGCCTTCAGGACCGCGACTTCGCGTAGCTGGATGCGTTCGAAGGTCGTGAAGCGCGCGCCGCAATCCTCGCACTGGCGGCGGCGGCGAATCGCGGCGCCGTCCTCGGTCGGACGGCTGTCCTTGACCTGGCTGTCTTCATGTCCGCAATAGGGGCAGCGCATGGGTCAGCGCTTCACCCGCGTGTAGAGCGCGATAGCGGCGCCCGCGAACAGGCCGACCGGCCAGGTCACGACGGGCAGCGCCGCGCCTGCGATCGCGCCGACGACGCCGCCGGTCAGGACGGGGCGCGTCGAGGGATGGTCGATCCCCTGCTTGCCCATCGCCTTGACCTCTTCGATCGTCAGCTCGACCAGCGTCGGTTCCTCGGGGTGCTGCCGCGCCATGGCCTTTATCCCTGATAGATGGGGAAGCGCTCGCACAGCGCGCGCACGCGGCCGCGGACATTCGCCTCGACGTCGGCGTCGCCATGCTCACCCTTGTCGCGCAGCGCCTCGAGCACGTCGGCGACCATGTCGCCGATTTCCTCGAATTCGGTGATGCCGAAGCCGCGCGTCGTTCCCGCGGGCGATCCGACGCGGATACCGCTGGTCTTGACCGGCGGCAGCGGATCGAAGGGGATGCCGTTCTTGTTGCAGGTGATCGCGCTGCGCTCGAGCGCCTCGTCGGCGTCGCGCCCGGTGACGCCGAGCGGGCGCAGGTCAATGAGCGCGAGGTGGGTGTCGGTGCCGCCCGCGACGACGTCGGCGCCGCGCGCCTTCAGCCGGTTCGCCAGCGCCTGCGCGTTGGCGATGGTCGCCTTCGCATAGGTTTTGAATTCGGGGCGCAACGCCTCGCCGAACGCCACCGCCTTGGCGGCGATGACGTGCATCAGCGGGCCGCCCTGCAGGCCGGGGAAGACCGCCGAGTTGATGCGCTTGGCGATCGCCTCGTCATTGGTCAGGATCATGCCGCCGCGCGGACCGCGCAGCGTCTTGTGCGTCGTCGTGGTGACGACATGCGCATGTTCCATCGGCGACGGGTGCGCGCCGCCGGCGACGAGACCGGCGAAATGGGCCATGTCGACCATCAGCAGCGCGCCGACGTCATCGGCGATCGCGCGGAAGCGCGCGAAGTCGAGCGTGCGGGGATAGGCCGAGCCGCCCGCGATGATCAGCGACGGGCGATGTTCCTTCGCCAGCGCCTCGACCTGGTCGAAATCGACGAGGTGGTCGTCGGGCCGCACGCCATATTGCACGGCATTGTACCATTTGCCCGACATGGCGGGCGGCGCGCCGTGGGTCAGGTGGCCGCCGGCGTCGAGGCTCATGCCCATGATCGTCGCGCCGGGCTTGGTCAGTGCAAGCATCACCGCGCCGTTCGCCTGCGCGCCCGAATGCGGCTGGACGTTGACGAAGCCGGCGTCGAACAGCTGCTTGGCGCGGTCGATCGCGAGGGTTTCGACCTCGTCCGACGGCGCGCAGCCCTGATAATAGCGGCGGCCCGGATACCCCTCGGCATATTTGTTGGTGAAGACCGACCCCTGCGCTTCGAGAACCGCCTTCGAGACGATATTCTCCGATGCGATCAACTCGATCTGATATTGCTCGCGTTCGAGTTCATGCTTCATCGCCGCCGCGACCGCGGGGTCGACGGTGCCGACGCCGTCGGTGAAATAGCCGGCCGATTTGATGGGCTTGTCGAGCGTGTCTGTGGTCATCGGCTGGTCTCCAGTTGGGGCGGGTTCGAAAGCTTGTCGACGCGGCGCGCGTGGCGGTCGCCGGCGAAATCGGTGCAAAGGAATGCGTCGAGGCAGGCTTTCGCCATGTCGATGCCGGTCAGGCGCGCGCCCATCGCGATGACGTTCGCGTCATTATGCTCGCGCGCCAGCTTCGCCGACAGCGGCTCGGACACGAGCGCGCAGCGCGCGGCGGGGTTGCGGTTGACCGAAATCGAGATGCCGATGCCCGATCCGCAAAGCGCGACACCGCGTGTCGCGCGGCCTTCGGCGATCGCTTCGCCGAGCCGGTAGCCGTAGTCGGGATAATCGACGCTCTCGGGGCCGTTGGTGCCGAGATCCTCGACCTCGTGCCCCTGTTCGCGCAGCCAGTCGGCAAGCACGGCTTTCAGTTCGTAAGCGGCGTGGTCGGAGGCGATGGCGATGCGCATGGTGCGGCTCCCGCGGGGTCTAAGGGAATCGATGAGCGCGCTTTAGGCGAAGCCGCGCGGATTGGCCATAAGCGAGGTGGCAAATTTGTGACGGCGCCGATAAAGCCGCTCCATGTCCGACACGATCATGTCCATCCTGATGCTGACCGGCGTCCTTCTGACCGGCGGCGCCGTCCTTGTCTTTCGCGGGGGCGACCGTCGCCGCGCGCTGCTGATGCTGATCGCCGCGCTGGTGATGTTCGCAAATGTCACGATCTGGCTGGTGCCGGTAAAATAATCCTCCCCATCGCGTGGCGACGGGGAGGATGGTTTGTCAGCGGATCGGCGAATCGGGCGCGAGCCGCATATCCAGATAATTGTCGAGCGACTTCATGAGCTGGTCGAGTTCATGCTCGAAGAAGTGGTTCGCGCGCGGGATCTCGTCGTGATGGATCGTGATGCCCTTTTGCGTGCGCAGCTTGTCGACCAGCTTCTGCACCGCGCTCGGCGGCACGATCTCGTCCTGTCCGCCCGCGACGATGATGCCCGACGAGGGGCAGGGGGCGAGGAAGCTGAAGTCGTACATGTTCGCCGGCGGCGCGACCGACAGGAAGCCGCGGATCTCGGGGCGGCGCATCAGAAGCTGCATTCCGATCCACGCGCCGAAGCTGAAGCCCGCGATCCATGTCGTCTGCGCCTCGGGGTGGATCGACTGGACCCAGTCGAGCGCCGATGCGGCATCGGAGAGTTCGCCGATGCCATTGTCGAACGTGCCCTGGCTGCGGCCGACGCCGCGGAAGTTGAAGCGCAGCACCGCGAAACCGCGCGCGACGAAGCTCTTGTACATCGCCTGCGTGATGCGGTCGTTCATCGTGCCGCCGCCCTGCGGGTGCGGGTGGAGGATCAGCGCAACCGGGGCGCGTGGGCGCGGCGGGGGCGAAAAACGGCCTTCGATGCGGCCCTCGGGGCCGGGGAAAATGACGTCGGGCATGGGCGCACCTTCATGTTTTGAGGCTTGCCACCGATTCGCCGAAAGGGCGGGGTGGCGGAGCGAAGTTGGCGCCTATATAGAAAAAAGGTCGCAACTTGCAACTTTTGCGAATCGCTCGCAATAAGGACTTTCTCCCGGAATGATTTACCTCGATTACCAAGCCACGACGCCGCTCGCTCCCGAGGCGCGCGAGGCGATGCTGCGCTGGCTGGAGGGGCCGGGCGAGGGCGACGGGTTTGCGAACCCCGCGAGCACACACAAGGGCGGGCGCGCGGCAGCGGCGGCGGTTGAGGTCGCGCGCGATCAGGTCGCGGCGTTGCTGCCGAAGCGCGGGCGCGTCTTTTTCACATCGGGCGCGACCGAGTCGCTCAACTGGGCGCTGCTGCGCGGCGCCGAAGTTTTGCCGGGCGGAGTCGCGGGGCTGAGCATCGAGCATGCGGGGTCGCTGCAGTGCCTCGAACGGCTGAATGCCACGATCCTGCCGGTCGATAGCGAAGGGCTGGCGCTGCCGCCCGAGAATGCGCTGATCCCCGAAAATGGCATCGTCGCCACCATGCTAGTGAACAACGAGGTCGGGACGATCCAGCCGGTCGCCGATTTCGCCGCCGCCGCGCATGCAAAGAACAGCCTGCTGCTCTGCGACGCCGTGCAGGGCTATGGCCGCGTCGCGATCCCCGGCGAGGCCGACCTGATCGCCATCTCGGCGCACAAGATTCACGGGCCGAAAGGCATCGGCGCGCTGTGGGTGAAGGACGGTGTCGACCTGCCGCCGCTGATGTTCGGCGGCGCGCAGGAGCAGGGAATGCGCTCGGGCACCGTCTCGCCCGCGCTCTGCGCCGGTTTCGGAGCCGCCGCCGCACTCGCCGCCGAGCGTTTCGAAAAGGATGCCGAGCATGTCGAGCGCCTCTGGTCGCTCGCGCTGGACATGCTCCCCGAATGGACGATCAACGGCGCGGCGAACCCGCGCTACCATGGCAATCTCAACGTCCGGCGTGAGGGTGTGAACGGCCTCCGCCTGATGTCCGATGCTCGCGACATCGCCTTTTCGCTCGGCAGCGCGTGCGGCAGCGGGTCGGGCAAGGTCAGCCATGTGCTGCGCGCGATGGGCATCGGCGAAGCCGACGCGCGCGCGTCGATCCGTCTCGGCTGGGGCCGTTACACCAGCGAGCAGAACCTCCGCGACGGCCTGAACGCAATCAAGGACGCCGCGCGTCTGCAGGGGGTGAACTGATGCGCGTCACCTTCATTCACGCCGACGGCAAGCAGCGCACCGAGGCCGAAGCCGATCCGGGATCGATCCTGCTCGACGTCGCACAGGCGCATCTGATGCCGCTCGAAGGGACATGCGAAGGTCAGATGGCCTGCTCGACCTGTCATGTCATCGTTGCCAAAGAGGATTTCGACCGCCTGCCCCCCGCGAGCGAGATGGAGGAGGATATGCTCGACCTCGCCGCCGGGGTGCGCCGGACGAGCCGCCTCGCGTGCCAGATACTGCTGACCGACGATCTCGACGGGCTCACCGTGCACATCCCGGCGGAAAGCCGCAACATGCAGGGACCGCGCTGACCGCCGCTTGCATTTCGGTGCGTCCGCCGCCATATGCGCCGCGGGAGTCGGGCGGACGCAGTCTTCGCCAACCCGGTCAGGTCCGGAAGGAAGCAGCCGCAACGAATTCGCTGCGGGTCGTTCCGGCTCCCACCTCACCACATGTCGAACGAATGGGCATTCCCGTTCTTGCGCCGGTATCCGGGGCGAATGCGCCCGATTGCGCGCAGCCGCGCGATCGGCAGTCGCGTCGCGAACTTGCCGAGTTCGAACGCGGCTTCGGTATCGCCCAGCCGCGCGGCCCGGCGCAGCCAGCGCCGATAGCCCTGCAGATCGTTCGCCGCGAAACAGTTCATCGCCATATGCTGCGCGGCATTCGGGTTGCCGCTGCGCCAGGCCTTTCGATACCAGTAGGCGGACGACGCCGGATGATTGCCGCGCATCCCTTCGATCGCGAAATCGCATGCGAACAGCACTTGCCCATGATCGTAATTCCGCATGGCCAGGGCGCGGAAGATCGGCTCGCAAGACCCGTTCCGAAGCCCCGCCTGAATATGCAGGGCGCGGTCGTACAGGCGGTCGAGCTTGTCCTGATCGCGAAACATCGGGTGAAGGTGCATCTTGCTTTCGACAAAGGCAAGTCGACCCCCTAAGACGAAGCCATGAGCGATTCCGCCGACGACGAAACCCCGATGCTGGGAATGGACCTGCCCGAGACGGCGCCGCAGCCGCCCGCCGGCCCGTACCGCGTTCTCGCCCGCAAATACCGCCCGCAAACCTTCGCCGAACTGATCGGCCAGGATGCGATGGTGAAGACGCTCGGCAACGCGATCGCGCGCGACCGGCTGGCGCATGCCTTTCTGATGACCGGGGTGCGCGGGGTCGGCAAGACGTCGACCGCGCGTCTGATCGCCAAGGCATTGAACTGCATCGGCCCCGACGGGCAGGGTGGACCGACCATCGACCCGTGCGGGGTGTGCGAACCGTGCCGCGCGATCACCGAAGGGCGCCATATCGACGTGATCGAGATGGACGCCGCGTCGAACACCGGCGTCGACGACGTGCGCGAGATCATCGAGGCGGTCCGCTACGCCGCGGTCTCGGCGCGCTACAAGATCTACATCATCGACGAAGTGCACATGTTGTCGCGTAACGCCTTCAATGCATTGCTGAAAACGCTCGAAGAACCGCCGCCGCACGTCAAGTTCCTGTTCGCGACGACCGAGGTCAACAAGGTGCCGGTGACGGTGCTCTCGCGCTGCCAGCGCTTCGACCTGCGCCGTATCACCCCCGACATGCTGTTCGCGCATTTCAGCTCGATCCTGCAAAAGGAAGGCGTCGAGGCCGAGGCGCCCGCGATCTGGCTGATCGCCAATGCCGCCGAAGGCTCGGTGCGCGACGGGCTGTCGATCCTCGATCAGGCGATCGCGCATGCCGATCTCGACGGCGGCGGCAAGATAAGCGCCGATCAGGTGCGCGTGATGCTCGGCCTGTCCGATCGCACCGCTATCGCGCAATTGATGGCGACGATCCTCGACGGCGACGCGGGCGGTGCGATCGATCTCGCGCGGGCGCAATATGCACTTGGCATCGAACCCGTCGCGATGGTGCGCGGGCTGATGGACCTGACGCATGCGATCACCCTCGCGAAGGTGTCGCGCCACGACGACCCGGCGCTCGCCGCCGCCGACCGCGAACGCATCGGCGACTGGGCGCAGAAGCTCGGTTTCGCGCCGCTGAATCGCCTCTGGCAGTTGCTGCTCAAGGGGCATGACGAGGTGCTGCGTGCGAACAATCCGCTCGAGCATCTCGAAATGCTGCTGCTGCGCGTGATCTATGCCGCATCGATGCCCGATCCGGGCGAGCTTGCGAAGCTGCTCGAAAAGGGCGGCGTGCCGACGATGCCGATGGTCGCGCCGGCAGCACCGGCGACTCCGGACGATGCCGCCGCCGCGTCCCCGGTCGAAGCGCCCGTGGCCGAAACGCCGCCCTCGGCGCTGACGATCGCGCAGATCCACCAACTTCTCGAAAGTTCGGGTAATCACCAGCTTGCGCGGCAGGTTTACGACGATCTCAAGCTTGTCGAGCTTGAACCCGGCCTGCTCGTCTATGCTCCGGTTCCCGCGCTCGACAGCGATTTTGCGCGCCGGCTCGGCGAGGCGCTGCTCAATCAGACCGGCAGCCGCTGGCAGGTGCGCGCGAGCGAGGGCGATGCGCGGCCGAGCCTCGGGCAGGTCCGGCAGGCCAAACTCGACGACAACGACGCCCGAATCCGCGAATTGCCCGTCGTGAAGGCCGCTCTGGCCGCTTTTCCCGAGGCAAGGCTTGTCGAAGACGACGACAGTCGCCATAGATCGAACCCATGAAATCGATCGAAGAAATGATGAAGGCGGCGCAGGAAGCCGCCGCCACCGTGCAGGCGCAGATGCAGGAGGCGCAGGCGAAACTCGACAGCGTCGAGGTCGAAGGCGTCTCGGGCGGCGGGCTGGTGAAGATCACCGCGACCGCCAAGGGCCGCATCAAGGCGATCCACATCGACGACAGCCTGATGGTCCCCTCGGACAAGCAGATGCTCGAGGATCTGCTCGCCGCGGCGTTCAATGACGCGCGTGAAAAGGCCGATGCCGCGAGCAACGAGGAAATGGGCAGGATGACCAGCGGTCTGCCGCTCCCCCCGGGCTTCAAGCTGCCGTTCTGAGCCGGGCCCGATCCCGATCCGGACCGCGTCGTTCAGCGCAGCGACATTGAATGCGTGCGAAGTTACGCCATATTAGCGACGAACCACCTGTAAGAAGGGCGGTGCGCCCGGTCGCGGGGCCCGCCCAGGAGCCGTAATGACGCAATCTTATCCCCTTCTTCCGCTGCGTGATATCGTCGTTTTCCCGCACATGATCGTGCCCCTTTTCGTCGGCCGCGACCGCTCGGTCGCCGCGCTCGAAGCCGCGATGGAAAGCGACAAGGAAATCTTCCTCGTCGCGCAGCTCGATCCGGGCGAGGACGATCCGCAGCGCGACGATCTCTATGACGTCGGCGTGATCGCGACCGTGCTCCAGTTGCTCAAGCTGCCCGACGGCACCGTCCGGGTGCTCGTCGAGGGCAAGGAGCGCGCGAAACTGCTGTCGCTCGCCAGCGAAGACAAGGCGGTGATGGCGGGCGTGAAGCCGGTCGGCGACACGATCGACGATAGCGTCGATACCGCCGCGCTGATGCGCTCGGTCGTCGACCAGTTCGAAAATTACGCCAAGCTCAACAAGAAGATGCCCGCCGAAACCGCGGTGCAGCTGTCGCAGATCGAGGACGCCTCGCGCCTCGCCGATTCGGTCGCGGGCAATCTCAACATCAAGGTCTCGGACAAGCAGGCCCTGCTCGTCGAGGATGCGCCGTCGAAGCGCCTCGAAATGGTCTTTGCCTTCATGGAAGGCGAGCTCGGCGTGCTGCAGGTCGAAAAGAAGATCCGCGGCCGCGTGAAGCGCCAGATGGAAAAGAGCCAGCGCGAATATTATCTCAACGAGCAATTGAAGGCGATCCAGCGCGAACTCGGCAACGACAATGGCGAGGGCGGCGACGATCTCGCCGAGCTGCAGCTCAAGATCGACAGCCTCAAAATGTCGAAGGAAGCCAAGGCCAAGGCGCAGGCGGAGCTCAAGAAATTGCGCGCGATGGCGCCGATGTCGGCCGAGGCCACGGTCGTGCGCAACTATCTCGACACGCTGATCGGTCTGCCGTGGGGCAAGAAGTCGAAGCTCAAGAAGGATATCGCGAAGGCGCAGGCCGTCCTCGACGACGACCATTATGCGCTCGAAAAGGTCAAGGACCGGATCGTCGAATATCTCGCGGTGCAGGCACGCACCAACAAGCTCAAAGGCCCGATCCTGTGCCTCGTCGGCCCTCCAGGCGTCGGCAAGACCTCGCTCGGCCGCTCGATCGCGAAGGCGACGGGCCGTGAATTCGTGCGCCAGTCGCTGGGCGGCGTGCGCGACGAAGCCGAAATCCGCGGCCACCGCCGCACCTACATCGGCTCGCTCCCGGGCAAGATCGTGACCAACCTCAAGAAGGCTGGCACGATGAACCCGCTGTTCCTGCTCGACGAGATCGACAAGCTCGGTCAGGATTTCCGCGGCGATCCGGCGTCGGCGCTGCTCGAGGTGCTCGACCCCGAACAGAATGCGAAGTTCCAGGACCATTATCTGGAAATCGACGTCGATCTTTCGGACATCATGTTCGTGACGACGGCGAACTCGCTGAACCTGCCGCAGCCGCTGCTCGACCGCATGGAGATCATCCGGCTCGAAGGCTATACCGAGGACGAGAAGGTCGAGATCGCCAAGCTCCACCTCATCGCCAAGCAGGTCGAGGCGCACGGGTTGAAGGCCGGCGAATTCGAGCTGACCGACGAGGGGCTGCGCGACCTCATCCGTTATTACACCCGCGAGGCGGGCGTGCGTACGCTCGAGCGCGAGATCGCGCGCCTGGCGCGCAAGGCGCTTCGCAAGATCCTCGAGGGCAAGGCGGAAAGCGTCGTCGTGACGCCCGACAATCTCGCCGAATTCGCCGGTGTGCGGAAATTCCGCCACGGCGTGTCGGACCGCGAGGATCAGGTCGGCGCGGTTACGGGGCTGGCGTGGACCGAGGTCGGCGGCGAGCTGCTGACGATCGAGGCGGTCACGGCATCGGGCAAGGGGCAGGTCCGCACGACGGGCAAGCTCGGCGAGGTGATGACCGAATCGGTTCAGGCGGCGCTGTCCTTCGTGAAGGCGCGGGCGCCGGCCTATGGCATCAAGCCCAGCCTCTTCGCGCGCAAGGACATCCATATCCACTTGCCCGAAGGCGCGGTGCCGAAGGATGGACCCTCGGCCGGCGTCGGCATGGTGACCGCGATGGTCTCGACGCTCACCGGCATTGCGGTGCGCAAGGATGTCGCGATGACCGGCGAAGTGACGCTGCGCGGCCGGGTGCTCGCGATCGGGGGCCTGAAGGAAAAGCTGCTCGCGGCGCTGCGCGGCGGGATCACGACGGTCCTCATTCCCGAGGAGAATGAAAAGGATCTGGTCGAAATTCCGGCGAACATCACCGAAAAGCTGAAGATCATTCCGGTCAACCATGTCGATCAGGTGCTGGCGGAAGCGCTGGTGTCGCCCGTCGAGCCGATCGAATGGACCGAGGCTGACGAGCTCGCCGCCTCGCTCGAGG
>NZ_JAEMQX010000097.1 GCF_016463645.1 Sphingopyxis sp. | reverse complement strand
CCCCAAAGGAGAGACAAGATGACCTATGTAGAAGGATTTGTGGTCGCGGTGCCGACCGCCAACAAGGAAGCCTATCGCAAACATGCCGCCGAAGCCGCGCCGCTGTTCAGGGAATTCGGCGTCGCGCGCATGGTCGAATGCTGGGGCGACGATGTTCCCGACGGCAAGGTCAACGATTTCAAGGGCGCGGTGCAGGCGAAGCCCGACGAGACCGTCGTGTTCAGCTGGTTCGAATATCCCGACAGGGCGACGCGCGACGCCGCGAACGCGAAGATGATGAGCGATCCGCGCATGGCGGCGATGGGCGGCGAGATGCCGTTCGACGGCAAGCGCATGATCATCGGCGGCTTCGATTCGATCGTCGACGACCGTGCGGCAGGTTCGACCGCCTATGTCGACGGCTATGTCGTGCCCGTTCCCGACGGCAACAAGGAAGCCTATCGCGCGATGGCGCGGAAGGCGTCCGAAGTGTTCCGCGACCATGGCGCGACGCGCGTAGTCGAAGCGTGGGGCGACGATGTTCCCGACGGCAAGGTCACCGACTATTCCCGCGCCGCGCACAAGAAGGACGGCGAGACCGTCGTCTACAGCTGGGTCGAATGGCCCAGCAAGGAAGCGCGCACGGCCGGTTGGGAAAAGATGATGACCGACGAACGGATGAAGCACGACCCCGCGACCAACCCGTTCGACGGCGCGCGCATGATCTATGGCGGCTTCGCGCCGATCGTCGAGGCCTGAAGGCCAGTTCCTCCCTGTCGCGAAGCGATGGGGAGGTGGCAGCGCGAAGCGCCGACGGAGGGGCTCGGGGCGCGACGTCGCGGCCCCTCCACCATCCGCTTCGCGGACGGTCCCCCTCCCCATCGCTTCGCGACAGGGAGGATCGAGAGAAGGACTGACGAGATGATCAGACTTTACGGAACCCCGCCGACCCGCGCGCTGCGCGCGATATGGCTGCTGGGCGAACTCGACCTTCCTCACGAAATCATCCCGGTCGACATCGGGGCGGGCGAAAATCGGGCCCCCGAATTTCTTGCGCTGAATCCGGCCGCGAAGCTGCCCGTGCTGGTGGACGGCGATCTGGTGATCAGCGAATCCGCCGCCATCCAGCTCTATCTGGCCGACAGATATGGCGACCGCTTCCCGGGCGGGGGGCTGATCCCCGAGACACCCGAAGATCGCGCCCGGATGCATCATTGGCTGTTTTTCCTGATGACCGAGATCGAAGCCCCGCTGTGGCGGATCGCACTGCACAGCTTCCTCTATGCGCCCGAGGAGAAATCGGACGCCGAAATCGCGCTGGCGAAGCGCGACGGGCGGCGGATGATCGCGGTGCTGGAACAGCATATGCAGGGGCGCGACTTCATCGTCGGCGGGCAAGTGACCGTGGCCGATTTCAACGCCGCCTTCACGCTCGACTGGGCGAATGAGGAGGAGTTGCTGGACGACGCCCCCGCGCTCCGCGCCTGGCTGGAATCGATGTACGCGCGCGCGAAGGCGCCGGTGACGATCGCCGAAGCCATGGCCGGGCTGGAAGCATGACCGGCGTCGCAGGCGATAGGAAGCGCATCGCGGCATGCGGGTGCGGCGCGGTGACGCTCGAGCTCAGCGGCAAGCCGATCGTCGCGGCGACCTGTTACTGCCATAGCTGCCAGCAGGCGGGACGGGGTTTCGAGGCACTTCCCGGAGCGCCGGCCGTGGTCGGGGCCGATGGCGGCACGCCCTATGTACTGATGCGCAAGGACCGCCTGACCTGGCTGTCGGGGTCGGACAGGCTGGCCGAACACCGGCTGACGCCCGAATCGCCGACGCGGCGCTTCGTTGCGCGATGCTGCAATTCGCCGGTCGCGCTCGAATTCACCAAGGGGCATTGGCTGAGCGTCTATTCGGAGCGTATCCCCGAGGCCGAACGTCCGGCGGCCGAAATGCGGACGATCGTGGGCGACCGGCCGGACGGCGTCGAGCTGCCCGATGACATTCCCAATTACCGGACGCCGTCGGGCAAGTTCATGTGGCGGCTGCTGACGGCATGGGCGGCGATGGGATTTCGCGCGCCGCCGGTCGAGCGCACGGCGGGATACCGGCCGTGAGCGCGATCGTCGCCAAAGCCGCCCCGCGCGTCGAAAAAGCGAAGCCGCCGCGGCGGCACCCTCTATAAGCAGGTCCAGAAGGAAACAGGCCATGGAACATCTGTCCTTCCCGAACGAGAGCAAAGCCTATCGCGCCGCGCGCGCCGAGCTGCTCGCCGACGAGATCGCGCTGCGCCGCCAGATCGAGGCGGTCGCGGCGAAGCGCCGCGCGCTGCCGCCGGGCGGCGAGGTGCCCGAGGATTACAGCTTCGAATGGATCGGCGCCCATCAGCGCCCCGAACGCGTGAAGATGTCCGGGCTGTTCGCGGGCAAGCCGGATATCATCCTGCAAAGCTTCATGTTCGGGCCCGAGCGCGACAAGCCGTGCAACGGCTGCACCCACATGCTCGACGCGATCGACGGCGCCGCGCGCCATGTCGGGCAGCGGGCGTCCCTTTACGTCGTCGCCAAGTCGCCGATCGCGCGGCTCGAGGCGTGGGCGAAAGACCGCCGCTGGCCGCACCTGGTCTTCCTGTCCGACGTCGACGGGCGTTATTCGGCCGATTATTTCGGCGACACCTCGAAACTCGGCGATGCCAAGCGCGCCGAGCACGGCATGAAGCCGGGCGAAAACTGGGACGAGACGATCTTCAACGTCTTCCGGCGCGACGGCGACACGATCCGCCATTTCTGGGCGAGCGAGATGGCCTATGCGCCCGAGGATCCCGGCCAGCACCACCGCGCGGGCGACCTTGTCGATCCCTTGTGGGGGCTGCTCGACATGACGCGCGGGGGGCGCGGCGACTGGTTTCCGAGTCTGACTTACTGAAACCCAACCGAGGAGAGACACGATGAGCGAAGCATCGAACTTCATCTGGTACGAGCTGATGACCCCCGACCCGGCGGGCGCGGCGCGCTTTTACGGGCCCGTCGTCGGCTGGACGATCGCGTCCGAAGGCGAACCGACCGCGGGCGGCGTCGATTACCGCATGATCGGGCGCAGCGACGGCGGCAATGCCGGCGGCGTGCTCGCGCTGGGCGCCGACATGATCGCCGGCGGCGCGCGGCCGATGTGGATCGGTTATCTGCATGTCGCCGACGTCGATGCGGCGGTCGCGGCGATCGTGGCCGATGGCGGCAGCGTGCAGATGCCCGCGATGGACATTCCGGTCGGGCGCATCGCGATGGTCGCCGACCCGCAGGGCGCGGTCTTCTACGTCATGGACCCCAAGCCCCCCGAGGGCATGGAGGGTATGGAAAGCGACGTGTTCTCGGTGACCGAGGCGCAGCATATGCGCTGGAACGAGCTGGCGACGAGCGATTCCGACGCCGCCATCGCCTTCTACAGGAAGCATTTCGGCTGGGGGCAGGAAGGCGAGATGTCGATGGGCCCGCTCGGCGCATATCGCTTCATCCAGCGCGGCGACGTCGGGCTCGGCGCGGTGATGCCGCTGATGGAAGGCTATCCGGTGCCGGTGTGGAACTTCTATGCCGGCGTCGACGACATCGACCGCGCGCGCGAAGCGGTGGCCGCGAACGGCGGCACGATCACCAGCGAACCGATGGAAATCCCCGGCGGCGAATATGCGATGAACGCGATCGACCCGCAGGGCGCGGCGATCGGCTTCGTCGGGCCGCGCAGGAAATAACCCCCCAGGAAAACACAAGGAGAGCGACGATGACGAAGACCCCGATGACCCTGTGCCTCTGGTACGAAGGCGATGCCGAGGAGGCTGCGGTCTTCTACGCGAAGACCTTTGCCGACAGCGAAGTCGGCGCGACGAACCGCGCCCCCGCCGATTCGCCGGGCGGCAAGGAGGGCGATGTGCAGACGGTCGAGTTCACCCTGCTCGGCACGCCGTGCGTCGGCTTGAACGGTCCGCCGATCTTCAAGCACAGTGAAGCCTTCTCGTTCCAGGTGCACACCGACACGCAGGAGGAGACCGACCGGCTGTGGAACGCGATCGTCGGCAACGGCGGGCAGGAAAGCGTGTGCGGCTGGTGCAAGGACAAATGGGGCATTTCGTGGCAGATCACCCCGCGCGCGCTGCTCGACGCGACGACGGGCAGCGACCGCGCGGCGGCGAAGCGCGCGTTCGAGGCGATGATGACGATGAAGAAGATCGACATCGCCAAGGTCGAAGCCGCGGTGCGCGGCGAAGCGGTGGCCTGAGGCCGCGGACGAGGAGAAAGATCATGAGCAACGGAACCGAGCCGGTGACGATGTGCCTGTGGTACGACAAGGATGCCGAGGCGGCGGCGAAATTCTATGCCGCGACCTTCCCCGACAGCGAATTCATCGCGGCGAACCGGTCGCCGGGCGACTATCCCGACGGCAAGGCGGGCGACGTGCTGACGGTCGAATTCACGGTGATGGGCATCCCCTTCATCGCGATCAACGGCGGCCCGGAGTTCAGGCAGGACGAGGCCTTCTCGATCGTGATCAACACCGACACGCAGGAGGAGACCGACCGTTACTGGAACGCGATCGTCGGCAACGGCGGCGCCGAGAGCATGTGCGGCTGGTGCAAGGACAGATGGGGGGTCAACTGGCAGATCACCCCGCGCGTGCTGACGCGGGCGATGACCCACCCCGACCGCGCCGCCGCGAAGCGCGCGATGGACGCGATGATGGGCATGAAAAAGATCGACATCGCGGCGATAGAAGCCGCGCTGAAAGGCGAAGCCGTTGGCGCGTCGTAGCCCGGCGCTCTTCGCCTGGCTCCTCTGCGGCACGCTCGACATCTGCTACGCAGCGGTGTGGAGCGTGTTCGCGGGGAGCGACCCCGGCAAGATGCTTCGCGGCGTCGCCAAGGGGCCTTTCGGCGACGGTGCCGGCGAGTGGGGCCTCGGCGGCGCGCTCGCGGGGCTCGCGACGCACTATGCGATCATGGCGGCGATGATCGTCGTCTGGTTCGCTGCGGTCCGCCGCATGCCCGCGCTCCGCGAGCCCTGGTGGCTGAACGGAACCATCTATGGCTTCGGCCTTTATCTGGTGATGAATGCGATCGTCCTGCCGCTGCGCTTCGGCGCGCCCTTCCCGCCGCCCGACCTCGTCAAGGGCGCAGTGGCGCTGTTTCCGCACATCTTCTTCATCGGGCTGCCCCTCGCGTGGCTGACCCGCAAGGACCCTGTCTGATGCTGATCTGTTACGGCCATCCCTTCTCCTCCTACACCTGGAAGGTGCTGATCGCGCTTTACGAGAAGGGGATCGAATTCGATTATCGCTCGGTCGATCCGGCCTTCCCCGACCATATGCCCGAGCTGAGGGCGCACTGGCCGGTCGGGCAGTTCCCGCTGCTCGTCCACGATGGCGTCCCGTATTTCGAATCGTCGATCATCATCGAATATCTCGACCATCTGGTGCCCGAACCGCGCCTGATCCCGGAGGATTTCGACGCGGCGCTCAAGGTCCGGCTGTTCGACCGCATCTTTGATCATCATGTGATGGGCCGGATGCAGGCGGTCGTCGCCGACGCGATCCGCGGGCCCGACAATCATGTGCCGCTGATCGTCGAACAATCGAAGGCCGCGCTCGAGACCGTCTATGGCTGGCTCGACAAGGAACTGGCGGGCGGCGGCTGGGCGACGCCCCATGGCTTCACGCTGGCGGATTGCGCGGCGGCGCCGTCGCTCTTCTATGCCGACTGGGTCCATCAGATCCCCGAGACATACGAGAATCTCCGCGCCTATCGCGCGCGGCTGCTGGCGCATCCGACCATTTCACGCTGCGTCGAGGAAGCGCGGCCCTATCGCGCCTATTTTCCGCTCGGCGCGCCCGACCGCGACTAGCGTCCCGAAACGGGGTTAACGGGCCGCTGACGCTGCCCGTTTGCCAATTGATCATCGCGCGTGCGCGAAGGCGGACCCATGGTTTCGCCGTCGGCCTTTCTCCGCACGCTGATCGTCGCCGCTCTCGCCGCGGTGCTGGCGTTCGCGCCGGCCCACGCACAGCAGGTCGTGACGATCACCACGACGACGGTCACATGGACTTACGCCGACGACGGTGACGACGCCGACCATGAATATATCGACGAGGACGCCGCGCTGCTAGATGACGAGGCGCTCGCCGAGGATGCCGAATTCGCCGCGACGCGGCGCTATGCGCCCGCCGCGACGCTCGCGACGCTCGGCCACGCGAAAGCAAGGTTCGGTCCCTTTTCGGTGATCGACGCGGCGACGGTGCGCATGGCGGGCGACGTCACCTCGGCAACGCCGCGCCAGTTCGCGGCGATGCTGGCGGCTTTTCCCGGGCTCAAGCGGCTCGAGATGGTCGATTGTCCCGGGAGCCTCGACGAGGAAGCCAATCTGGTCCTCGCCCGCGCGATCCGCCGTCAGGGCATGGAGACCATCGTCCCGGCGGGCGGGTCGATCCGGTCGGGCGCGGTCGAGCTGTGGCTCGCCGGCGTCACCCGCCGCGCCGCGCCCGATGCAGAGTTCGGCGTCCATAGCTGGGCCGACGAATATGGCCGCGAGGCGAACGACTATCCGGCGAACGACCCGGTTCATGCCGAATATCTGGGCTATTATCGCGAAATGGGGATGGATGCCGCGAAGGCGCGCGCCTTTTACGCGCTGACCAACAGCACCCCGTTCGACGATGTCCGCTATCTGACGCGCGGCGATATGGCGCGCTTCGTCGCGCTCGACTGAATATCGCAGTCGCGGCGTTCGGGAGGGCCGCTTCCGACCGGTTGTGGTCATTGGATAAGCCGCTAATCTCGCCGAGATGGAACACGCTTCACTCGTGGCCTTTTTGGAAGGCAGGCTCACGCCAGAACAATTTGATGAAGAGGTCGCCGAAGAAGTCAGGGCATGTAAACTTGCATGCCGTCGGACTGGTGAGGGGCGCGTTTCGATTACCCCGGGGCCGGACACTGCGGTCACACGCGCGCATGCGCGGCGACTGCTCGAAGCTCTTGCCGGCCAACGCCTTAGCCTCGAGATTGCAAACTACGCTGCCACCTGTATCATTTTTGGTGACTTTGAATTCGCTGACGATGTTGTGAACGAGGCAATTTGGTTGGTCGAGATGGCTGACCTCGACCCGCTGATGTCTGATGAACTACAAACGGCGATTGAGCGGCTTACTACTTAACGTCCGCTTCCCACCCCTATCAGTCGCTGCCGATCTGGACGGAATGGCCGCTAACGACCGGTAGTTGCCGTCGGCTCGTCATGAGATTCGCGCAGAGGACGCAGAGAGCACAGAGAGTTTTACGCCTATTCTCTGTGTGCTCTGCGTCCTCTGCGCGAAACATTGATGGGGTTGGTTCTTGATCGGTTGTCGTCACCTTTACCCTCGTCACCCCGGACTTGATCCGGGGTCCATGACGACGGCACCGCTATGGATCCCGGATCAAGTCCGGGATGACGAATAGGGGCGAAAGAACCGCCACTCACCACCCCAAAACCGACGTGGCGAGTGGTCGGCCTATTTCCCGGCCGTTTCCCCCGCCGGCCGCGTCCAGCCCTTCCTGTACTTCTCGAACCAGGCGAGGATCGCCGAGGCCTTGGCGGCCGACTGCGACGGGCGCGCGGCGATGCTGCCGTGGCTGGCGCCCGGAACCTTGATCAGCGCGGTGGGGACGCCGCGGAGGCGGAGCGCGGTATAATATTGCTCGGACTCGCTGACGGGGGTGCGATAATCCTCGGCGCCGACGATGACGAGCGTCGGGGTTTCGACATTGCCGACGAGCGACAGCGGCGAGCGCGCCCAGAAGAGTTCGGGCTTTTCCCACGGCTCGGCGCCGAGCCAATAGGGACCGAAGAAGCCGGGGCCGTCGGCGGTGAGCGCCTGCGTCGTCCAGTTGATCACCGGCTTTTGCGTGACCGCCGCCTTGAAGCGATTGGTCTTGCCGACGATCCAGCTCGTCAGCACGCCGCCGCCCGAGCCGCCGGTAACGAAGAGCGCATCGGGATCGGCGACGCCGAGTTCGATCGCGCGGTCGACGATCGAGATGAGGTCGAAATAATCATTGCCCGGATAGGCCTTGTCGATCTCGTTCGCGAAGGCCGCGCCATAGCTGGTCGATCCGCGCGGGTTCGCCGAAAGCACGGCATAGCCGCCGGCGGCGTAAAGCTGATTGTCGGTCGAGAAATGGCCGCCATAGGCCGAGAAGGGACCACCGTGGATTTCGAGAATCAGCGGCACGCGCTGGCCGTCGCGGTAGCCCGGAGGCAGGGTCAGCCAGCCCTCGATCGTCTTGCCGTCGTGGCTGGATTGGGCGGTGATCTTGCGGACCTCGCCGAGCGATTTCACTTCGCGAAGCGAGCGGTTGAGGTCGGTGAGGATGCGCGCGGTGCCACCGCGATTGAGCTGAACCTCCGCCGGCCGGATCGCGGTGCCGCCGGTGAAGGCGATCGCGCCGCCGTCCGACACGGTGAAGCTGCCGCCCGTATAGGGACGGTCGAGCCCGCCGCCGGAAAGGCCGGTCGCCACCGTGCGCACCGCCCCGTCGAGGCCGATGCGCGCGACCTTGGTCTCGCCATGATCGTCATATTGCGCGTAGACCGACTTGCCGTCGGCGCCCCACTGGATCGCGTCGATCCCATAGTCCCAATTGCCCGTCAGGCTGCGCTTGCCCGATCCGTCGCGGTTCATGACGTAGAGCCGGGTATTTTCATAGGCGCGCAATTTGTCGTCGAAGCCGAGATACGCGATCTTGCCGCCGTCGGGCGAGACGAGCGGATTGGTGTCGGGGCCGTTGCGGTCGGTGAGCGCGGTGACCGCGCCGCTCGTCACGTCGAGTGCGTGAATTTCGCTCTCGACCGGATCCTTTTCCCAATCGGGTTTGCGGTTCGCGCTGAAATAGAGCGTGCGGCCATCGCGCGACCAGCTCAGGGGGCCGCCGTCGTGATAGGGGCCGAAGGTGAGCTGGCGCGGCGAGCCACCCGTCGCGGGCACGACGAAGATTTTCTCGAACCCCGGTTCGAGATAGCCCTCGCCGTCGGCGCGATAGGTCAGGAGGTCGCGGACCTCGAGCGGATCGGCCCATTTGGCGCCCTCGGGCTTGTTCCTGGGCGCCGAGCCGAAGCTGGGACCGTCGTCCTTGACGAGCATCGTGTAGGCGATCGAACGGCCGTCGGGCGACCAGGCGAGGCTCGACGGGCTGGTGGGGAGGCCGGTGAGGCGAACCGCCTCGCCGCTGTTCATCCAGCGCACCCAGAGCTGCGCGCTGCCGCCCTCGGTCGAGGCGAAGGCGAGACGCTTGCCGTCGGGCGACCAGCGCGGCGCGAAGGCCCCGCCGCTGCGTCCGGCGACCGGGGTTTCCTCTCCGGTCGCGGTATCGATCAGCCAGATCGAGCTGACCGCGCGATCGGTCATGATATCGTTCGACCGACGGACATAGGCGATGTGGCGGCCGTCGGGGCTGATCTGCGGGTCGGAGGCGATCGACAGATCGAAGAGATCGGCGCCGGTCAGACGGCGTTCGGGGCCCAGTCGCGCGCTGCCGGCGGCGGAGGCGGACATCGGGGCGGCGGTTGCGGTTTCGGCGGCGGGGGCCTCCTGACCTTCCTGCGCGAGGCTGAATTGCGGGATGAGCGCGAGAAGGCTCGCGCCGAGAAGTGCCAGTTTGCGCATGGAATGCTGCCCCTTTTCGGTTGTTCCGGCCTGCCCCGATCCCACCGTCGGCCAGCCGCGTGCACGGGGTCGCAAACTATCGCGATTCCTTCAACCCAAAATCCGGTAACCGCACCGGGTCCCGACCCTAGCTATCGCGGCCGTAGACGTCGTCGCGGAAGGCGATGCCGCGGTCGGTGGCGATGGCGGTGATATAGGTGAGATAGACGGGCACCTCGACCGGCAGCGCCACCGCCTGTTCGGGGGTCTTCGACTTGGTCGCGATCGAGCGATGGAGCAGCCACTGACCGAGCGCCCCTGCATTTTCGAGGCGGATGCAGCCGTTCGAGAAATGGCGGTCGGGCTTTTTGAGCAACGCGCGCTCGGGGGTGTCGTGGAGGTAGATGCCCTCGTCGTTCGGGAAGAGGAATTTGACCTTGCCCATCGAATTGGCGCCGCCGGGAAGTTCGCGCAGGCGCAGCACCTCGCTGCCCGATGCGACCGCGGGCCAGTCGATTTCGGACTGGGCGAGCTTGCGCGGGTTCGGGCCCCAGTCGGAGAGCGCCTCCATGCGCAGCGAGGCGAGGCTGCGTCCCGCGAGGACCTTGGGCGCGATGCTTTTCTGCGCGAGATAGTCGGGGACGTTCCAATAGGGGTTGAGGATCGCCCATTGCAGCTTGCCCGCAAGCATCGGGGTCTGCGTCTCGGGCGCGCCGACGACGACCTTCATCGCACCCGCGCGCTTGCCCGAGCCATAATACCAGAGCTGCCCCGACGAGGCGTCGACGACGATATGATGCGTATAGGGCCCGGGGAGGATGCGCGCGCGGTCGAGGTTGAGGCGGAGGCGCGCCATCGCCTGTTTTGACGCGCCCTGCGCCAGCGCACGGCCCATCAGGGCGCGAAGGCGGACATAATGTTCGCTCATCCAACCCATGTTTTTCATATATCCGCCGAAATCCTTGGGAAAGGCGGCGGCGCGCAGCACGGTTTCGGCGCCGGCCCTTTTCGGGCGCAGCGACTTGTCGGCATAGTCCATCTTCGCCTTGCCCGGGCGCCGCATGTCCTGGACATAGCGCGCGAAGGACGTCGAAAGCGCGACGTCGGCGCGCGCGAGCGCCTGCGGGTCGCCGCCGCGGGCGCGGGCGATCAGCGCTTCGAGCCTGTCGAGGTCATAGGAAGAGGATTTGAGATCGTCGCGCGAAGCGGTCGAGAGATAGCCGAGCAGGGTTGCAGCCTCCGGCCCCACCTTGCCGGCGCGAACCCATAGCGGCCTGTAGGCGCGCGCGGCATAGAAGCGTTTGACGTCGCCGCCCGCCTCTTCACGGATCGCGCCGGCAAGTGGTGCGGAGGCGCCGGCGGTCGCCGGCGCGGCGACGGCGGGCGGCGCGAGCGCCGCACCAAGCGCCGATAATGTCAGGAAAAGGGGAGCGCAGCGACGCCGCGCCCCCCGGAGACACGTGTTCAGCCGCGTTCTCCCAGCCGCGTCGGAGCGGGCGGCGGGGCCGGAGGCGGCGGCGCGTAGTTCGGATGATAGATGCCGTCGGCGGTGTAATAGCCGTCGATGATGCCGTCGCCGTCGCGGTCGGCGGCGACGCTGCCCGGGACCGCGCCCGGCGGCGGCGGGGGTGCGGCGGCGACTTCTTCCTGCTGCGAACAGGCGGAGAGCGCCAGTGCGCCAAGCGTGGCGAGCAAGACGGGTTGGATACGCATAGACCACTCCTTTTCGAAGCCCATGGAAATCACGTTCCATGCGCGAGTGCCCAACCCCGGGATTCGAGCCATGCGCAGCTTTGACGAAGCGTCATCCGTCCCGCGATCAGGGGTGGCTTTTGAACGATGGCCTGCGCCATAAGTTCCCGGCGATCCGCGACGCGCCGGCGACGGCGGCGCCGTCGTTTGGGCCGGGTGGCGGCCGGATCATGGACAAGGATGCAAGGGCTATGGATTTTTCGCGGTTGCAGGCTTCGAGCAAGATTGGCGACGACTGGGTCTATCCGCAGCCGCCCTGCCTCAATTTCGGCTGGCTCGAGGTCGACCGCGACCCGGCGCATCGCATTTACTGGGAGGAATATGGCAATCCCGACGGCGAGCCCGTGATGTTCCTCCACGGCGGCCCCGGCGGCGCCTGCGCGCCCGCGATGGCGCGCTTCTTCGATCCCGGACGCTATCGCGTGATCCTGTTCGACCAGCGCGGCTGCGGGAAGAGCGAGCCCAATGTCGCCTCGGCAGGGCCCGCCGTTGCCCTGAGCAAAAACACCACCGACGACCTGATCGGCGATATCGAAAAATTGCGCGAGAGGCTGGAAATCGGGGGGCCGATGCACGTGTTCGGCGGCAGCTGGGGCAGCACGCTGGCGATGGCCTATGCGGTCGCGCATCCGGCGCATTGCGCGAGCCTGATCCTGCGCGGCATCTTCCTCGGCGCCTCGGAGGATCTGCTCTATCTCTATCAGGGCAATGCCGCGACGTGGGGGGCCGACCCCTACGGGCTGACCGAACCCGGCGCCTATATGAAATATCCGGAGGAATGGGCGGCGCTGTTGTCGGTGCTGACCCCCGAAGAGCGCGGCGACGTGATGAAGTCGTACAAGGCGATCTTCGACATGGTGCCTTCGAACGATGCCGAAAAGGAACGGCAGCTCGAGGCCGCGCTGACCTGGTCGCTGTGGGAGGGCGTCATCTCGAACATGATTCCCGAGACCGCCGACACGGGCAAGTTCGGCGAGGCCGATTTCGCACTCTGCTTCGCACAGATCGAGGCGCATTATTTCGCGAACGAGCTGTTCCTGCCGGCGGGGCATTTCTTCAGGCATATCGCGACGCTCGCGTCGATCCCCGTGCATATCGTCCACGGCCGCTTCGACGAGGTGTGCCCGCTGACGCAGGCGTCGCGGCTCGTCGCGGCGCTGCGCGACGCGGGCGGCGAACCCGCGACCTATGTCGTCACCAACGCCGGGCACAGCGCGATGGAGCGCGAGAATGCCCTCGCGCTCACCGCGATCATGGACGGACTACCGCGCCTCGGCACCGAGGGTCGGTGACTCGAGGTCGAGCTTGCTCGCCGGGATGACGACGAGATCGGGCCGCAGCACACGCAGCTTGTCGATGAACTTCGCCGAATCGCCGACGACGACCAGCGAGGCGTTTTCCGGGGTGACGCTCTTCGCCGCGATCGCATTCGCGGCCTCGGGCGTCACCGCGCCGAGCCGCGCGGCATAATCGAGCGCGTCGGCGGGCTGGAGCCCCTGCAGGATCAGCCCCGAGACGATCGCGCCGACGCCGCCGCCGGTTTCGAACTGGCGACCATAGGCGCCCTCGAGAAAGGCGCGGCGTTTCGCGAGCGCGTCGGGCGTGATCGGCTCGGCGCCGAGCCGCCTGAACTCGTTCAGGAAGATTTCGGCGACCTCGGTCGCGCTTTCGTTCTTCGTCTGCGCGCTCGCGCTGAGCAGCGCGGTGTCGGCACGCGCGGGCATGCTGCTGTACGCGCCGTAGCTCAGCGCGCGCTTGCTGCGCACTTCGGTGAAGAGGCGGCCGTTCGATCCGACCCCGAGCACCGAATTGGCGAGGAGGAGCGAGGGGTAGTCGGCGCTGGAGCGGCTGACCCCGCGCACTGCGGCGAGTACCGCGGCCTGCCCCGCGCCGGGAAGGTCGACGACGATCGTGCGCGGCGGCAGGGCTGCGCCCGCGCGCGACTTCGGAACCACCGGTGCGGGACCTTCCGCTTTCCAGTCGCCGAACAGGCGCTCCGCGAGCGCGCTGCCGGCGGCGGGATCGATCCCGCCGGTGACGACGACCGACATGTTCGCGGGATGCCACCAGGCGCGGCGGTAGGCGACAAGATCGTCGCGGCCGATCGCGGCGAGGCTCTTCACCGTGCCGCCGCTCTGCCCGCCATAGGGTGCGGCGCCGTACAGGAGCGGCTGCGCGACCATTGCGGCGATCGCGCCGGGGTTGTTGAGCGCGACGCGCAGCCCGTCGGTCATGCGCTTGCGTTCGAGGTCGAACTCGGCCTGCGGGTAGTTCGCGCCCCGGATGATGTCGGCGAGGATCGTGCCGACCGCGTCGAGGTTCGCCGCGGGCGCGGTGACCGAAAAGATGCTGCCGTCGGGGCTGGCGCCCGCATTGATCGTCGCACCGAGACTTTCGAGCGCGGCGGCGATATCCTCGGCCGAGCGCGTTGCCGTGCCCTTGGCGGCAAGGTCGGCGGCCATGGTGGCGACACCCGCGCGGCCCTCGGGATCGGTCGACGATCCGCCGCCGATCACGACGCTCAGGGTCGCGAGCGGTACCGTACCGGTCTTGACCGCGACGG
This sequence comes from Sphingopyxis sp., assembly GCF_016463645.1. Taxonomy (GTDB): domain Bacteria; phylum Pseudomonadota; class Alphaproteobacteria; order Sphingomonadales; family Sphingomonadaceae; genus Sphingopyxis. Next base: position 58 of record NZ_JAEMQX010000097.1, on the reverse strand, counting down.
TACGGATGCCGTTGGCGAGGCGGCTTTCGGCGATCTTCGGCGGGGTGACGGCCGGGGC
>NZ_JAEMQX010000014.1 GCF_016463645.1 Sphingopyxis sp. | reverse complement strand
ATGTGCACGCCGGCGGACCGATCGTCGTCACCGCACCCTATGTCCGCAGCCTCGATATTCTGGGCAATGTATCGGTGCTCGAGGGCGACGAACTGGCGCGCGACATCCGCGGGCAGATCGGCGACACGCTGACCCGCCAGCCGGGCGTGTCGGCAACGAGCTTCTCGCCCGGCGCGTCGCGCCCCGTCCTGCGCGGCTTTTCGGGCGAACGCGTCAAGGTCCTGACCGACGGCATCGGATCGATCGACGCTTCCAACACGTCCGCGGATCACGCCGTCACGATCGACCCGCTGACCGTCGAGCGCGTCGAAATCCTGCGCGGCCCGGCAGTGCTGCTGTTCGGCAGCCAGGCGATCGGCGGCGCGGTCAACCTGTTCGACCGCCGGATTCCGCGCAAGGTTCCCGCCGACCACGTCCATATCGACGCGATCGGCGGCTACGCCACCGCTGCGAACGACCGCAATATCGGCAGCTCGATCGACGTCGCGCTGAGTCCGCAGATCGTCGCACACCTCGACGGGAGCTGGCGCAAGACCGGCGACACGCGCTCGGGCGGTTTTGTTTATGCCCCCGACATTCGCGGCGACCTGCTCCACCTTGCCGAACATGAGGTCGAGGAGGGACACCTCGACGAAGCGGCCGAACTCACCGCGCAGGCGGGCAAGCGCGGCAAGATCGACAATACGCAAAGCGAGACGTGGACGGCGGGCGGCGGGATTTCGCTGATCAACGACGGCGGCCAGCTCGGCATTTCGGTCGGCTATTTCGACACCAATTACGGCGTGCCCGACCGCCCGAACACAGCGCACGACCATGGCGGCGAGGAAGAAGAGGGCGGCCATGAGCATGGCGAGGGGCCCGTCACGATCGGCATGAAGCAATGGCGCGCCGACCTGCGCGGCGAGGTCGAGCTGGGCGACGGTTTCTTCGACAAGCTGCGCATCCGTGCAGGTTTTGCCGATTACAAGCATACTGAATTCGAGGGCGACGAGGTCGGTACGGTCTTCACCAACCAGGGCATCGAAGGCCGGATCGAGCTGGCGCAGAACGACCGCGGTGGCTGGCGCGGCGCGAGCGGCGTCCAGTACAACCACCGCGATTTCAACGCGATCGGCGCCGAAGCTTTCGTGCCGCGCAATCTGACCGACCAGTTCGCGCTGTTCACGCTGCAGGAATATACGGCGGGTCCGCTCGGACTCGAAGCCGCGGCCCGCTATGAGAAGACCAATGTGCGCGCGCAGACGCTGGGCTTCGAACGCAATTTCGACAGCTTCTCGGGCGCGCTCGGCGCGACCTATGATATCTTCGAAGGTGCGAAATTCGGCGTCTCGGTCTCGCGCGCGGTGCGTGCGCCGTCGGCCGAGGAGTTGCTGTCGAACGGGCCGCATATCGCGACGCAGAGCTTCGAGGTCGGCAACCCGAGCCTGAAGCGCGAATCCAACTGGGGCGCCGAAGCGTCGTTCAAGCTCAAGACCGACGGCTTCGACCTCAGCCTCACGGGCTATTCGAACTGGTTCGACAATTTCATCTATTCGGCCGCAACCGGTGCCGAAGAGGATGAGCTGCCCGTCTTCCAGTATTTCCAACGCGACGCGCGCGTCTATGGCTTCGAGGCCGAAGCGAGCGCGCGGCTGGCGCAGATCGGCGGGTTCAACATCGTCGGCGACGTGACCGCCGACATGACGCGCGCGAAGATCAAGAATGCCGGTCTTGACCGCAACGTGCCGCGCATCCCGCCGCTGCGCATCCTCGGCGGGCTCGAGGCACAGGGCGAGCGCGTCGATGCGCGCGTCGAGGTCGAATGGACCGACGACCAGACGCGTACCGCGCAGTTCGAGACGCCGACCGACGGCTTCACGCTCGTCAACGCATCGCTGAGCTGGCGTCCGCTGCCCGACACGAAAAATCTGACGCTGAGCCTGTCGGCGAACAATATCTTCGACGTCGAAGCGCGCCGCCACGCGAGCTTTACCAAGGATTATGTCCCGCTGGCGGGCCGCGATTTCCGCCTGACCGCGCGGGCGAGCTTCTGACCCCTCTCTCCGCTCGTCCCGAGGGCCGGGTCCGGTTCAGCCGGATCCGGCCCGTTCGCCATCAGGGCGCGAGCTGCTTGCGCTTGTTCCAGTAGATCGAGGCGGCGGCGGCATAGGCGCCGACCTTTTCCCAGACCGCGCCGTCAACCTTGTCGATATCGATCCCGGCATCGATATAGGCTTGGACGATCTTCACGATCTGCTCTTCGGTCATGTCGCCCGACAGGTCGGGATTCGCGCCCGTCGGTCCGAAGTCGAGTGCCTTCTCGACGACCTCCGGCGACAGATTGACCCTCGCCATGTCGGCCGCCAGCCATTCGCGCGAGATGCGCGCGAGGCTGTAGTCGAAATAGGTCCCTTTCTGCTCCGCCGCGATGCCGTGCGCCGCGACGCAGCCGTCGGTCACCGTCGCCAGTTTCCTGAACAGCGCCTCGCGCGACGCTTCGTCGCCCCCGCCCGCCATCGCCTCGCCGATCGAAGCCCGCGTATCGGCCGACACCGACCCGACGACGCAATCGAGCTTTTCGCCCTCCTGCGCCGCGGCCGCCCCGGGAAGCGCCGCAAGTGCCAGCGCCGCGCCCGCCATCAAGCTCTTCAACATCGACTCGTCCTTCGGTCCGCAAGGATCGCCCCTCAGGACAGCATGGCCATCCCGCCGTTCACATGCAACGTCTGGCCGGTGACATAAGCGGCTTCCCTCGACGCAAGATAGACGACCGCCGCCGCGATATCGCTGCCCTCGCCCATCCGGCCCGCCGGGATGCGCTGGTTGAGCGCTTCCTTCTGCGCGTCGGGCAGGTCGTCGGTCATCGCTGTGGCGATGAAGCCCGGCGCGACGCAGTTCACCGTGATGCCGCGGCTCGCCAGCTCCTGTGCGAGCGCCTTGGTCATGCCGGTGACGCCCGCCTTCGACGCGGCATAATTGGCCTGCCCCGGATTGCCCGTCGCCCCGACGACGCTGGTGATCGAGATGATGCGGCCGAAGCGCGCCTTCATCATCGGCTTCGCGGCCGCGCGCGCGAGGCGGAAATTGGCCTCGAGATTGATGCGGATGACGTCCGACCATTCGTCGTCCTTCATGCGCAGGATCAGATTGTCGCGCGTGACGCCGGCGTTGTTGACGAGGATATCGATCTGCCCGAGCGCCTCGACCGCCGACGGCACGAGCGCGTCGACCGCGGCGGCATCGCCGAGGTTGCACGGCAGCGCGACGTGATCGCCGCCGAGCGTGTCGCGGAAGGCGTTCAGCTTGTCGGCGTTGGAACCCGACACCGCGAGGCGGGCGCCCTGCGCAGCGAGCGCCTGCGCGATAGCCGAACCAATGCCGCCAGAGGCGCCGGTAACAAGGGCGGTCATGCCGGTGAGATCGAACATAGCTTATTCTCCTGATGATTACCGGTTCACGCGGAGACGCGGAGACGCGGAGGGTTTATGATCGTTGACGATGCGGCGGACGCCTTCCTTGAGCGTCGCGCCACCGAAATTGATTAGCAGTCCGACGGATTGGCCGGTCAGGCGAAGATAGGTCAACAGCTGTTTGCCATGTGCCGGGTTCAGCCGTTCGACCGATTTGATCTCCACCAGCAGACGGTTATCGACGAGCAAATCGATACGAAAGGCCGCGTCGAAGCGAGACCCTTCGAAATATATATCGATCGGCATTTGCCGATCGGCCCGATATCCGAGCGCAACCAGTTTTCCGGCAAGCACGGTCTCGTATACGCTTTCCAGTAAGCCCGGTCCCAAATCGCGGTGCAAGCGGAGGGACAAATCAAGCACATCGCCGCTTACGACATCTATGTCCCGCACAATCCCTCCGCGTCTCCGCGTCTCCGCGTGAACTTCTTCGTCGCTGCCCCTGCGCCCCTGCGTGTATTCTTTAGAGGGTTTTCAGCAGCGCTTCGATGTCGTCCATCGAGATGACGCTCACCGTCTCGACCTCGCCCGATGCGCTGCGCTTGACCATCGGCGAGAGGACCTTGCCGCCGAATTCGACGAACTGGGCAACGCCGATATCCTCCATCGACGCGACGCTTTCGCGCCAGCGGACGCGGCCGGTCACCTGCTGGACAAGGAGGTCGCGAATACTGTCGGCGTCGCTCACCGGACTGGCGGTGACGTTGGCGACGACGGGTATCAGCGGCGCAGCGGGCGGGTTCGCGCCGAGCGCTTCGGCCATCGCGTCGGCGGCCGGCTGCATCAGCGGGCAATGGAAGGGCGCCGACACGGGCAGCAATACGCCGCGCTTGATGCCATAGTCCTTGACCAGCGCGACCGCACGTTCGACCGCGCCCTTGTGGCCCGAGATCACGACCTGCGACGGATCATTGTCGTTGGCGACGGTGCAGACCTCGCCCTCGGCCGCGGCGTCCGCGAGCTTCTGCGCGGTGTCGATATCGGCGCCGAGCAGCGCGGCCATCGCGCCGACGCCGACGGGCACGGCCGCCTGCATCGCCTGCCCGCGCGTCTTCAAAAGCCGCGCGGTGGTCGCGAGATCGAAGGCGCCCGCAGCGCAGAGCGCGCTATATTCGCCGAGGCTGTGGCCCGCGACATAATCGGCCTTGGCGGCGAGCGTCACGCCGCCTTCCTTTTCGAGCACGCGCAGCGTCGCGATCGCGTTCGCCATGATCGCGGGCTGCGCGTTTTCGGTGAGGGTGAGCTGGTCTTCGGGGCCTTCGCTCATCAGCTGGAACAGTTTCTGGCCGAGCGCGTCGTCGACCTCCTGAAACACCTCGCGCGCGTGGCTCGATGCGTCGGCTAGCGCCTTGCCCATGCCGACCGACTGGCTGCCCTGACCCGGAAAGATGAATGCGCGCATATTGCGTCCCCTGGCGTAATTTCGGAATTGGGCCGCGCCTATTCCTTCACCCCGCGCGATGCAAGCCGAAGGGCACGACCTTGTTCGCCGCGTCGTGGCCGATGTCGGCCCGGCCGAGGAACGCGATGCCGGCGCGCGCGCACCAGTCCTGCGCGATTTGTTCGGCCTCCATGCCGAAGGGACGGTCGTTTTCCCTGACGTCGCTGACCCGCCCGAGCCGGATACCGGCGATCCCGCGCGGCGCAAGATAGCTTGCAACGTGAAAGAAGGCGCGGTCGAAGGCATAGAGATATTCGCTGACCTCCTCGACGAGCAGGACATGCCCCGAAAGGTCGGGTTCGAGCGGGGTGCCGAGCAGCATCGAGAGCGTCATCAGGTTGAACGCGGCATGGCGCGCGCCATGCTCCAGCCCCGCTTCGCACGCCGCGGGATCGCGCGCGACGAGCCAGTCGAGCGCGCGCAGCACCGCCGCATCGCCGCCGTCGCGGCGGATGTCGGCGACCATCGGGCCGTGCGCGACATGGTCGAAGCCGTCGCGATAGAGCGCGCCGAGCAGATTGCCCTGATCCGAATAGCCAAGAAACGCCTTGTGCCGCGCGGCGTCGGTCATCGCGGCGATCGCATCCTCGGCGATCCGGCACGCACCATAGCCGCCGCGCGCGAACCAGACCGCGTCGATATCGGGGCGGTTCGCCATTTCGACGAGCGCGGCGAAACGATGCCCGTCCTCGCCCGCGAAATGGCCGTGGACGGCGAAGCATTGCGGATCGAATTCGAGCTCGACGTCGGGATAGCCGAGGCTGGCGAGCGCACGCACCGCTTCGGCATCGTCCGGAAGGATCGGGGTGGAGGGAGCGACGATCCCGATGCGCAAATCCTGTCCCCTGCCCTGCCTTGCCAAATCTGAGCCAAGCCCATATCGCGCCGCGATGGCCGAAAACAAATCCTATTTCTTCTGCGGCATCGGCGGTTCGGGCATGTTGCCGCTCGCGATGATCGTCGCGGCACGCGGCGCCACGGTCTCGGGCTCCGACCGCAGCCGCGACCAGGGCCGGACGCCCGGGAAATTCGCGTGGCTCGAAGGACAGGACATCGCCTTTTTCCCGCAAGACGGCAGCGGTCCGCAGGCGGGGCAGATTCTCGTCGCTTCGGCCGCGATCGAGGATAGCGTGCCCGATATCGCCGCCGCCAACGCGCTCGGCCTGCCGCGGATGACGCGCGCCGACCTGAATGCGGCGCTGTTCAACGCGGCGGGCAAGGCGATCGGCGTCGGGGGGACGAGCGGCAAGTCGACCGTGACGGGGATGATCGGCTGGATCCTCGAAAGCGCGGGGAAGAAGCCCACGGTGATGAACGGCGCGGTGATGCGCAATTTTTCGGGCGACGACCGGCCCTTTGCCAGCGCGCTGGTGGGCGACGAGGCCTTTTATGTCAGCGAGGTCGACGAGAGCGACGGGTCGATCGCGCTCTATGCGCCCGACGTCGCGGTCGTGACCAACATCAGCCTCGATCACAAGAGCCTCGCCGAACTGCACGGCCTGTTCGGCGACTTCGCGGGCAAGGCGCGCGTCGCTGTGGTCAATGCCGACGATGCCGAGTCCGTCCCGCTCCTGTCGGGCGACAATGTGGTGACCTTCGGCTTCGACGATGCGGCGACGGTGCGCGGCAGCGATTTCGAGGCGCTTCCAGACGGCTGCCGCTTCGCTGTCCATGCCGATGGCACCGCCTATCGGGTCAAGCTTCGCATGCCCGGCCGTCACAACGCCGCCAACGCGCTCGCCGCGATCGCCGCAGCGCATGCGGCGGGCGCGACCGTCGCGCAGGCGGTCGAGGCGCTCGCCGATTTCGCGGGCCTCGCGCGGCGCTACGAGGTGCTGGGACAGGCGAACGGCGTCACCGTGATCGACGATTTCGCGCATAATCCCGACAAGGTCGCGGCGACGCTCGCCGCCGTCGCCGAACTGCCGGGCCGTGCCCTGCTCTTCTTCCAGCCGCACGGCTATGGCCCGCTCCGTCAGATGGGCAAGGAACTGGCGGCGAGTTTCGCGAAGGGAATGCGCGACGGCGACAAGCTCCATGTCTGCGACCCCGTCTATTTCGGCGGCACCGTCGACCGCAGCATCGGCAGCGAGGCGCTCGTCGCCGATATCGTCGCCGGCGGGGCCGATGCGGTGCATCTTGTGACCCGCGCGGCGTGCGGCGCGGCGATGCTCGACGCGGCGAAGGCGGGCGACCGCATCCTGATCCTCGGCGCGCGCGACGATACGCTCACCGAATTCGGGCGCGAATTGCTGGAAAAGCTCGCCCTCCACGCTTGATTTCCGCGCGCGAATCTGTATAGGCGCGCTCATTCGGGGCGAGGCCTTGTGCCGTTCGCCCCGTTTGCTTTGCACCAATATGCGAAGCTGGACGACAGCCGGAGGGGTTTCGCGATTGGCGCGAAATCAGCGATCGGCCAAATCGAAGGACGCAAACCATGCCGTTTTACGAGCATGTCTTTATCGCGCGTCAGGACCTGAGCCAGGCTCAGGTCGATGCGCTGGCGGAAACCGTCACCAACGTCATCGGCGAATTCAAGGGCACGGTCCACAAGACCGAGACCTGGGGCCTCAAGCAGCTCGCCTACAAGATCCAGAAGAACCGCAAGGGTCACTATGTGATGCTGTCGGCCGAAGTCACGGGCGAAGCGATCGCAGAGATCGAGCGTCAGGCTGCGATCAACGAAGATATCATCCGCTGGCTCACCATCAAGGTCGACGAACTCGAAAAGGGTCCGTCGGTGATGATGCGCAAGCAGGAACGCCGCGGCGGCCGTGGCCGTGACCGCGACGGCGAAGAATAAGGAACAGCACAATGGCACGACCCTTTTTCCGCCGCCGCAAGACCTGCCCCTTCAGCGCGAAGGACGCACCGGTCATCGATTACAAGGACGTCCGCCTGCTCCAGGGCTACCTGTCGGAGCGCGGCAAGATCGTCCCGTCGCGGATCACCGCGGTGTCCACCAAGAAGCAGCGCGAGCTGGCGAAGGCGATCAAGCGCTCGCGCCACATCGGCCTGCTCCCCTACATCGTGAAGTAAGGAGGGCGGACCGATGGAAATCATCCTGCTCGAACGTATCGAGAAACTGGGCGGTATCGGCGACGTCGTCACCGTCAAGAACGGCTTTGCCCGTAACTATCTGTTGCCGAACAACAAGGCGCTTCGTGCGAACGACGCGAACCGCAAGCTGTTCGAAGCCAACCGCTCGAAGATCGAGGCCGACAACGCCGAGCGTCGCACCGACGCCGAAGGCCGCGCCAAGGACATCGACGGCAAGCAGGTCGTCCTGATCCGTCAGGCGTCGAACACCGGCCAGCTTTACGGTTCGGTTTCGGTCCGCGACATCGTCGACGCGCTCGCCGAAGACGGCGTCGTCGGCGTGACCAAGTCGATGGTCGAACTCGAGCGTCCGATCAAGTCGCTCGGCCTCGTCGACGTCAAGGTCAAGCTGCACCCCGAAGTCGCCGTGACCGTCGGCGTCAACGTCGCGCGTTCGCCCGACGAAGCCGAAATGCAGAAGCAGGGCATCGACGTCATCGCCGCGATGTTCGAGGAAGAACAGGCCGAAGCCGTCGCTTCGGCGCTGGAACCCGACAGCGAGGACGAGTTCGAAGACGCGACGCCGCCTTCGGACCTGCCGGTCGAGGCTCCGGCTGCGGACGAAGCCGAAGAAGCTTAAGCGCTTCGCCTCTTTCGAGAGACAGAAAAGGCTCCGGAACCTCGGGTTCCGGAGCCTTTTTCCTTGCGGATCATGTGGCCGATGTCGGCTTCGGGGTGGGAAGCGGACGGCAAGCCACCGCGCTTCGTCATCCCGGGCTTGACCCGGGATCCCGCTTCTTATGGCGGAAGAGCAGGTTTCGATTTCAAGCGGGACCCCGGATCAAGTCCGGGGTGACGAGGGTAAAGGTGACAACAACCGATCAAGAACCAACCCCATCAATGTTTCGCGCAGAGGACGCTGAGCACACAGAGAATAGGCGTAAAACTCTCTGCGGTCTCAGCGTCCTCTGCGCGAATCTTCTTGACGGGCCGACGGCAACTACCGGTCGTAACCGGCTACCGCCTGCTCAGGCGGTCGCCATCGCGTGATATTCGGCCTCGGCGAGGAAGCGTTCGGCGTCGAGCGCGGCCATGCAGCCCATGCCCGCCGCGGTCACCGCCTGGCGATAGATCTTGTCGGTCACGTCGCCCGCGGCGAACACGCCGGGGATCGCGGTCAGCGAGGTGCCCGGCGTGATCTGCAGATAGCCATCATCGTCGAGCGGCAGCTTGCCCCTGAACAGCCCGGTCGCGGGGCTGTGACCGATCGCGACGAAGCCGCCGTCGGTCGGCTCGTGGCTCGCCTCGCCCGTCACGGTGTCGATCAGGTCGACGCCGACGAGGCCGGTCAGCCCCTCGCCCGCGACGAAACGCTCGACGCGCTTGTTCCACAGCACCTTGATCTTCGGATTGACCATCAGCCGGTCCTGCAGGATCTTTTCGGCGCGCAGGCTGTCGCGGCGGTGGATGAGCGTGACATCGTCGCTGTGGTTGGTGAGATACAGCGCCTCCTCGACCGCGGTGTTGCCGCCGCCGATCACGACGACCTTCTTGCCGCGATAGAAGAAACCGTCGCAGGTCGCACACGCCGAAACGCCCTTCCCGCCCAGTTCCTGTTCGCCCGGGACGCCGAGCCATTTGGCCTGCGCGCCCGTCGCGATGACGAGCGTTTCGGCCATGTAGACGTCGCCGCCGTCGCCGGTCAGCCTGAACGGGCGGCGCGACAGGTCGACGTCGACGATCGTGTCCCAGATCATGCTGGTGCCGACGTGCATCGCCTGTGCGGTCATCTGTTCCATCAGCCAGGGGCCCTGCACGACCTCGGCGAAGCCCGGATAATTTTCGACGTCGGTGGTGATCGTCAACTGGCCGCCGGGCTGCAGCCCCTGCACGACGATCGGCATCATGCCGGCGCGTGCGGCGTAGATGGCGGCAGACAGGCCCGCCGGGCCGGAACCGAGGATGAGCATCTTGGTATGATGAACGCTGGGCATGACGATCTTTCGTTGGCTGTGCGGGCAGGCACAGATGGGTGTTGCCAACTGCGCTAGCAAGGGTCACCTTCCGCGCCAAGGGGAGACAGGCGAATGGCGAGCTGGTGGGAACGTCACGGGGTGCCGCGGCTGATCAAATGCGCCTGTTCGCAGGGGCAGATCATGAAACTGCGCAGCAAGGTCGTGCCGCATGCGCGCGGCGATGTCCTCGAGCTCGGCTGCGGCGGGGGGATCAACATGGAATTTTACCGTCCGGGGCAGATCGAGAGCTTCAGCGGGCTCGATCCGTCGCCCGAACTGCTGACGATGAGCCGCGCGGCGGCAGCGGCGCGCGGGATCGACGCCGATATCCGCGGCGGGATCGGCGAGGCGATGCCGTTCGGGAGCGCATCGTTCGACACGGTGGTCACGACCTTCACCCTCTGTTCGGTGGACGAGCAGGCGGCGGTGCTCGCCGAAATCCGCCGCGTGCTGAAGCCCGGCGGAACCGCGCTGTTTCTGGAGCATGGCGCCGCGCCCGATGCCGGCGTCGCGAAATGGCAGCGGCGGATCGAGCCGGTCTGGAAGCGGATCGGCGGCAATTGCCACCTCACACGCCCGATCGGCGATGCCTATGAAAGCGCGGGCTTCGCCGTCGACCGGCAGGCCGCCGCCTACATCCCGAAGACCCCGCGCCCGTTCGGCTGGTACGAATATGGAACCGCGCGTCCCGCCTGACGAAGAGAGGATATCGAGATGATACGACTCTGGCTTGTCGCCCTCACCACCATCCTCTTCTTCGCGCCGTCGATAGCCGAAGCGCGCAAGGTCGCACTCGTCATCGGCAACGGCGACTATGCGAACACGACCCGCCTGGTGAACCCCGGCAACGACATCAGGATCATCGCGGCGTCGGCGAAGGCGGCGGGGTTCGACGACGTCACCGTCGCCGCCGATCTGGCGGTCAACGATTTCCAGAAGGCGATGCGCGATTTCCGCGCGAAGGCCGACGGCGCCGAGGTTGCGATGGTCTATTATGCCGGGCACGGGATCGAGGCGCAGGGCAAGAACTGGCTGATCCCGACCGACGCCCAGCTGAAATCCGACCTCGACCTGCCGTATGAGGCGATCAACCTCGACCGGATGATGGAGGCGGTGTCGGGCGCGCAGATTCGCATGGTCGTGCTCGATTCGTGCCGCAACAATCCGTTCGGGCGATCGTGGCGGTCGGGGACACGCGCGGTCGAAAACGGCCTCGCGGGGGTCGAAGCCGACGATGTACTCGTCATCTTCGCCGCCGCACCCGGGCAGACGGCCGCTGACGGAACGAGCGGCAATTCGCCCTTCGCGACCTCGCTCGCCAAACGCCTGCCGCAGCCCGACACGCCGGTACAACTGCTCGGCGGGTTGATCCGCGACGATGTGCTGAAGGCGACGGGCGGCAGCCAGCGGCCCTTCGTCAGCGCGAGCATCACGGGGACGCCGGTCTACCTCGTCCCGCGAGCCGCGCCGGCGGCCGCTGCGGGCGACCGCAGCGCGATCGAGGATATCCTGTGGAAGGGCGCCGTCGCCGAAAACAGCGTTCGCGCGTTCAGCGCCTATCTGGCCGAATTTCCCTCCGGCAAGTTTGCGAGCGAGGCGAGCGACAATATCGGCCGGTTGCTGAAGAGGCCCGCAAGGCCGACCGCGGCCGTCGCGACGGCCGCCAAGATCCCCACGCCGGTTCCGGCGGCTTCGCCCGCGCGCAGGTTCGTGCTGTCGAACGTTCGCGTCGAATGCGTCAAGCTGACCGGGCGGCTGGGGCTCGGCCTGCCCGACCAGTTGTTCCTGCGTTTCAACACCGGCCAGCGTTTTCCCGAAGGGAAGAGCGAAATCCATTCGATCAGGAAGGGCGAAAGCTGGGTCGTGCCGGAAAGCTTCGAGTTCGATCAGCCGGTGAGTTTCCAGCTCCGCGAGTTCGACGATATCGGCGGGAGCGACAATATCGGGACGATCGATATCGGCGATGCGCCGGGGACGTTCACGAAGATGCTCGATGGCGATGCCAGCGATTACCGGGTGAGCTATACGCTGACCATAAGCTGAGGGCGCCTCTTCCGTCTGGCCAACCCGCCGCACCTTTCCTATGGCGGCAGGCGATGGCCGACGATCCTTTCCAGCGCCGCTTCGCCGCCGATGCGAGCCTGTTGCCCCATATGGCCGACCTGTCGAACGACCGGGTCCTGATCGCGCTGCTGGGCGAGGCCGATTATCGCGCCGCAAGCTTTCTCGACCAGCGGCTGCTCACCGACCGCATCGGACGCGAGTGGATGGGGTGGGATGCCCTGCCCGCCCCTGGGCCCGGGGCGCCGCGGCCCGATTTCATCTTCCACATCGGCCATGTCGGATCGACGCTGGTATCGCGCCTGCTTGCCGAGGTGAGCGGCGCACTGCCGCTGCGCGAGCCGATGCTGCTGCGCACGCTGGCGCAGGTCGCCGAGCGGATCGACCGGCCGGAGTCGGTCTGGTCGCCCGACCTGTACCGCACGCGCCTTGCGCAGACGCTCGGCTGGCTCGGCCGCGGCTTCGCGCCAGGCCAGCGCGCAACGGTCAAGGCATCGAGCGTGATCACCGCGATCGCGGGCGACCTGACGGGCGCGGATGGCCGCGCGCTCTTTCTCCATGTTCCGTTGCCCCGCTATCTCGAAACGATCCTCGCGGGCGAGGCGTCGATGGCCGAAACGCAGGCGCAGGCGCCCGCACGCATCGCGCGGCTCGCAGCGATGCTTCCCGATTTTCCGCATGCATTGTGGCAGTTGCCTCCCGTCACGCGCGTCGCGATGAGCTGGCTTTGCGAGATGGCGGCGGCACAGCAGACGCTGCCACCGCGCGATCCGCGCCATCTGTGGATCGATTTCGAGGCGATGCTGGCCGACCCGGCGCGCGCGCTCGCGGCGCAGGCCGCGCATTTCGGATTGCCGGCCGATGGTGCGCGGATCGACGCCGCGCTCGCCGGACCGATCATGCGCCAATATTCGAAGGCGCCCGAACATGGCTACAGCCCCGGCCTGCGCCGCGAGTTGCAGGCCGGGGCGGCGGCGAAGCATGCGCCCGCCATCGCCGACGCGATCGCATGGGTTGAAGCGCTGGCCGCACGCTATACAAGCCTTGGCGACCTGCCGATCCACGGCGACCGGGAAATGCGATGTTCAAGCTAGTCCAGTTGCTCGACGACGATGCGGTGCGCGCGCTGCGCGAGATTGCCGCCGGCGGCAAGTTCGTCGACGGCAAGATCAGCAATCCGCATTCGAAAGTGAAGAACAACCTCCAGCTTCACGATGCGGGGGCCTATGAGCGATCGTCGAAAATCCTGCTCGACGCGATGGTCCAGAACCCCGAATTCATGGAATTCTCGTTCCCCGCGCGCATCGCGCCGCCGCTGCTGACGCGCTACACGCCGGGCATGCATTACGGGCTGCACCCCGACGCGGCCTATATCCCGCTGCCCGACGGCCAGCTGCGCACCGACGTCAGTTGCACGGTCTTCCTGAACGACCCGGCCGATTATGACGGCGGCGCACTGCATGTGCAGCTCGGGAACGCCGATCTGCGCTTCAAGGAGGCGCCGGGGGTCGCGGTCGTCTATCCCTCGCACACGCTGCACGAGGTCGAGCCGGTGACGCGCGGCGAGCGGCTGGTCGCGATCACCTTCATCCAGAGTCTGATCCCCGACGTCCAGCAGCGGGGCCTGATGTACGAACTCAACGAGGTCGCGGCGATCGAGGGCGGCAAGATGGAGCCCGCGAATTTCACGCGGCTGCAGGCGGTCCAGTATCAGCTGCTCAGGATGTGGCGGCGCTAGGCGCCCGCCGTCCCGTCAATACCCCATCAGCGCGAGCACTTCCTTGCGGCTGCGTTCGTCGTCGAGGAAGCAGCCGAGCAGGCGGCTCGTCACCATGCCGACGCCGGGGGTGCGCACGCCGCGCCCGGTCATGCAGCCGTGCTGCGCGTCGATCACCACCGCGACGCCATGCGGGTGGAGATTGTCCCAGATGCATTTCGCGACTTCGGCCGTGAGACGCTCCTGCACCTGCAGCCGCCGCGAATAGCCGTTGAGCACGCGCGCGAGCTTCGAAATGCCGACGACGCGGTCGCGCGGCAGATAGGCGATCGACGCCTTGCCGGTGATCGGCGCCATATGATGTTCGCAGTGCGACTGGAACGGGATGTCGCGCAGCAGGACGATCTCGTCATAGCCGCCGACCTCCTGAAAGGTGCGCGACAGATGGACCGACGGATCCTCGCCATAGCCCTGGCAATATTCCTTCCACGCGCGCGCGACGCGGCGCGGCGTGTCGAGCAGGCCTTCGCGCGTCGGATCGTCCCCCGCCCACTCGATCAGCGTGCGCACGGCGTCGGCGACATGGTCGGGCACGATCACCTTGCCGTCGGGGCCCAATTCGGTCTTGCTGTCGCTCATCGCCGCGCTTTCACTGTTGCCATCATGTCGCACATTTCGACGTCCCGGAGCCGATAAGCAAGGCCCGGACAAGAAGAATTTATGCGAGCCATGCAAGTTTACGTTGCGGAATCTTGGCTTTTTACCTGTTCGGAGAGGCGCGGTTTCGCGTCCTTTTTCGGGCCGAACAAGTGACTTGACGCTTTCGTCAACTCGGCGCACCTTCGCCTTGCATTACAGAACCCGCCCAAGCGGGTCGTGATCCGGAGAGACCGAGCGTTTTCCCCGACGCCGGTGGGAGAGGACGATGACCAGCACAGCTGGCAAGTGGGACACAGATGGGTGCTCGGCCATGGCGGCCCGGCGCCCTTTGCCATGTCTGGTCGTTTCCCCTCCCCTTACCACAAATTGAATTTGGGCGGCCCCGCACTGCGCGGGATCGAAAAAGGGAGGCTGTAGATGAAGTTCAAGGCACTGATCGGAACGTCGATCCTTGCAATGTCGGTGGCGACACCGGCCTTTGCGCAGGACGCGGCGGATGAGGTGGAACGCGATGCTTTCGGCGGCGAAATCGTCGTCACGGCGCAACGCCAGTCGGAACGTCTGCAGGACGTGCCGATCGCGGTCAGCGCCTTCTCGACCGAGGCGCTCGAAGCGCAGCAGATCAAGACGCCGTCCGATCTTCAGCTGACCCTGCCCAACGTCACTTTCACCAAGACCAACTTCACCGGCGCCAGCTTCACGATCCGCGGCATCGGCGACCTTTGCGTCGGCACGACCTGCGACAGCGCGACCGCGATCCACCTGAACGGCGACCCGCTGTTTTCGACCCGTCTGTTCGAAACCGAATTCTTCGATCTCGAGCGCGTCGAAGTGCTGCGCGGGCCGCAGGGCACGCTGTTCGGCCGCAACGCGACCTCGGGCGTGGTCAATGTGATCACCGCCAAACCGAAACTCGGAACGTTCGAAGCCGCCGCCGAAGCCGAATATGGAAATTATGATTCCATGAAGGGCAAGGCGATGGTCAACATCCCGCTGGGAGATACGGCGGGCATCCGCGTCGCGGGCATCTATCTCAACCGCGACGGCTATACGAAGAACGAGTTCCTCGACACGCGCATCGACGATCGCGACCTCTATTCGGTCCGCGGCTCGTTCCGCTGGGAGCCGACGCCCGACACGACGATCGACCTGCTCGCATCCTATTTCCGCGAGAAGGACAAGCGCACGCGCATCCAGAAACAGCTTTGCCAGCGCGATCCGACCGGCATCCTCGGCTGTCTGAACAGCCGCCTCGACAATTCGCCTTTCAACGGCAATGCGACCTTTACGGCGGCGCTGACGTCGAAGGAATTCCTGGCGATCCGCGGCATTCCCAACGGCACGGTGACGCCGACGAACCCCGCTGGTCTCGATTTTTCGCTGGGCAGCCTGTACGGACCCGACGTCTATGCCAACACGACCATCCCGAACGACTCGCGGACCGTCAACACAGCCTATACGCCGAGCTATTTCACGAGCGAACTGACAATACAGGGGCAGATCGAGCATAATTTCGGCCCGGTCTCGCTGCAGGTCTCGGGCCAGTATCAGAAGGTCAAGCTCGACGCGTCGCAGGACTACAACAGCAATGTCGGCGACCGTTCGCTCTATGCGACCGGCCTCGCAACCCTCGCGGCGGCAGCGAACGGAGACTTCGGCCCCGGACTGGCCGCCTATTTCGGACCCGTCGCCGACGCGATCATTCCCAACGGGGCAACCGGCCAGCTCTGCACGTCACTGGCCGAGGAAACCGGCTACGGCAGCTTCGGCGGGAACAAGATCTGCAGCGATCAATCGCTGCAATTCGACCGGTCGAACCAGTATAACAGCAGCTGGTCGGTCGAGAGCATCCTGTCGAGCGATCTCGACGGTCCGTTCAACTTCCTCGTCGGCGGCATCTATGCCGATTATCATCTGACCGAGAACAGCTATTATGTGAACGCCTTCCCGATCGACTATCTCGCCGGGGTGCTGGGCGCTTTCTCGTCCGCGAACAACCCGCCGGCATCGGGCGGGCCCCTCCCGCCGTCGTTCCTCGCCACGCCGTTCTTCCGCAACAACACCGACGACCTGAAGATCAAGTCCTACGGCCTGTTCGGCGAGGCCTATTTCGAATTCAACGACCGCCTGAAACTGACCGCGGGCCTGCGTTACAACAACGACAAGAAGACGGTGATCGCACGGTCGACGCTGGCGGCCTTCCTCGCTCCGCATGGCGGCGACGGAACGGTTTTCGATTCGCCGTTCGTCGGGACCTTCGATGCCGATCCCGGCACGCCGGGCAATCAGCTGTTCCAGGAACGCACGGTCAAGTTCAACAAGCTGACCGGCCGCGCGGTGCTCGACTTCAAGATCACCGACGACAATCTGCTCTATGCGTCCTATTCGCGCGGCTATAAATCGGGCGGCATCAACCCGCCGCTGCAGCCGATCTTCGAAGTGCCCGAAAGCTTCCGTCCCGAACAGGTCGATGCGTTCGAGATCGGTTCGAAGAACACCTTCGGCGGCGGCGCGCTGCAGCTCAACCTCACGGCCTTCTATTACAAGTACAAGGATCTGCAGCTCAGCAAGATCGTCGCCCGCACCGCGGTCAACGATAACGTCGACGCCGACATCTATGGCTTCGAGGCCGAAGGTATCGTCCGCCCCGATCCGAATCTCGTGATCAACCTTGGCTTCAGCTACCTGCACAGCAAGGTGACGAGCGACACGATGACGAGCAATCCGCGCGATTTCGGCGGCGGTCGCGAGGATGCGGTGATCATCAAGGACATCACCAACGCCGCGAACTGCGCCGTCGCATCGACGTCGGGCAACGTTGCCGGTGTGAACAGCTTCGTCAACGGCGTTCAGACGCTGATCAACGCCGGCATCGTCCCCGGCGTTCAGGGCGGCGCCGGACTGCGTCCGACGACCGCATTTCCGGCGGACGGTGGCATCGCTTCGACGGGCGCCTACAGCATATGTGCGGTCATGGAGGCGGCTGCCGCCGGCGCATTCGCCAACCTGCCGGCGCCGGTCGCCGGCCTGTCCGTCAATCCGGCGGCGCTTGGCGGCGTGCAGTATTTCTCCGCCGGCGTTCCGGTCAACATCAAGGGCAACCAGCTGCCGCAGGCGCCGAACTACAAATTCAGCGCGGGCGTGCAATATACGGCGCGGCTGGGCGACGGCGGCATGAGCCTCGTCCCGCGCGTCGACGTCGCCTATACGGGTGAAAGCTATGGCAGCATCTTCAACGGCAATGTGAACCGCATCAAGGGCTATGCCCAGGTCAATGCCCAGCTGCAGCTGAACGGGCCCGACGACAAATGGTATGTGAAGGGGTTCATCCAGAACGTCTTCGACGCCAACAGCGTGACGGGCCTGTACATCACCGACCAGTCGTCGGGTAACTACACCAATATCTTCACCCTCGAACCGCGTCGCTATGGCATCGCGGCGGGCGTGAGGTTCTAGGACCGCCGGCGGCAACGCCGACAGGAAGCCCCGGCCTCTCCCGCGAGAGGCCGGGGTTTTTCTTTTGGCCGGCGCGGACGGAAAAAGGGCCGGACCATCATGCGATGGCCCGGCCCTTTTCGTCGATCCGGCGGATCAGCGCGCGGGTCAGAATTTGGCGCGCAGCTTCACTCCGTAGAGCCGCGGCGGCGCCGGATAGACCGCGAAGCTCGCGCTCTGCTCGGGGATCGGGAACGCGGTGATGTTGTAATATTTGTTGAAGAGGTTCTCGACGTAGAATTCGACCGCGTAATTCTGGTCGGGGCCGAAGTTGAGACCCGCGCGCGCGTTGACGATCGAATAGCCGTCGTTCGCCGTGAACGGCACCGCGACCGGATCGTTGATCGTGTTCGCGTCGCTGTTCATGCGCCAGTCGACATGCACGAGGCCGCCGACATTGCTGCTGATCTGCGGGGTCCAGGTGACGGCGCCCGTGACGACATGCTTCGGCGAATTGGTGAGCGGCAGGCCATTGTCGTCGCCCGCCGCGACGTCCTTCACTTCGGTGTCGATGTAGGAATAGCCGAGCGTGAAGTTGAGGTTCGGCGCCGGACGAATGACCGATTCCAGCTCGACGCCCTTTGCGACGACCTTGTCGAAATTCTGGACGACGAAGTTGTTCCCCATGAAGGCGAGGTTCTGATAGCCCTTCAGCTCGGTATAGAAGGCGTTCGCGTTGAACTGGAACGCCGAGCTGAGGTCGGTCTTCACGCCGACTTCGAAGGAATCGACATCCTCGTTGCCGAATTCGAGGTCCGACGCCTGCGCGCCGTTGCCGCCGAGGAAGGCGGTGTCGAACGAGCCGCGGTCGAGGTTGTAGCCGCCCGACTTGTAGCCGCGATCATAGCCGCCATAGACCATGACCCGGTCGTCGAGCTTGATCGACAGCTTGGCCGTACCCGTCAGCTTGCTCTCGCTGCGCTTGTCGCGATAGATGCCGTTGAATTCGGGGTTCACCACGGGGTTGCAGACGAGGTTGAAGATCGCGTTTCCGAGACCCGACGGCAGCCCCTGCAGCGCCTGGCGATAGAGGCCGTAACGGTCGCTCTGCAGCGTCGCGCAGCCCGGCAGGTTCGATTGCAGGTCGGCGTTCAGCTTCTTCGATTCATGATTGTAGCGCAAACCGAGGGTCAGCGAGACATTGTCGTTGAAGTCGATGATGTTGTGCGTGAACAGCGCGAAGGCTTCGGTGTTGACGCGGTAGCTGTCGCCGATCTGGCCCTGTCCGGCCTGCGGTGCGGGCAGCGGCGTCAGGAAGGTGTCGAGCACGCCCGCCTGCGCGGCGGCGGCGGCGAGCTGCGGGTTCGACGCCAGCAGCACCTGACCGACCAGCGGCGAATTGGGGATCGACTGGAAGATCTGGAAACCCGTGGGGCCCGGCACCGCCGAATCGGTCAGCGCGTTGATGAAGGCGTCGACATATTGCGCGCCCTGCGTGCCGAAGCGCGTGCGTTCGGTATATTTCAGCTTCTCGTTCAAATAGAAGCCGCCGATCAGCCAGTCGACATGATCGTCGAAGGCCGTCCCCTTGAGGCGGATTTCCTGCGTGAAGTCGCGCATGCCGATCGGCATGTTCTCACGATAGGCGCGGTCGATTCCCGAGAAGTCGACGTCCATGCCGCGCGTCGCCTTCCAGTCGCGCCATGCGGTGATCGAGGTCAGTTCGACGCCGCCCAGATCCCAGTCGAGCTGGCCCGACACGCCCCATTCGCGCATCTTTTCGGTGAGGTCGCGATCGGGCGAATAGGCGACTTCGCGATCCTTGGGATTATAGGGGCTCACGATGCCGGTCAGGCCGTTGGCGGCCGCCAGCCCCTGAATGACCGCGCTCGCGGCGAAAGCCGGCGTGCCCGGCTGCGCGAAGCCCGAATTGGTGTTGAGCGCGCCGCAGCACTGCTCGTCGGTCTTGGCATAGTCGGCGATCAGGCGGAACGAGACGTCGTCCTTCTCGAACAGCGCCTGGCCGCGAACCGACCAGCGATCGAGGTTGTTGAAGCGGCGGTCGCTGTTCACGTCCTTGATATAGCCGTCGCGCTTGTGATAGCCGCCGTCGAGCCGCAGCGCGAAGGTTTCGGACACCGGTCCGGTCACGCCGGCCTTCAGCTCGATCTCGTCCAGATTGCCGTAGCTCGCCTCGGCATAGCCGCCGAAATTGAAGCTCGGCTTCTGCGTGACGATGTTGAGCGCGCCCGCCGAGGTGTTGCGGCCGAACAGCGTGCCCTGCGGCCCGCGCAGCACCTCGACGCGATCGATCGGCGGCAGGTCGGCAAGCGCGAGGCCCGCACGCGCGCGGAAGACGCCGTCGACGAAGACGCCGACCGACGGTTCGAAGCCCGGGTTGTCGCCCGCGGTGCCGATGCCGCGGATGCGCAGCACGACGCCGGTCGCCGACGACTGGCCGGTCGTCGCCTGGAAGCTCGGCGCGATCTGGCGCAGGCCGCGAATGTCGCTGATGCCCGAATTTTCGAGCTGTTCGCCGCCGACCACATTGACCGCGATCGGAATATCCTGCGAACGCTGCGCGCGGCCCGTCGCGGTCACGATGATGTCGTTGCCGTAATCGGTATCGTCGACGGCGGTCGCCGCATCGTCGGCCGGGGCGGCGTCCTGGGCGAAGGCGATGGCGGGGGTGGTTGCGGCGCACAACATGGTGGCGCCCAACAAGACGTTGCGCAAGGTCATGGTCAGTCTCTCTCTCCAAAACCCACCGAAGCGCAGCCAAAGGCTTATCGGGAGATGCCCGGTGGTAAGCGCCCGGTCTAGCGCACCGCCCGGCGGCGTCAACGCGGGCCCGCGCAAAATGCCCGATTTTCCGTAAATTCGTGACTAAATAGCAACAGTTTACGTTACGGCAGCCGTTTCCCGGATGGCAAGATTGTGTCAAACGAAGCGCTCGGCCCGGCGACGCCACCCGGCGGGTTTGCCAAAAGTTCAGAATGGCGCATTATCGGCGACCGGCACATCGGCCTCGTCGTCATCGCTGGCCGGTCCCGTTCCCCCATGACGAAGGATGCTCGATGCGGGCACAGATTTTGCCGAGCCCCAGAACGCTGACCAAGACAATCCTGCTCGCCATCGGCCTCGCCTTCGAGCTTCCCGACGTCGCCGCACGCGTCGCCATGCTGGGGCTGTCGCCCCCGCTTCTGCTCTATGCGGGCCTCTATTGCGGGCTGGTCGCCTGTCTCTGGAGCGCCGCCTTCATTCGCGTTCCGGTGTTGCGCTGGGGCTGGGCCCTGCTCTTCGCGCTGGCCGCGGTTCTCATCGGCAGCTTTCAGGGCGCGACCGCCGATGCGATGAGTTATGACGCGTTTGTCACGATGATCCATTCGGCGGGTTTCGCCGACGACGCCTTCGCACAATATGCCGCCGCGCTCGGCTGGTCCTCGGCCAGTGCCCTCTTCCTCCTTCCCGGCCTCGGACTCGAACCCGGCGCGCGGACACGCTTGCCCGGCATCATCGCCATCGCCGCGCCGCTTGCCGGTCTCGCGGCGCTGTCCGCCCTGCTCTTCCTGCGCGGCGGCGAAGGCGGCCGCGGCCTGCCGAACGGCTGGGTCGGGATGGCCTATTCGTCGCTCGTCGCCTTCGAAGCCGCAACGCAGCCGCCGATGACGCGCTTGCCGGTCCGGATCGCGCACGACCGGGAAGGACAGCCGCGGGATATCGTGTTGATCATCGACGAGAGCATCGCGGGCCGGTATCTCGACATCAACGATCCCGCGGGTGTCCGCTCGGGCCTCGCATCGCCGCCGCCCGGCATCACCGTCGCCAATTTCGGCATCGCCGCGGCGATCACCCATTGCAGCTTCGGAAGCAACCTCACGCTCCGCCATGGCGGGACGCGCGACGCCTATCAGCGGATCAACGCGACAATGCCGTCGATCTTCGACTATGCGAAGCGCGCCGGTTTCGCGACCATCCATATCGACGCGCAAAGAACCGGCGGCGCGCTGCAGAACGGCATGGACGATACCGAGCGGCGCCAGATCGACCGCTTCATCCAGTTCGACGACATCCCGGTCATCGACCGCGACATGGCGGCCGCCGATGCGCTGATCGCGGCGCTCGGCAACGGGCGGCGCGAATTCATCCTGGTCAACAAGATGGGGGCGCATTTTCCGGTTGCCGACAAATATCCGGACAGCGCGCAGATTTTCGGCCCCGCGCTGCCGCGGGGAGAGGCAGCCGCCGCGACCGACGCGAAGATTCCCGACAAGCTGTACAGCGGAGCGGGAAGCTGGCGGCTCTATCGCAACAGCTATCGCAACAGCGTCGCGTGGACGGTGGGCGGTTTCTTCGACCGCCTGTTCGATCGCGCCCGGCTGAACGGCGCGTTGATCATCTATACGGCCGATCATGGGCAGAATCTGCACGAACGTGGCGATTCGGGGACGACCACGCATTGCAGCCCGGCGCCCATCGCCGAGGAAGGCGCCGTTCCGCTGGCGATCATCGGCGGGTCGCCGCACTGGGATGCCGCCGCGCAGCGCCATTTCGACGCATCGAGCCACTACCGGATTTTCCCCACCCTGCTGAACGCGATGGGCTATGATCCGGCCGCGGTCCGCCGCCAATATGGCGAAGCGCTCGATTCCCCCGCGGCCGATCCGGGAACGTTCAACCGCCTCTTCAACGCACGGCTCGGGCGCAAGCCGCTGTGGGTCAGGGTCGAGCGCGCCGCGCTGGCACGGCCCCCGGCGAGCGATTATTCGGGAGCCGACGCCGGAAAGACGCGGCGATGAAGCGGCGCAATGTTTTCCCAACCAATAGTTGCTAGACCGGACCGCATGTCAGGTCGCGCACCGCCCCCCGAAACGACGCTTGCCCCCCCCGGGCCCGCGCTCGCGCCCGATTTCGGCCAGCAGGTACGCCGCGCCGTCATCTGGCGTTCGGCCTCGCAGATCGCGGGGCAGATCATCGCCTGGGCCTCGACCTTCCTCGTCATCCGCATATTGACGCCGGAGGACTATGGCCTGTTCGCGCTGACGCAGGTGATGCTGATGCTCTTCACCCTGCTCAACGGCTATGGCCTCGCCAGCGCGGCGATCCAGCGCACCGAAATCGGTCGGCACGAGCTAAGGCAGATTTTCGGACTGCTGCTGCTGCTCAACGGCGCGCTCGCGCTCGCGCAGATCCTGTGCGCGCCGCTGGCCGCCGCCTATTACCGCCAGCCGATGGTCGCCGACCTGCTCCGCGTACAGTCGCTGATCTATCTCACCATCCCCTTTTCGGCGCTCGCCTATGCGCAGCTCGCGCGGACGATGGAATTCCATCGTCAGGCGCAGGTCAATCTGGTCTCGGCGCTGATCGGCGCGGGCGTCGCGCTCGGCGGCGCGCTGGCGGGCTGGGGTGTATGGGCGCTGGTCTGGGCGCCGATCGCGATGTTCGCGGCGCGCGCGATCGGTCTGACGATCGCCGCGCGCAGCTGGCTGTGGCCGAGCTTCGATTTCCGCGGCGCGGGCGCCATCGCGCGCTACGGCGGATTGATCGCGGTCGGCCAGTTCTTCGGTTTCGTCCAGAGCCAGGCGGACATATTGGTCGCCGGCCGCTGGTTCGAGGCGCATCTGGTCGGCATCTATACGACCGCGCTGCTCCTGACGCAGATCTTCAACAACAAGATCGTGCCGCCGCTCAACGAGGTCGCCTTCGCCGCCTATGCGCGGATGCAGGACGACCGGCCCGCGCTCGCCGCCGGCTTCACCCGCTCGACGCGCGCGATCATGGTCGCGGCCATGCCCTTCTTCTTCGGCCTTGCCGCGGTGGCCGAGCCGCTCGTGCTCACCCTGCTCGGCGAAAAATGGCGCGAGATCGTGCCGCTGCTGCTGCCGCTGGCGCTCGCCATGCCCTTCTGGACGCTGTTCACGCTGCTCCGCCCCGCGACCGACGCGCTCGGCCAGCCGGGAATCGCGTCGGGCAATGCCGCGGCGGGCGCGCTGCTGATGCCGGTGATATTCCTGATCGGGGCCCGCTGGGGCATCGCCGGCATCGCGTGGGCGTGGCTGGTCGCCTATCCCTTGCTGCTCGCCTTTTCAGCCGCCCGGTCGCTGCCCGTCATCGGGATTCGCGCGATCGACCTGGTCCGTGCAGTCGCGCCGCCCGTCCTCGCAGCCGCGATCATGGGCGGGGCCGTGACGCTGGCCGATCGCATGTTGCCCGCGATGCCCGAGCCGGTGCGGCTCGCACTGCTCGTCGCGACCGGGGGCCTCGTCTATTGCCTCTGGCTGGTGGCGTTCGCGCGCGCGACGATGCGCGACCTGATCGCGCTGGTGCGCGGGCGCCGCGCCCCGGTTGAACCCGACGCCTAGGCCGTCCGGCCGAGCGCGGCGACGGCGGCGCGCGTCGCGTCGATATAGGCGCGGCCGCTGTAACGATAGCTGCCGATGAAGTGCACGAAGCGCGCGTCCGCGGGGACCCCCTTGTCCCAGAAATTGAGATAATGGTCGTAGGGCAGCAGCAAGGGATCGGGTTCGTTCGCGATGACGATGTTCGACGTCACCTGTTCGCTGCCCCACCGCGCCCAGCGCTCCGCGCCGAGCAGCCGATCGGCCTCGCGCGAAAAGGCCTCGGCAAGCGCGCGGCCGTCGCCGCCGCGGGCGAAGCCCGCAAAGCCCGAACAGCCGCGCACATAGAGCGGATTTTCGCGCATCGGCAGCGAAACGCGGTCGAGACCGCATTCGATCGCGCCCTGCACATGCGCATCCGGATTGAAAAGGAAAGCTTCGTCGTCGGTCCTGCCCGCCATTTCGGCAAAGGACAGGAGCTCGGAATCGGGATCGCCGCGCAGAGTGAAGCTGCGGTTCTCCGCAATCGCTGCCGCGATTTCGGACACATCGCCCAGCGTCACCGTGTCCGAATCGAGCTGGATCACATAGTCGTTCGCGCGCAGGTCGAGGATGGTCAGCAGCCGCTCCCAGGTGCCGCCACGCGGACAGGGTCCGGTATCGACATCGGCAATCGGGACGATCGGTGGCTGTCCGAGCTGTGCCGCAAGAATGGCGCGGTCGGCATCGGTCAGCGTTCCGTCGTCGAGGATGACGATGCGTCCCTTGCCCAACCGGGCATGGAGCGATTTGACGGCGACCAGATAGGGCAACAGCACGCGGGTGCCGATCATGGAAAACAGGACGACCCCGTCGTCGGCCGGAATCACCGCTGGCGTGTCCAGCACGGCGCGGGCCGTCGCGCGGTGTGCGCGCTCCTTCCACAACAGGTTGAGTTTGTTGACGATCCTGTTCATCGCGCGGCCGTAACACGCGCGCGAAATCAATGGTAGAGGCGAAAATCCCAGCATTTGCGCCCTTTCAGGACGCCTATGGACGCGAACGTCCGCGAGTCCGATCGAACGTTCCCCCTGCCGGTTCCAGAAGCGCGGCCGCCGATATCCAATGCGCAAGATCGGTCGAGCGGACTTGACCAACGGCAAGTATCTGACACCTGCCACGCAGGAGTGAATGATGAGGACGGCGCATCAGAATTATCAGGCCCGGATGCAGCGGGTGCTCGACCATATCGACCGGCATCTCGATGACGATCTGGACCTGGAAGCGGTAAGCCGGGTCGCAGCCCTCTCGAAATTCCATTTCCACCGACAGTTCATGGCGACCTTCGGGCTGTCCGTGCATCGCTATATCCAGCTGGCCCGTATGAAGCGGGCTTCGCACCGACTGGCCTCGAAAGAGGAGCAGAGCATTACGGAGATCGCGATGGATGCCGGTTACGACGCGCCCGACGCCTTCGCCCGCGCCTTCCGGCAGCGGTTCGGACAATCGCCGTCGTCGTTCCGGAAATCGCCCGACTGGGCACCGTGGCTTGCGGCCTTTGGGCTTCACAACAATGCGAGGAGCAAGCTCATGCAGATAAATTATGAATATGACGATGTGGCGATCCGCGATGTGCCGTCGACGCCGGTGGCGATCCTCGAACATCGCGGCGACCGCGCCATGCTTCCGGCCACGATCGAGCGGTTCATCGCGTGGCGCAAGGCTGCGGGCCTCTCGCCCGCGACGAGCCCGACATTCAATATCTTCCGGTCCGAAAGGACACCGGCGAACCCGGCCGATTACAGCATGGACCTTTGCGTCGGAACCGACCGCGGGATCGGGCCGGATGACGACGTCATGAAGGCCGGCATGATCCCCGGCGGACGCTGCGCGGTCCTGCGCGTCGTCCATGACACCCACAATCTGGAGCCTGCCGCGCTCTTCCTCTACGGAGACTGGCTGCCCGCGAGCGGCGAGGAAGCGCGCGACTTCCCGATCTATTGCCGCCGGCACCTCGATTTCTTCCCGGACGCGGCCGTGCAGGATGTCGTCGTCGAACTGTTTCTGCCGCTGAAGTAGCGGGAAAGGATCGACGCCGCCGGAATCGACCTCGCGAGTTTTTCGCCGGCGGACTCCATCGATAGATAGCTCCCTAACTTTGGACGTGCATCCCGTTGAAAACTTGATAGATGTCCGCTCGCAATCGCCCGGGGCGTCAGGCAGTTGCGAATCTCGGGGGGAGCCAAGAGCAATAATCGAAGGACTATCGAAGGATGAAGAAGTTTTTGACGGTCGCCGTGACGGGCGCGGCGCTGGCATTGAGCGGCTGCGGCAAGAGCGACGACAAGCCGGCTAACCCCGCCGGAACGGTGAAGCGCGAAGCCGGCAACTGGAAGACCGACGTCAAGCTGGTGAAGTTCGAGATGCCGGGCGTTCCCGAAAATGTGAAGGACCAGATGTCGAAGCAGTTGGCAGCGGCAAGCGGAACCGAACAGTGCCTCACGCAGGAACAGGCAGACAATGAAGATGTCGCCGGTGCGCTGTCGCAGGGTTATGGCCAGGCCTGTACCTGGAACAAGAACCGGATCGCCGACGGCAAGATCGACGTCGCGGGCACGTGCACCCAAGGATCGCAGAAGGTCGAGCTCGCCCTCGCCGGAAGCCTCGACGCCAGGAAGAGCGATGTTCTCGTGACCTCGAAGGGCAAGTCGCCGATGGGCGGCGGTGACATGGAAATGCAGATGCAGGTCACCAGCACCAATATCGGCCCCTGCAAGGGCTGAGCTTCGGTATAAACGAGGCAATGAGGGGGCGCGGTCCGCACCGCGCCCCTTTTTCCGGCGGCTGCCGGTTCCCGCATATCCCCGACCATATCGTCAAGGGCGTATGCGGACGATCGTCTCGCCGGAGCGTCGTGCGGCCGGATTGAAAGCCGCCACGGCCTCATCGAGGGGCGCGACAATGCCGATGTTCGTGCGCAGTCGCCCGTCCCGCACCCGCTGAACGATTTCGGTCAACTGACCGTCGGCAGGGCCCACGATCGACACCAGCCGCCCGCCGGATCGAACCAGGCGCGCGGACCGCATGCCAATCGGCCCCGCGCCCGGTTCCGATGACGTGGGCCCCAACTCGCGCGCAAGCTGCGTCACCATCGATCCGACCGCTCGCTCGCCGCGGTCCGCCCGAGGGCAGGAAGCTTTTGGCCGGTTGCGGACTGGCCGTTGTCGGGCGACAATCGGTATCAGCGGACAAATGATGTCATGGTTCAAATGGTCCCTCTGAGACTGTCGAACTGCGCCGCGACATGCCGCGCATAGGGCAGGCCTTCGTCGCGGATCACCAGATCGTCAGCGTCCCATGCGATGACACCGCGACGCTCATATTCGCCGAGAATGCTCCGGACACGCTCCCTGCTCTCGGTCCCGATACGGGTCCGTCCGCTGCAGAGAAGGTTGCGGATATTTTCCCCGCGCATTCGCTGCACGTCGTCGATCGATACGCCGCGCACGGCGGCCAGGCGCCCTTCACCGACCAAATCCCGATAAGGCCCGGCGCGCTTCTCGTTCTGGACGATCAGGTCCGGAAAGCGGCTGATCGCGCTCGCTCCGAAGCCAAGCAGGACCGGAGCGTCATCCTCGGTGAACCCCTGGAAATTTCGGTTCACGCGCCCTTCGCCCGCCGCGATGGCCAAGGGGTCGTCGGGCAACGCGAAATGGTCAAAGCCCACCGGTATATAGCCCGCATCGGTCAGGCGCCTGTTTCCCAGTGCGGCCTGCGCAAAGCGGAGCTGCTGGTCGGGAAGGTTCGTCGCGTCGATCCGCCGCTGGCGCGGGATCATGTCGGGAAGATGCGCGTAGCCGAACAGCGCGATCCGGCTCGGCGCAAGGCGGATCGCCTCGTCCAGCGTGGTGTCGAGGTCGGCCAGCGACTGCCCCGGCAATCCGTACATCAGGTCGAAATTGATCGCATCGATGTCGCGAAGGCGCAGCGCAGCAACGACGCGCTCGATATGCGACAGCGGCTGGATCCGTCCGATCGCCTGCTGGACATGCGGCGCGAAGGTCTGGACGCCCAGACTGACGCGCGTGACATGCGCCGCGGCGAGCACAAGCGCCCATTCGGCGGAAAAGCCGCGCGGGTCGAGTTCGATCGAAATCTCCGGCCGATGCGCATCGAAGACGGTCAGGATGCGGTCGAGCAGACGCACCAGCTCGACCGGCGCGATGGCGTTCGGACTGCCGCCACCGAAAGCGATGCGCCGGACCCGCCCGCGCCCGCCGAGGCGCTTGGCGACGAGCGAGATCTCCGCCCGCAGGGCCGTCAGATAGTCGGCCAGTCGCTGCGTCCGCCCCGCAGCGCCGGTGTTGCAACCGCAATACCAGCAGATCTGCTCGCAAAAGGGGATATGGACATAGAGCGAGACCGGCGTCGCCGCCTCGACGCGGTCGAGCGCCAGCGCATAATCGTCGGCGCCCACAGCGTCGGTGAATTCCATCGCGGTGGGATAGCTGGTGTAGCGCGGCACCGGCTTGGCGAGCAGATCGGGATGATAGGACCACATGAATGCCTCCTACGCCCGCGCGCCAGCCGCAACATTGACCGGGATCAACGTCCGGGCGTCAGCAGCAGCCCTTTTTGCCCTCTCCCGCTTTGCTGCGCCGATCGGTGACGGCGTGGCAGGCCTTGGCGCAGTCGCGGCGCTGATCGGGATCGGCGGGATCGCCGGGGACGATCATCCGGTGCGCCGCACCGCCGCACGAGGGCACGGTCAGGATGCGCGCATCGGCCGCGATCGGCGGCTGCATGAGCGCGGCGGCGCCCATCGCGGCAAGCAAGCGACGCATGTTCATGCCTCCCGGCCCTCTTCCTCCTCGACGAAGATGCGCAGCGCCGCGCCGTCGAGATCGTCGAACTGCCCCTTGCGGAGCGACCAGAAGAACGCCGCAAGTCCGAGCAGGCCGAGCCCGAGCGCGATCGGGATGAGGAAGATCAGTCCGTTCACCGGATCGTCCCTTTCAGCCGCAGCGCATTGCCGACGACAATCAGCGACGATCCCGACATCGCGATCGCCGCGACGAGCGGCGTCACGAAGCCGAGGAAAGCGAGCGGCACCGCGATGATATTATAGCCGATCGCCGCGATGAAATTCTGCCGCACGATCGCCTGCGTGCGCCGCGCCATACGGATCGTCTGCACCACCGGCATCATCCGGTCGCCGAGGAAGATACAGTCGGCGGCATTCTTGCCGACGTCGCTCGCCGACCCGGGCGCCATCGACGCATAACCCGCAGCGAGCGCCGGCCCGTCGTTGAGGCCGTCACCGATCATCAGCACCTTGTGGCCCTGTGCGGCCTGCCGTTCGATCGCCGCAAGCTTGTCGTGCGGACTCATTCCGGTCTGCGCGGTCAGCCCGAGTTCGCGCGCCACGGGCGCGACGGCTTCGGCGCGGTCGCCCGACAGGATCATCGCGTCGATGCCCTCGCGGCCAAGCGCCGCGATCGCTTCCGAGGCGTCGGGGCGCAGCCGGTCGGCAAAGCCGATCGTCGCAACGGCCCGTCCATCGACCGAAAGTTCGGTCGCAAGCGCATCGCCGAGCCCCCGACCCTGCGGCCGGCCGAGCGTCACGATGCGATCCCCCCAAAGCGCCTCGATGCCGAAGCCCGGCGTCTCGCGGATCGATGTCACTTCGACGGGGCGGACATCGGACGTCCGGAGTCCGCGCATCAGCGCCTCGCTGAGCGGATGGCGGCTCGCCTGCGCCAGCGCGAGGATCAGCGATTTCACCCCGTCGTCGAACCGTTCGAGACCCAGCGCCTCGGGTCGGCCGAGTGTCAGCGTGCCCGTCTTGTCGACAAGCGCGCGGTCGACCTCCGCCAGCCGCTCGAGCGCCGAACCGTCCTTGATCAGCACGCCCGCGCGCATCAGTTCGCCCGCCGCGACGATCTGCGCCGCCGGCACCGCGAGGCCGAGCGCGCACGGACAGGTGATGATCAGCACCGCGGCGGCGATCAGCAGGCTGTGGTGCCAGCCCGCCCCCGCGATCATCCAGGCGGCAAAGGCCGTCAGCGCCAGACAATGGACGGCGGGCGCATAAAATCGCGCCGCGCGATCGGCGATGCGAACGTAGCGCGACTTGCCCTGCGCCGCCTCGCCCATCAGCCGCGCGATGTCGGCGATGGCGGTGTCGGCACCCGCAGCCGTCACGCGCACGCGGACCGGTGCGTCGAGATTCAGTGTCCCCGCATGCACGCGGTCGTCGGGCCCGGCGTTTTGCGGGACGCTCTCACCGGTCAGCAACGACAGGTCGAGCTGGCTCTCTCCGCCGACGATCACCCCGTCGGCCGCGAGCCGTTCCCCCGCCGCGACGAGCATCACCATCCCCGGCTCCAGCGCGGTCGCATCGACCCAGCGGCTGCGGTCGCCATCGTCGATCACCATCGCGCCGGTGCCCATGTTGCGCAGCAGCGCGGCCACCCCGCCGCGCGCACGGTCGCGCATCACGCTGTCGAGCCAGCGGCCGCAGAGCAGGAAGAAGAGCAGCATTGCCGCTCCATCGAAATAGGCATGCGGCCCGCTCGTCGCGGTCTCGTAAAGGCTGATCGCGCAGACGAGCGCGACGCCGATGCTGATCGGTACGTCCATGTTCGTGCCGCCATGGCGGAGCGCTCTCCACGCCGAACGAAAGAAGGGCCGCCCGGCATAGGCGACGGTCGGCAAGGCGATCGCGGCCGACAGCCAGTGGAACAGGTCGCGCGTTGCCCCGGTCGCACCCGACCAGACCGATACCGAGAGGAGCATGATATTCATCATCGCGAAGCCCGACACGGCAACCGCGCGCAGCAGCTCACGGCTCGTTTCGGCCTCGATCCCGGCTTCGTCGGGGCCGGTTCCGATCGGGTGCGCCTCGAATCCCAGGTTCGAAAAAGCTCCGATCAGCTCGGGCATCCCGGTGTCGGGAGTGTACGAAAGATGCACCCGTTTTTCGGTGAAATTGACGCGCGCGGCGGCGATGCGCCTGTCGCGCACCAGCCCCTGTTCCAGCTTCGCGATGCAGCCGGCGCAGCGGATATCGGGCACCGCGAAGTCGCGTTCGATCAGAGCGGCGGCGCTCATTGCATGTCCTTGCGGTATCGTGCCTCATCCGGGCCGTGCCGGACGATCAGGTCGAGCCGCCAGCGCCCCAACACCAGCGGCTCGACCGAGCGCAGCACGCCGCCCGCCGCCGGCTCGAAAGCGAGCGCGACGGGCGCGGTGCGCCCAACGGGGTGATTGACCGTCGCCGACGCCTGCACGCCGTCGAGCGGAACGCCGCCCTTGCGGATCGTCAGCAGGACATGCCGGGTCGCGTCGAGCGCGATACGCGCGTCCCACCCCAGCCGGTCCTGCGCGTCGGCGCGTTTCAGCCATTCGTTATAATGCTGGCTCGCGACGTAGCTGTTCTCGACCACCTTGCCGCCGAAAGTCGACATGGCGAAGCGCGCCATGGTGAAATTGACCGCGATCACCACCGCGAAGAAGGCGACGAGAATCGCCGTCATGTGCCGGCCGGTGAAGGCCTTGGGTTTGCGCCTGTCGGTCATTGTCCCGCCTCCGGCCGGTCGAACTGGATGATGTCGCTGTCGCCGCGCGGATCACCGTCGAGACCGCGCGTGCTGATCGTGAAATCCTGTCGCGCCGGCCCTGCCCCCGGCGCTGCGATGAAGAGCTTGAGGCGCGTGACACTGTCGGGCGAAAGCGTCAGCGTGACCGCCTGCCCGGCCCCCTCGCGCGCGCCGTCTTCGGTCCACACCGCGGCGCCCGGAAGCCCGCTGACCGTCACCGCGACGCGGCGCGGACGCGTTTCCATGTTGCGCAGCTTCAGCGTGTAATTGTTCCGGACATGCCCGTCGGAAAGCTGGACATAGAGCGGGCTGCGTTCGTGCTGGACGGCGAGGTCGAGCCGCGTACGTTGCCCGAGCGAAAAGAGCATCGCCGTACCGATCGCGGTCCACACACCGAAATAGATCAGCGTACGCGGGCGGGTCAGCGTCTTGCGGATCGGCTGTCCGGTGCCGCCGGCCTTTTCGGTGGCGGCGTCGTCGAGCGTGCAATAATCGATCAGCCCGCGCGGCCGGCCGACCTGTGCCATCACCCCGTCGCACGCGTCGATACAGAGCGCGCAGGTGATGCAGCCGATCTGCGGCCCTTCGCGAATGTCGATCCCCGTCGGGCAGACCGCGACGCACTGGTTGCAGTCGATGCAGTCGCCGAACGCACCCGGGTGGGCCATCGCCTTCTTGACGCTGCCGCGCGGCTCGCCACGCCAGTCCTTGTAGGTCACCAGCAGCGATTTTTCGTCCATCATCGCGGTCTGGATACGCGGCCAGGGGCACATATAGACGCACACCTGTTCACGCAGGAAACCGCCGAGGATGAAGGTTGTCGCGGTCAGTAGCGCAACGGTGCCATAGGCGACCGGTGCCGCCTGCCCGGTCCAGAAATCCGCCGTCAGCGTCGGCGCATCGGCGAAATACATGATCCACGCGCCGCCCGTCCAGAAGGCAATGGCGAGGTAGATCAGATATTTAAGTCCGCGCTTTGCGACCTTCTCGAAGGTCCACGGCCCCTTGGCCAGCCGGACCTGTGCATTGCGATCACCGTCGACCAGCCGGTCGACATGCTGGAACAGATCGGTCCACACCGTCTGCGGGCAGGCATAGCCGCACCAAGCGCGCCCGACCGCGCTGGTCACGAGGAACAGACCGACCCCCGCCATGATCAAAAGGCCGGCAACATAATAGAATTCATGCGGCCAGATCTCGATCTGGAACATGTAGAAGCGGCGGTTCGCGAGATCGACGAGCACCGCCTGGTCGGGCGCATAGGGCCCGCGATCCCAGCGAATCCACGGCGTGCCGTAATAGATCGCGAGCGTCACCGCCATGATCGCCCATTTGAAGCGGCGGAAGGGGCCGTTCACCGCCTTCGGGTAAACGCCCTTCCGCGCCTCGTAGAGCGGCGCGGGCTGGCCGGAGAGGTCTTCAGGGCTGGCCATCGACTCCCTGCTCCTTGGCGACCGGGGCAAGCCCCTTCTCACCGCCGCCCAGCGAATAGACATAGGCCGACAGCATCTTGATCGTCACCGGATCGAGCCGGTTGTTCCAGCGCGGCATCACGCCGTTTCGCGGCTGCGTGATCGTCGCGGTCAGGCTGTCGCGGTCGCCGCCATAGAGCCAGATCGCGTCGGTCAGCTTCGGCGCGCCGAACTGGCGCCCGCCCTCGCCGCCCGCGCCGTGACAGACCGCGCAATTCGCCTCGAACAGCGCCGCGCCGCGCGCCGACGAGGCACTCGCCCTTTCCTGCCGGCTGATCGCGCGAACGAAGCTGACGACATCGCCGATCTGCGCCGCGTCGAGAATGCCGTCGCGACCGAAGGCAGGCATCAGGCTGGTGCGCGTGTCCTTGTGGTCGGGGTTCCGGATGCCGTGGGTGACGGTATATTGGATGCTCGCAAGGTCGCCTCCCCACAGCCAGTCGTCGTCGGTCAGGCTGGGGTAGAGCTTCTTCACCCCCGCACCGCCGGCGCCGTGGCACTGGACGCAATGAACGCGGAACGCCGCCGCGCCGCCCTGCACCGCCGCCTGCATCAGTTCGGGTTTCGCGGGCAGGTCGGTGATCGCCGTCGCCGCGATCGCGCCCACCGTCGGCGCGCGGCGCAGCGCATCGGCACGCATTTCCTTGTACAGATCGCCGCGGCTCGACCAGCCGAGCACCCCCTCGGTCGCGCTGTTCACGAGTGGCCAGGCGGGATAGAGGACGGCATAGGCCAGTCCCCAGACGATCGTGGCGTAGAAGGTCCACAGCCACCAGCGCGGCATCGGCGTGTCGAGTTCCTCGATACCGTCCCACTCATGGCCGACCGTGCTCGTGCCGGTGGCTTCGTCGATGCGTTTCTGCTCAGCCATGCTCGTCTTCCCTGAAGATCATGTTCGCCGCTTCGTCGTTGCGCGCGCGGGCGCTCGGCCGGAACGGCCAGGCGATGAGGGTGAGGAACAGCAGGGTCATGGCGAGCAGCCCCCAGCTGTCGGCAAAATGCCTGAGGTCGTTATAGGTCATCGCGCCGCCTCCGTTTCGGACGGGCGTTCCTGCGGCGCCGCCTTGTCGACATCGACGAGCGTACCGAGCATCTGGAGATAGGCGATCAGCGCATCCATCTCGGTGAGCCGGTCGGGATCGCCGTCGAAATCGCGGACCTGCGCCTTGGGATAGCGCTTTTGCAGGTCGAGCCCGGCGGCGGGATCCGCCTGTGCCGCGAGATCCTCGTTCGCGTTGGCGATGTCGGCCTTCGTATAGGGAACCCCGACGCGATAGAGCGCGGTCAGGTCGTTCGCCATGTCACCGGTCTGCAGATCGCGCTCCGCGAGGAAGGCATAGGGCGGCATGATCGATTCGGGCACGACGCTGCGCGGATCGATCAGATGCGCCTTGTGCCATTCGTCCGAATAGCGGCCGCCGACGCGCGCGAGGTCGGGCCCGGTGCGTTTCGACCCCCATTGGAAGGGGTGGTCGTACATGCTCTCGGCGGCGAGGCTGTAATGGCCGTAGCGTTCGACCTCGTCGCGGAACGGACGGATCATCTGGCTGTGGCAGGTGTAGCAGCCCTCGCGCATATAGATGTTGCGCCCGGCGAGTTCGAGCGGGGTATAGGGGCGCATCCCCTCGACCTTCTCGACCGTGTTGTCGATCCAGAAGAGCGGCGCGATCTCGACGATGCCGCCGATCGTGACGGTGAGCAGCGCGAGTGCCCCGAGCAACGTCACGTTGCGCTCGATCTTCTTGTGGCTGAAGCCCTTTTTGGCGGGTTTGGTGGCCATGGTCGGGGCTCCTTATTCGGCGGGAACGGGCGCGAGCGGACGGTCCGCCGCGGCGTTGTACGGGGTTTCGGTCATCGGCTTTTCGGCACGGACCCTGCCGCCGAGCGTCGCCCAGACGTTGACGACCATGATCAGGAAGCCCGCGAGATACATCGCCCCGCCCGCGGCACGGATCAGATACATCGGGTGCATCGCGGCGACGCTCTCGACGAAGCTGTAGACGAGGTAGCCGTCGGCGCCGTATTCGCGCCACATCAGACCCTGCATGATGCCCGCGACCCACATCGACGCGGCGTAGAAAACGATGCCGACGGTCGCGAGCCAGAAGTGCCAGTTGACCATGCGCAGGCTGTAGAGCCGCTCGCGGCCCCAGAGGCGCGGCACGAGATAATAGACTGCAGCGAAGGTGATCATGCCGTTCCAGCCGAGCGCGCCGCTGTGGACGTGACCGATGGTCCAGTCGGTGTAATGCGACATCGAGTTGACCCATTTGATCGACATCATCGGGCCTTCGAAGGTGCTCATGCCGTAGAAGGCGAGCGCCATCACCATCATGCGGATGATCGGGTCGGTGCGGATCTTGTCCCACGCGCCGTTCAGCGTCATCAGCCCGTTGATCATGCCGCCCCAGCTCGGCATCCACAGGATCACCGAAAACACCATGCCCAGCGTCTGCGCCCAGTCGGGCAGCGCGGTATAGTGGAGGTGGTGCGGCCCCGCCCAGATATAGAGGAAGATCAGCGACCAGAAGTGGATGATCGACAGACGGTAGCTGTAGACCGGCCGCTCGGCCTGTTTCGGCACGAAATAATACATCATCGCGAGGAAGCCCGCGGTCAGGAAGAAGCCGACCGCATTATGGCCGTACCACCATTGCGTCAGCGCATCCTGCACCCCGGCGAAGGCGGCGTAGCTCTTCGATCCGAAGATGCTGGCGGGCATCGACAGATTGTTGACGATGTGCAGCATCGCGATGGTGACGATGAAGCTCAGATAGAACCAGTTCGCGACATAGATATGCGGCTCGCGGCGCCTGACGATCGTGCCGACGAACACGACGAGATAGGCGACCCAGACGATCGTCAGCCACAGGTCGACATACCATTCGGGCTCGGCATATTCCTTGGCCGCGGTGACGCCCATCAGATAGCCTGTCGCCGCGAGGACGATGAAGAGCTGGTATCCCCAGAAGACGAAGCGCGCGAGCTTGGGAAAGGCGAGCCGCGCGCGGCAGGTGCGCTGCACGACGTAAAAGCTCGTCGCGATCAGCGCGTTGCCGCCGAAGGCGAAGATCACCGCCGAGGTATGCAGCGGCCTGAGGCGCCCGAAGGTCGTATATTCGAGGCCCAGGTTCAGCGCCGGGAAAGCGAGCTGGAGCGCGATAAAGAGCCCTGCGGCCATCCCCGCAACACCCCAGAACAAGGTCGCGATGACGCCCCAGCGGATCGGATCGTCGTCATAGACGCCCTGATCGGCGGGCATCTTCAGGATGCCGCGCGCAAGGGCGCCATAGTCGGCGCGCGTGACAGTCGCCCACAGCATGGCAAGGCACGCGAGCGCGACGATGATCATATGCACCGCGAACGGCGCATCGACCGCGAGCGCCGCCATCACGAAGGCGAGCAGGGTCAATCCCAGCCAGCCCCCCGCCCTTGTTACCAGACCGTCCATATCGCTTGTCCCTGCTTGGCGCGGCTTTGCCGCCGCGCGGTTCGGGACCGCCATGAACGGGCGCGCGCGCCGAAACATTGATCGGGATCAACGAACCGGTTGCGCCGCATCAATGCAGCGGGAGCGCGCATGGAGCAGGGATGCGCCACCCAAACAGGAGGTATATCCCATGAAAACCAACGCTCTCCCGCTAATCGCACTCGTCGCCGCATTCGCGCTGCCCGGACAGGCGGCCGCCAAGGCCGGCGAGGTGCACTTCAAGTTGCTCGCGACCTATGTCGCGCCCGACGGCAAGATCACCGACGTCAAGACCGACCTCATCGGCCTGCCCGCAGGCACGCAAAGCAAGGCCGACGACAATGTGACCCCGACGGTCGCGATCGAATATTTCGTTGCCGACAATATCTCGCTCGAAACAATCGCGGGCGTGACGCAGCACGATGTGAGCGGCCGCGGCGCGCTCGATGGCGCGACGCTGGTTTCCGACGCGAAGATCGTGCCCGCGACGCTCACCCTCAAATATCATTTCGGCAAGGACGGCGGCGTTCGTCCCTACATCGGCGCCGGGCCAAGCTATTTCATCTTCATCGATGAAAAGCCAGGTGCGACAACGCGGACGCTGGGTGCGACCCGGCAAAAGATGGGCGACAAGCTCGGCGCCGCGTTGCAGGCGGGCATCGACATTCCGGTCAACGACAAGGGGCTGGCGCTGTCATTCGATGCCAAGCGCTATTTCCTGCGCCCGACCGCGACCTGGTACGCGGGCGACACCGAAGTGCTCAAAACGCGGCACAGGCTCGATCCATGGGTGATCAGCGTCGGGGCGGCATTCCGCTTCTGAGCTGGCAGCTCAGCCCGCCATATCCTCCATCGCCGCGCGGTCGTTGATCACGATCTCGCGGCGCGACGGGAGGTCGACGACGCCGTCGGCTCGCATCTTCGTGAGCTGACGGCTCGTCGTTTCGATCGTCAGGCCCAATATGTCGGCGATCTGCTGGCGGCCGAAGGGCAGCTCGAACCCGTCGCGCGCGCCCGACTGGCATCCCTGCCCCGAAAGGCGCTCGGACATTTCGAGCAGAAAGGATGCCACCTTCTCCGACGCCGACTTGCGGCCGAGCAGCATCATCCAGTGCCGTGCCCGGTCGAGCTCGTCGAGCGTGCGGCGGAGCAGTTTCTGCTGCAGGTCGGGGTGCGAACTCGCGAACTCGTCGAAATTGTTGCGGTTGAAGATGCACACTTCGGCGTCGGTCATCGCGGTTACGCTGTACGGGCTTTCCTTGCCGAACGGCCGGCCGATGAAATCCGACGGAAAAACGACGCCGACGATCTGCTCGCGCCCGTCGGCGGTCGACACGACCAGCTTGAGCACGCCGTCGAGGACGTTGGCGACGACCGGCGCGCCATCGCCCTCCCACAAGAGCGTCTGCCCCTGTCGTACCTTCTGCCGACGCCCCATCTTCCCCAGCGCGGCAAGCTCCGCGGGGTTCAGGCTCGCGCAAATAGCGCGATTTCGCACAACGCAGGTCGCACAATCGGTCACCCGGCCGCCCTACAATAAGGCGACCGGTTTGGAAAGCGTAGCGGACCGGAACCCTAGTGCGCGAGCAGCAGAGGCGCCGGCGCGGCTTCGATCAGATAGCGCGTGACACCGCCGAACAATGTCTCGCGCAGGCGCGGACGGCCGAAAGCACCCATGACGATCAGGCCCGGGCTGATCTCGGCGGCAACGCGTTCGAGCACCTCCTCGGCGGTTCCGGTACTCTTCGTTTCGCGCCGCAACTCGCCATGCACGCCGTACCGCGACATGTAGCGAAGCGCATTCTCGGCCGGAACGCGACCTTCGTCGTCACCGACCGTGACAAGAACGACATTCCGGGCATCGCCCATGAGCGATACGCCGGCGCGCAAGGCGTTGGCGGCCTGCGGACTGCCGTTCCACGCCACCATCATCGGCGCGTCGAAGTCGAACGGCCCTCTCTCGGGGGGCAGGGCAAGGACCGGGACCGGCACGGTGAGCGCGAGATCGGCGGCGATCGTCGGGACCCGGTGGCCGCGGCGGTCGCGTGCCCCGAGCGAAACGATCGCAAGGTCCGAAAGTGTTGCGGCAAGCGTCATGGTCGACAGCGCATCGCCATCGGCTACCGCAACGTCCCATGGCACGTCCTCGCGCGCGAGTTCCGCGCTGAGGCGTTTTTCGATCTCCAGATCCGCCAACTGCGCCTGCGCCAGCTGCTCCTTCGCCAGATACAGTCCGCCGAAGGGATCGGCGGCAATGAATTGTTGATAGGGCGAACTGATCAGGAAGCTGAGATGCGCCCCGAAGCGGCGGCCGATCGCGAGCGCGCTTTCCATCCGCATCGCCATGCCCGCGTCTTTGTCGGCCTGAACCAGAATATTTCTCATCATCCAATCTCCTGCATGGGTGCGAGATTGGATTGCCCGCGGAACGACGTCATTGATCGGCGTCAAATTGGGGATTGGCCGAAGGCGCACCATCTCCTTCCGGTTCCGATAGTCAGCAAGCAGACCCTCACTTGCTGCCCCGGACTGTAAGGATCGGCAATACAGGACTATAGGGCATCGAAAGGAGGGGGTATGGACCGCCTTGATGCCATGCGTGTCATTCTGGCCGTGGTCGACGCCGGAAACCTTTCGGCGGGCAGTCGCAAGCTCGGCGCGCCGCTTCCGGGGCTCGCAGCGTCACTATGAAATGGTCCATTTCGAGTGCCCCGACGGCCGGCTCGTGGGGCAGCGGCTCGATCGCGCCCTGCGCGGCGACGATGCCATGTGCCCGAACAGGCGCGGGCGCGGGCAAGCGCTCT
The DNA here is from genome assembly GCF_016463645.1 of Sphingopyxis sp. Lineage (GTDB taxonomy): Bacteria > Pseudomonadota > Alphaproteobacteria > Sphingomonadales > Sphingomonadaceae > Sphingopyxis. Next base: position 13,253 of record NZ_JAEMQX010000014.1, on the reverse strand, counting down.
ATCGGCGATGGTATCCGACCGGTCGCGACGGGACGACGTGCATCGAGGTGGCTGCACCGCCGCAGCCGATGCGGTATGGAAGCCCATGTCCATCGAACCGACTCGCAGCCACCTGTCCGGCGCCGCGATGATCGCCAGCCCGGCCTGAGGCCCGATGGCGGACTATGTCTTCAAGCCGCACGAGCGGCCGACGCTGCCGGGATCGCCGGCCAATCCCGATCATCCGACGTCGCGGATGGTCCGCCATTTCCTGATCGGCTGCCTGATCGGGATTACCGGCGGGCTCGGCAATGCACTGGTCACCGTGAACCTCAATTTCGCGCAGGGCACATTGGGGCTCAACAGCGACGAGGCTGCATGGCTCACCGCCGCCTATTTCATGACCAACGTCACGGCGAACCTGCTGCTCGTCAAATACCGCCAGCAGTTCGGGCTCCAGCCCTTCATCCGCTATACGCTCGTCGCCTATGCGGTGACGACGCTGATGCATCTGTTCATTCACGATTTCTGGACGTCGGTCGCCGTGCGCGCGATGAGCGGCATTGCGGCGAGCGGCCTGTCGACGCTGACCATCCTCTATTTCTTTCAGGCGCTTCCCGCCTCAAAGCGGCTCGCCGCGGTGATGATCGGCATCTGCATCCCCCAGATCGCGACGCCGCTCGCGCGCGTGCTGTCGCCGGGGCTGCTCATCTGGGGCGACTGGCACAATCTCTACTGGTTCGAATTCGGGCTCGCGCTCGCGACGCTCGCCGCCGTCATGGCGCAGCCGCTGCCGCCGAGCGAGCGCGAGAAAGTGTTCGAGCCACACGACTTCCTGACCTTCGCCCTGCTCGCGCCGGGACTGTGGTTGCTGATAGCGGTGCTGTCACAGGGGCGGATCCAGTGGTGGTTCGAACGTTCGTGGATGGGATGGGCGCTCGCCGCGAGCGTCGCGCTGATCGCCGCCGCGGTGCTGGTCGAGCATCATCGCAAGAATCCGCTCATCAACACGCGCTGGCTCGGGACGCGCGAGATGCTGCGCCTGTTCGCCGTGGCCGCGTCGGTTCGTATACTGCTTTCCGAACAGGCCTTCGGCTCGGTCGGGTTTCTGTCCGTGGTCGGCATGATCAACGACCAGATGGTGACGCTCAATCTGATCGTCGTTTTCGCGTCGATCGCGGGTCTTGTGACCGCAGTGCTGACTTTCCGTCCGGACAATCTCTCGCGGCCGATCATCGTCGCGGTCGTGCTGATCGTCGTCGGCGCGTTGATGGATGCCGGGGCGACCAACCTGACCCGGCCGGGCCAATTCTATCTCAGCCAGGCGCTGATCGGCTTCGCGTCCTTGCTCTTCCTCGCGCAGGCGATGGTGATCGGTATCGCGCGCACCCTGCTCGCGGGCGGCAGGAATTTCATCAGCTTCGTCGTGCTGTTCAGCATGAGCCAGAGCATCGGCGGTCTCGCGGGCAGCACGCTGCTCGGCACCTTTCAGACGGTGCGCGAGAAATATCATTCGCACGAGCTGGTTCAGAACATCGTCGCGACCGATCCGCTGGTCGCCGCACGGCTGGGCGCCGGCGGCCGCGCCGTTGCGGGGACGGTCGGCGATCCGGTCCTGCGCGGTGCCGAAAGCGCCGCGCTGCTGAGCCAGCAGGTCACGCGCGAGGCGCATATCCTCGCTTACAACGATGTTTTCATGCTCGTCGGGGTGCTAGCGATCCTGACGGCGATCTGGGGTTTCCTGATCAGCTGGTCGATCCGCCGGCGCGGCGAGCCGTCGCCGGTGATATTATTGGTACAACGTCTTCAGGCGCAGGCACAGGCGCAACAGGGGCAGTAGAATGAGCGAAGAGAAGGCGAACACGCCGCCCGAACCCGAGGTCGAGGCCGCCGCGGCCAGCCCGTCTGCAGCGCCGGAGGCCGAGCCGGCACGCGACCCGCAGGTCGACGCGCAGCCATCATCCTGGCGTCCGCCGACCAAGTCGCGCACGACCGTCGTCGCGATCATCGCCATTGCGCTGCTTGCGATCCTCGCGGTTCTTTACGCGTGGAAGCTGCCGCCGTTCGCCGGCGGCGCCGAGCGCACCGACAATGCCTATGTACGCGGCCGTGTCACGATCATCAGCCCGCAGGTCAGCGGCTATGTGACGCGCGTCGCGGTGCAGGATTTCGCCGAGGTCAAGGCGGGGCAGATCCTCGCGACGATCGACGACCGCATCTATCGCGCACGCGTCGCGCAAGCCACGGCGAACGTCGCCGCGCAGGAAGCATCGCTCGCCAATTCGGCGCAGGCGCAGCGTTCGCGCGAGGTCGCAACCGACAGTCAGAACGCGGGTATCGCCAATGCGCAGGCGCAGTTGACGCGCGCCGAGGCCGACATGCGCCGCGCCCGCACGCTCGTCGCCGACGGATCGATCTCGACCCGCGAATTCGACCAGACGCGCGCGGCGCTGCTGGCGGCGCAGGCATCGCTGCAGCAGGCGCGCGCGAGCCGCGCGATCGGTACACAGGATGTGCGCACGGTCGTCGTCGGGCGTGCAGGCCTCCAAGCCGCGGTCGCATCGGCAAAGGCGCAGCTTCGCCTTGCGCAGATCGACCTCGACAACACGATCATCCGCGCGCCGGCCGATGGCCAGCTCTCCGAGGTCGGGGTACGCCTCGGCGCCTATGTTACCGCGGGCACGCAACTGCTTTCGGTGGTTCCGCACAATGTCTGGGTGATCGCGAACTTCAAGGAGGCGCAGACCGGCGACATGGCGATCGGGCAGCGCGCGCGCTTCAGCGTCGATGCGCTGGGCGGCGCCGAACTGACCGGGCGGGTCGAAAATCTGTCGCCGGCGGCGGGGTCCGAATTCGCGGTGCTCAAGGCCGACAATGCGACCGGCAATTTCGTCAAGGTGGCGCAACGGATCGCCGTACGCATCGCGATCGACAAGGGACAGCCGCTGGCGAGACGGCTGCGACCCGGCATGTCGGTCGAAGTCCGCGTCGACACGCGCGGCGGATCGCGGCGGTGAAGATGGTGCGTCTTGTACCGGCGCTGACGCTCGGCGGCCTGCTGGCCGCCTGCGCCGGGCCGAATGTCGCAACGACCGACGTGGCGCCCGTTGCCGCACCCCCCACCTGGCGCACCGACGTTGGCACGGACGCTCCGTTACAACGCGACTGGTGGCTATCCTTCGGGGACCCGGCGCTTGCGGCGCTGGTCGAAAAGGCCATCGCGAACAACAGCGATATCGGGATTGCCGCGGCGCGCGTGCGCGAGGCGCGCGCCAATGTCGCGCTCGCACGCGCGCAGACCTTGCCGGCGATCGACGCGACGCTCGGCGGCGGGCGGTCGCGCTCGGTCAATGCCTTCGGCCAGCCCGCCGAACAGAATTTCGCGCAGCCGCAGATCCAGATCGCCTATGAGGTCGATCTCTTCGGTCGCCTTGCCGACCAGCAATCGGCGGCGCGCGATTCCTGGCTCGCCAGCGCTGCCGCCCATGACACGGTCCGGCTCTCGATCGCCGCGGCGGTCGCAGGCAATTACCTCACGCTGCGCGGCCTCGATGCGCGGCTGGCGGTGGCGCGCGAGACCGTGCGCGCCCGCGCCGAGTCCTTGCGCATCGCGAAATCGCGCGTCGGATCGGGCTATTCACCCAAGCTCGAACTCGAACAGGCGCAGGCCGAATATGACGCGACCGCGCAGATCGAGCCGCAGATCGAACTGGCGATCGCACGGACCGAAGACGCGCTGAGCGTGCTGGTCGGTGAAACACCGCAGGCTGTCGGCCGCGGCGCGGCGCTCGACCGGCTGACGGTGCCCGCCGTGCCCGCGGGCCTGCCGTCCGAACTGCTGCGGCGGCGGCCCGACGTCGCACAGGCCGAATATCAGCTGGCGGCATCGGACAAGAATCTGGCTGTGGCGCGCAAGCGCTTCCTGCCGCAACTCCGCCTCACCTCGGCGGCGGGCGCCGCCTTCTCGACCCTGCTCGCCGACCCGATCACGATATGGTCGGTCGGGGGTAGCATCCTCGCACCCATCTTCCAGGGTGGCCGCCTGACCGCGCAGGCCGACGCCGCGGGCGCACAGCGCGATCAGGCTGCCTTCGCCTATCGCCGCACCGCGCTGACCGCCTTTCGCGAGGTCGAGGATGCACTCGCGGCGGTGCAGATGATCGACCGGCAGATCATGTTCGCGCGATCGCAGCGCGACGCGCTGGCCGAAGGGCTGCGCCTTGCCACCAACCGCTACCGCGAAGGCTATTCGCCCTATCTCGAACAGCTCGACGCCCAGCGCGGGCTGCTCGGCGCCGAGTTGTCGCTGATCCAGCTCCGCGCCGACGCGCTGTCCGCGCGCGTCCAGCTTTTCCAGGCGATGGGCGGCGGATGGGGACCGTGCGGGCCATCGGACACGCCTTGCTATCCGGCACCCTGATCCGGCGTCCCGAAATGCGGGCGCCCGCCGTTCACGCTCCCGCGTTGAAGTCGGCGACGAGATCGAAACGGTCGCCGCGAAACAACTGCCGCACATGGGTGACGACACGCCCGGCGCGCCACGTCGTCCGGTCAAGCTCGAGGCAGGCCGCTCCCGTCCCGATCATCAACGCCGCCGCTTCCTTGCGCGTCGGCGTCACCGCGCGGATGACGTGCCGCGCCTCCGTCCACGGAATATGGCCGAGCAGCCATGTGCCGGGCGCCTCGCTTGCGAAATCCGCGCCGATCGCCTCCGGCACCTCGCCGAGCGCGATAAACCTCCGTTCGAGCGCAAAGGCTTCGCCCGCCGCCATATGCACGCCCTCGATGCGGAGTGCGGGTCCGGGGCAGAGTTCCTCACCCTCGGCTTCCCGATCGACCGACAAAAGCTGCCAGCGATAAGCTTCGCCGCGCGCGGCAATGAGTTCGGCGAGGTCGGGCACCGTCATCACCGCCGAGTGCACCGGCGGCTGCGCGACAAAGGTTCCCGCCTTGCGGCGGCGTTCGACGAGGCCCGACGCGGCGAGTTCGCCGAGCGCCTTGCTCACCGTCGCGCGCGCGCAGCCGTAACGCGCCGCAAGTTCCTGTTCGGTCGGGACGCGGTCGCCCGGGCGCCATTCGCCAGACCGGATCGCCCCGGCGATCTCCTCGCGAATACGGCGCGACGGATTCATGCGAGCAGCCGCGCAAGGCACGTGCGATAGGCCGCGCCGATCGCTCCGGCTTCGACGTGACGTCCTTTCGAGACGCATTTCACCCCGGCACGCCAGACACTGTCGACCGCGCCGGCGCGCGCCGCGAAGATCCAGCGGTCGAACAGCGTCGTATCGTCGGTACCGGCAAAGGACGGATGATCGAGGTCGATCGACACGATGTCGGCCGCGTGCCCGGCCGCGAGCCCCGCCGGAACGCCGAGCGCCTGCGCGCCGCCCGCAACGGCACGTGCAAACAGGTTCGCGCCGACGAAGGGCGATTCCTCGCCCGCGAGCAATGCCCGCGCGCGCTGCGCGAGCCGCTGCGAATATTCGAGCGCGCGCAGCTCCTGCGCCGCATCGACGAGGATATTGCTGTCCGTGCCGACCCCGAAGCGCCCTCCCGCCGCGAGATAATCGATCGCGGGAAAAATGCCGTCGCCGAGGTTGGCTTCGGTCACCGGGCATAATCCGGCAACCGCGCCGCTCGCGGCGAGCCGCGGCACTTCGTGACCGGCGAGGTGCGTCGAATGGATTAGGCACCAGCGCTTGTCGACGCCGGCATTGTCGAGCAACCATTCGACGGGACGCGCGCCGCTCCACGCGACGCAGTCGGCAACCTCCTTCACCTGCTCGGCGGCGTGGATATGCACGGGTCCCGTCGGCGACATTGCGAGCAGCGCGTCGAGTTCTTCCGGCGTCACCGCCCGCAGCGAGTGCGGCGCAACGCCGATATTGGCATCCCCGCCGAGCTTGGCGCGCGCGCCGTCGAGCAATGCGGCAAAGCCGTCGATGTCGTTGAGGAAACGCCGCTGTCCCGGGCTTGGCGGCGCGGCGCCGAAATTGCCGTGCGCATAGAAGACGGGGAGCAGCGTCAGCCCGATCCCGGTCGTCGCGCTCGCCTCCGCGATCGCGCCCGCCATCTCGGCCGGATCGGCATAGGCCGCGCCCGCCGGGTCGTGGTGCAGATAGTGGAACTCGCCGACGCGCGTGAACCCGGTCTCGAGCATCTCGGCATAGGCCTGCGCGGTGATCGCGGCGACATCTTCGGGCATCAGCCGGTCGAGGAAGCGGTACATGATCTCGCGCCAGCTCCAGAAATTGTCGTCGGGTCGGCTGCGGCGCTCCGAAAGACCAGCCATGCCGCGCTGGAAGCCGTGGCTGTGGACGTTGCAGAGCCCCGGCAGCGCGACGCGGTGGCGCTCATCGCCGGTTCCGGCGACGGCACCGGTTTCGACCGCGGCAATGCGGCCGTCGGCGATGCGCAGACGCACATCCCTTGCCCAACCATTGCCGATCCACGCGCGTTCGAACCAGAGCGAAGCCATCATCCGTCCTCATATTATGTCTAGACATAATGGCGCATCGAGGCGAGACTGTCCAGATGGAGCAACGCTGGACGAACGCCCGAATCGCAACGATGGCCGGTGACGAGCTCGGCCTGATCGATGACGGCGTGGTGGCGGCGAAGGACGGACGGATCGTCTATGCCGGCCCCGCGACGGGCGCGCCGACGACCGCGGCGAAAGCCCATGATTGCGAAGGCCGGCTGATCACGCCCGGGCTGATCGACTGTCACACCCACCTCGTCCACGGCGGCAACCGTGCGAACGAATGGGCGATGCGGCTCGAAGGGGCGAGCTATGAAGAGATCGCGCGCGCCGGCGGCGGTATCCTCTCGACGATGCGCGCGACGCGCGAAGCGAGCGAGGAGGAACTGGTCGAAAGCGCCCTTCCCCGCCTCGACGCGCTGATCGCCGAGGGCGTCACGACGATCGAGATCAAGTCGGGCTACGGCCTCTCGACCGACGACGAGCTGAAGATGCTGCGCGCCGCACGCGCGCTCGGGGGGCATCGGGCGATCCGGGTGGAGCCGACCTTTCTCGGCGCGCACGCGATCCCCCCCGAATATAAGGGAAAGAGCGACACCTATATCGATCTGGTCGTGTGCGAGATGATCCCTGCCGCCGCTCCGCTCGCGAGCGCGGTCGACGCCTTTTGCGAAGGCATCGGCTTCTCGCCCGCGCAATGCACGCGCGTGATCGAGTCGGCGCAGGCGCACGGCCTTGCAGTCAAACTCCACGCCGAACAGCTGTCGGCGCTCCATGGCAGCGCGCTCGCGGCGCGACACGGCGCACTGTCGGCCGACCATCTCGAACATGCGACCGACGAGGATGTGCGTGCGATGGCCGAAGCGGGCACGGTCGCGGTGCTTCTCCCCGGCGCCTATTATTTCATGCGCGAGACGAAATTGCCGCCGGTGGATGCGATGCGCCGCCACGGGACGCGCATCGCGCTCGCGACCGACAATAATCCCGGCACCTCGCCGACGACCTCGCTGCTGCTGATGCTCAACATGGGCGCGACCTTGTTCGGACTGACCGTCGTCGAAGCGCTGCGCGGTGTCACGGTCAACGCCGCTGCCGCGCTGGGGCTCGGTCAAGAGGTCGGCACGCTCGAAGCCGGCAAGGCCTGCGACCTCGCGATCTGGAACGTCAGCGACCCTGCCGAGCTCGTCTACCGCATCGGCTTCAACCCGCTTCACCAACGCATCAAGGACGGACAATGATCATCACTCCCGGCGCCATCTCGCTCGCCGACTGGCGCGAAATCCATGAGGGTGCGAGCGTCGAACTGAGCGCCGACGCCTGGAGCGCGATCGATGCGAGCGCGGCCGCGGTCGCGCGGATCGTTGCCAAGGGGGCACCCGTCTACGGCATCAACACCGGCTTCGGAAAGCTCGCGAGCGTGCGGATCGCCGACGACGACCTGGCGACGCTCCAGCGCAATATCGTGCTCAGCCACGCCGCGGGCACCGGCGCCCCCTCGCCCGCGAAGATCGTTCGGCTGATGATGGCGCTCAAACTGGCGAGCTTCGGTATGGGCGCGTCGGGCGTGCAGCGAACGACGGTCGCGATGCTGGAGGAGATGCTCGAAAAGGGGCTGACCCCCGTCGTCCCGTCGCAGGGTTCGGTCGGCGCGAGCGGCGATCTTGCGCCGCTGTCGCATATGGCCGCGGCGATGATCGGCGTCGGAGAAATCGAGGTCGACGGCAAAGCGCTGCCCGCTGCGGACGCGCTGAAGCAAGCTGGCCTCATTCCGCTCGAATTGGGACCGAAGGAAGGCCTCGCACTGCTCAACGGCACCCAATTCTCGACCGCCAACGCGCTTGCGGGCCTCTTCCGGGCCGAGACCGTCTTTCGCTCGGCGCTGATCACCGGAGCGCTCTCGACCGAAGCCGCCAAGGGCTCCGACGCACCCTTTGATGCGCGCATCCATGCGCTGCGCGGTCATGCCGGGCAGCGCGAGGTCGGCGATGCGCTGCGCGGCCTGATGGCGGGATCGGCGATCCGCGCCTCGCACGCCGTCGATGATCCGCGCGTGCAGGATCCTTATTGTCTGCGCTGCCAGCCGCAGGTGATGGGCGCGGCGCTCGACCTGCTTCGGCAGGCCGCCACGACGCTGAGTATCGAGGCGAACGGCGTTTCCGACAATCCGCTGATCTTCGCCGATACCGATGAAGCGCTCTCGGGCGGCAATTTCCACGCCGAGCCCGTTGCCTTCGCCGCCGACATGATCGCGATGGCGCTGTGCGAGATCGGCTCGATCTCCGAGCGCCGCATTGCCATGCTCGTCGATCCTGCATTGTCGGGCCTTCCCGCTTTCCTGACCCCGCGCCCCGGCCTCAACTCGGGCTTCATGATCCCGCAGGTCACCGCGGCGGCGCTGGTCAGCGAGAACAAGCAGCGCGCCTATCCCGCCAGCGTCGATTCGATCCCGACCTCGGCCAATCAGGAGGATCATGTCTCGATGGCCGCGCACGGCGCGCGGCGCCTGCTCGACATGGCCGACAATGCCAGCGCGGTGATCGGCATCGAACTGCTCGCGGCGTGTCAGGGCATCGATTTCCACGCCCCGATCAAATCCAGCAGTGCCCTGGAGGCCGCGCACAGGCATCTTCGCGCTTCCGTGCCGGCGCTCGAAGACGACCGGCATTTCCACCCCGACATGGAGGCAGCGACCGCGCTGGTCCGCACCGGCAGCCTCGTCGCCGCGGTCCCCGCCCGCCTGCCGGGTCTCGACTGATGGACTGGCTGCGCGTCCATCGCGGCGACGCGCCGCTCGTCATCGCCTTTCCGCACGGCGGCACCGATCTGGCGGGTCTCGACGAGCAGTTCGTATCGCCCTGGCACGCGCAGATCGACACCGACTGGTGGATCGCCGATCTTTACGCCTTCGCCGCCGATCTCGGCGCGACACTGGTCGCGACCGACATTTCGCGCAGCGTGATCGACATGAACCGCGATCCGTCGGGCGCGTCGCTCTACCCCGGGCAGGCGACGACCGAGCTGTGCCCGACGACGACCTTCGACGGCGAACCGCTCTATCGCTTCGGCGGTCCCGACGAGACGGAAGTCACCCAGCGGCTCAACCTTTACCACCGCCCCTATCACGACACGCTGGCAGCCGAGCTCGATCGCCTGAAAGCCGCGCACGGCAAGGTCGTCCTCTACGACGCGCATTCGATCCGCAGCCACGTCCCGCGCCTGTTCGACGGCGAGCTGCCGCAGTTCAACATCGGCACCAACGGCGGCGCCACCTCGGCGCCCGAGCTCGAAACCGTCGTCGCGAACATCTGCGCCGCAAGCGGCAAGAGTCATGTCGTCAACGGCCGCTTCAGGGGCGGCTGGACGACGCGCCACTATGGCCGGCCTGACGAGAACATCCACGCGATCCAGATGGAACTCGCGCAGCGCGGCTATATGGTCGAGCCGGATACAATCACCCACACCAACTGGCCCTCCCCTCTCGCCCCGAACCCTGCGATCCGGCCCGTGCTGGAGCAGGTGATCGCCGCGACCCTCGACTTTGCGAAAGGACGTTCATGACCCGCCTCGACAACAGCCGCGTGATCCGCCCGGCGACCGGCCCCGAGATCAGCGCCAAAAGCTGGCTCACCGAAGCGCCGATGCGGATGCTCATGAACAATCTGCACCCCGACGTCGCCGAAGCGCCGCATGAATTGGTCGTCTATGGCGGCATCGGCCGCGCCGCGCGCGACTGGGAAAGCTATGACCGGATCGTCGAGACGCTGAAGCGGCTCGAGGACGACGAAACCCTCCTGATCCAGTCGGGCAAGCCCGTCGGCGTGTTCCGCACCCACGAGAATGCGCCGCGCGTCCTGCTCGCCAATTCGAACCTCGTCCCCGAATGGGCGAATTGGGATCATTTCCACGAGCTCGATAAGAAGGGCCTGATGATGTACGGCCAGATGACCGCGGGAAGCTGGATCTATATCGGCAGCCAGGGCATCGTTCAGGGCACCTACGAAACCTTCGTCGAGATGGGGCGCCAGCATTATGGCGGCAGCCTGTCGGGCCGCTGGCTGCTCACCGCCGGGCTCGGCGGCATGGGCGGTGCGCAGCCGCTCGCGGCGGTGATGGCGGGCGCGAGCTGCCTTGCGATCGAATGCCAGCCGAGCCGCATCGAGATGCGCCTGCGCACCGGCTATCTCGACAAACAGGCATCGAGCATCGACGAGGCGATCGCGATGATCGAGGCGAGCCATGCCGAAGGCAAACCGGTGTCGGTCGGCCTGCTCGGCAACGCCGCCGAAATCCTGCCCGAGATCGTCCGCCGCGGCATCCGTCCCGATCTGCTCACCGACCAGACCTCGGCGCACGATCCGGTCAACGGCTATCTCCCCGCCGGCTGGACGCTCGACCAGTGGTTTTCGAAGCGCGAGAGCGATCCCGCGTCCGTTGCGAAAGCGGCGAAGGCATCGATGGCGGTGCATGTGCAGGCGATGCTCGACCTGCAGGCGGCGGGCGTGCCGACGACCGACTATGGCAACAATATCCGCCAGATGGCGAAGGATGAGGGGGTCGAGAACGCCTTCGATTTTCCGGGCTTCGTCCCTGCCTATGTGCGCCCGCTCTTCTGCCGCGGCATCGGCCCGTTCCGCTGGGCGGCACTGTCGGGCGATCCCGAGGACATTTACCGGACCGACGCCAAGGTGAAGGAGCTGCTGCCCGACAACGCCCACCTCCACAACTGGCTCGACATGGCGCGCGAGAAAATCCGGTTTCAGGGCCTCCCTGCGCGCATCTGCTGGGTCGGGCTCGGCGACCGCCACCGGCTCGGCCTCGCCTTCAACGAGATGGTGGCGTCGGGCGAACTGAAAGCCCCCGTCGTGATCGGCCGCGACCATCTCGATTCGGGCTCGGTCGCCTCGCCGAACCGCGAGACCGAAGCGATGCGCGACGGGTCCGATGCGGTCAGCGACTGGCCGCTGCTCAACGCGCTGCTCAATACTGCTTCGGGCGCGACGTGGGTGTCGCTCCACCATGGCGGCGGTGTCGGCATGGGCTATTCGCAGCACAGCGGCATGGTGATCGTCGCCGACGGCACTCCCGAGGCCGCGAAGCGGCTCGAACGCGTGCTGTGGAACGACCCCGGCACCGGCGTGATGCGCCACGCCGACGCGGGCTATGATATCGCGATCGACTGCGCTCGCGAAAAGGGTCTCGACCTGCCCTCCATCTGACGCTTGTTTCGGTTGCACCCAAACAGCTTCGCATTCTAAGGCTCTCCCCCGACGATCAGGGGAGAGCCGAACGCGTGTCCGAAGCCCAGCAGCAAAGTCACCCCGAAATCCGCGAGGCTGTGCGCCGCCTCTGCGCCGGTTTTCCCGGCGAATATTGGCAACGGCTCGACCGCGACCGCATCTATCCGACCGAATTCGTCCGGACGCTGACCGAAGCGGGCTTCCTCTCGGTCCTGATTCCCGAAGCCTATGGCGGCTCGGGCCTCGGCCTCGGCGCCGCGACCGCGGTGCTCGAGGAAATCCACCGTTCGGGCTGCAACGGCGGCGCCTGCCATGCGCAGATGTACACGATGGGCACGCTGCTCAAGCACGGATCGGAGGCGCAGAAACAGGCCTATCTGCCCGCAATCGCCTGCGGCGACCTGCGCCTGCAGGCGTTCGGCGTGACCGAGCCGACCGCGGGCACCGACACGACGCGCATCCGCACCTTTGCACGTAAGGTCGGCGACAAATATATCGTCAACGGGCAGAAAATCTGGATCAGCCGCGCCGAACATTCGGACCTGATGGTCCTCCTCTGCCGCACTACCCCGCGCGAGGAATGCGCGAAGCCCTCCGACGGGATGAGCGTCCTCCTCGTCGACATGCGCGAGGCGGTGGGCAACGGCCTCACCATCCGCCCCGTCCGCACGATGCTCAACCATGCGACGACCGAGCTCTTCTTCGACGATCTCGAAGTCCCCGCCGCAAATTTGATCGGCGAGGAAGGCAAGGGTTTCCGCTACATCCTGTCGGGCATGAACGCCGAGCGCATCCTGATCGCCTCCGAATGCATCGGCGACGGGCGCTTCTTCATCGACCGCGCTACGGCTTACGCCAGAGACCGTTCGGTCTTCGGCCGCGCGATCGGCGAGAATCAGGGCATCCAGTTCCCGATCGCGCGCGCCTATGTGCAGATCGCCGCCGCCGCCGGGATGGTCGACAAGGCGGCGCGGATGTTCGACGCCGGGGAGGATTGCGGGACCGAGGCGAACATGGCGAAGATGCTGGCATCGGAAGCAAGCTGGTACGCCGCCGACATGTGCATCCAGACGCACGGCGGTTTCGGCTTCGCCGAGGAATATGACATCGAGCGCAAGTTTCGCGAGACGCGCCTCTATCAGGTCGCGCCGATCAGCACGAACCTGATCCTGAGCCACGTCGCGACGCACGCGCTCGGCCTGCCCAAGAGCTTCTGATGGACGATTATTCCGCTTGGGTCGGTCGCAGCGAAACGCGTGAGGATGTCGCAACCGCGGCGCCGCTCGCCGGGCTTGCCGCGCTGCTCGATCACGATGCCTCGCCGACGACATCCGGCACCGTTCCCCCGCTCGGCCACTGGCTCTATTTCCTTCCGGCCGCACGCCAGTCGGCGATCGGCGAGGATGGCCATCCGCGCCGCGACGGTCAGGGGCTGCTCCCGCCCGTCCCCCTTCCCCGCCGCATGTGGGCGGGCAGCCGCATCGAGTTCCTGTCGCCGGTCGCGGTCGGCGCCACGCTGACCCGCGTCACCACAATCGCGGCGATCAGGCCCAAGC
>NZ_JAEMQX010000213.1 GCF_016463645.1 Sphingopyxis sp. | reverse complement strand
ATTTTCCTAGTCAACCCGACGTTGACGTAAGCGTCAAGTTATTTCATGGATCGGACCGACGATGCCGTAAGGGCAGGACGATAGTGGAGGGATCGATATGGCTTTCAGGACACGCATCACCGAAATGCTGGGTATCGAGCATCCGATCGTTCAGGGCGGAATGCAGAGCGTCGGCTATGCCGAACTCGCCAGCGCGGTGTCGAACGCCGGCGGGCTTGGCATCCTTACCGCGCTGACTCAGCCGACACCCGCCGCGCTCAGCGCCGAGATCGAACGCTGCCGCGCGATGACCGACAAGCCGTTCGGCGTGAACATGACCGTTTTTCCGACAATCAACGCCCCGGACTATAAAGCCTATGCGCAGGCGATCATCGACGGCGGCGTGAAGATCGTCGAGACCGCAGGCACGCAGGCGGTGCGCGAGATCTGGGAAATGCTGAAGCCTCACGGCGTCACGATCCTCCACAAATGTACCGCGGTACGCCATGCGCTGTCGGCCGAACGCGCGGGCTGCGACATCATCTCGATCGATGGCTTCGAATGTGCAGGCCATCCGGGGGAGGATGATATTCCGGGTTTGATCCTGATCCCGGCGGCCGCGGACAAGGTGAAAATTCCGATGCTCGCGTCCGGGGGCTTCGGCGACGGGCGCGGCCTTGTCGCGGCACTGTCGCTGGGCGCAGAGGGGATCAACATGGGCACACGCTTCTGCGCTACCGTCGAGGCTCCGATTCACGACAATGTGAAGCAGGCCTATATCGACAATGACGAGCGCGGCAGCTTCCTGATCTTCCGCAGCCTCAAGAACACCGCGCGCGTCGGCAAGAGCGAAGTGAGCGAAGAGGTTGTGCGCCGCCTCGCGATCCCCGACGCGACCTTCGCCGACGTCGCCGACCTGGTGAACGGCAGGGCGGGCCGCGAATTGCTCGAGACCGGCGATCTTTCGAAGGGCGTATTCTGGGCCGGGATGGTGCAGGGGCTGATCCACGATATCCCGACCTGCAGGGAATTGATCGACCGGATCATTGGCGAAGCCGACGCGATTGTTGACCAGCGACTGGCATCGATGCGCGCGTGATGCGGCCCGCCAAGCTGGCGCGATGCGCCAGCTTTCGATATGATCCGATTCATCGCAGTCTGGTCATATCGAATGCCGCCGGCGTCCACGCCCGCCGGCACGGCAAGGGGGATGTTTGAGCCTCATCGAATATAAGGGTTTCGGCGGCGCCGTGCTGGCAGCCGACATGCTGGGCGACGAGAATGACCCCGCCGTGCTGCTGGTCCCCGAAATCGGGCAGGGCCGCGCTGCGTGGCGCGAGGTCGCCGACGCGCTGGTGCTGTCGGGCCGCCGTGTCGTGAACCTCGACCTTCGTGACGAAGAGGAACTCGCGCCGCATATCGAGGACCTGCGCGCCGTCCTCGCCCAGATGGGATCGCGCCCCGTCGTCGTTGCGGCGGGACGCGGCAGCTGGATCGCGACGCGCGCGCTGGGGCTCGATGGCGCGCATCTTGCCGCCGGCCTCGTGCTCGTCGATATGCCCGTCGATGAGGGCGCCATCGCGGACGGTGTTGCGGCGCGGCTGGCGCTGCCATCCCTCGTCGTGCGCGGCGGTTTTTCGCCCGCGCAATGCAGCGCGGTCAGCGATGCCTTCAACGCCGCGCTGCCGCTCGGCGAGAGCGTCGACATCAACGAATGCGATCTCGAACTCGCCTCCGACCGCAAGGAGGCATTGCTCGGCCAGCTGCTCGAGTTCCTAGAACGCCGCCAGCCACGCGAGGCGATGGAGTTCAAGGCAGGGTCCGATCCGCGCACGCTGCGCGATGCGATGGGCTGCTTCGCGACCGGCATCACGATCGTCACCGCGGTAGACGCCGGGGGAACGCCCGTTGGTCTGACCGCGAACAGCTTCACGTCGGTTTCGCTCGAACCGCCGCTGCTGCTCGTATGTATCGCCAACACCGCGGGAACGGCACCGGCGCTGCGTGAAGCCGCGCATTTCGGCGTCAACGTCCTCCAGATCGGCCAGCAACCGACGTCGAACCGCTTCGCGGCCAAGGGCGAGGATCGCTTCGCCAACCAGCCGTGGGCGCCCGGTCAGACAGGCGTGCCGCTGCTCGGTGGCTCGCTCGTATCGTTCGAATGCCAGCATGAATCGCTGCACGAAGCCGGCGATCACTTCATCCTCGTCGGTCGCGTAGTGCGCGCGCAGTTCGAGCCGCACCGCGACCCCTTGCTCTATTTCCGCGGAAAATATCGGCGGCTGCATTTCGCCTGATGGCGGACAGGGTGGGATTCGAACCCACGGTGAGCTTGCACCCACGGCGGTTTTCAAGACCGCTGCCTTAAACCACTCGGCCACCTGTCCTTGTGCCGCCGCCATAGCGCGCGGGCGCCCGGCGGCAAGCGAAACCTTGCCCGCTCGGCCCATCGCGCGAATGACTCGCCTCGTCCCGCCGCCGCCTAGCCAAGCCGCTCGCATCTATGCGACACGTCGCTTATGGGTGGGGACATGATGCACGCTATTCGTTTCAGAATCGGCCGCCTTTCCGGAATCGCCGCCGCCTTCCTCTCGGCCTGGATGCTCACCGCCTCGGCACCGCTCCACGCGCAAAGCGGCGACGCCGGCTTCGATACCTATGTCCAGTCCCTGTGGCCGAAGGCGCAGGCGCGTGGCGTGTCGCGTTCGACCTTTGACCGGGTCACAGCCGGGCTTCGCTTCAACGCCCGCGTCGTCGCGCTCGACCGCGACAACCTCGGCAGCCCGCCGAGCCCGAACACGCCGATCCCGGCCTTCGCGCCCTATAAGGCGAAGCATGTCGACGCCGCCCGCATCGGTGGCGGTCGCCGCGTCCACGACCGGCTGCTCCCGCTCCTGTCGCGTATCGAACAGCGCACCGGCGTCCCGACGAGCATCATGATCGCCATCTATGGCCACGAGACCGCCTATGGCCAGGTGACCGGCAATTTCGACCTGCCCGAAGCGCTCGCGACGCTCGCCTATGAGGGGCGTCGCCGCAGTCTGTTCGAACCAGAACTGATCGCGACGATGGTGATGGTCGAACGCGGCGTGCCGCGCAGCGCGCTCAAGGGCAGCTGGGCGGGTGCCTTCGGCTATCCCCAGTTCCTGCCGTCGGTCTATCTTCAGGTCGCCGAGGACGGCGACGGCGACGGCGTCGCCCGCATCTGGTCGAGCGAAGCCGACGCGATCGAGTCCATCGGCTCGTACCTTCGCCGCGCCGGCTGGCGTGCGGGGCAGCCGTGGGGCGTCGCCGTGACCGTTCCCGCCAGCTTCAATCGCGGCGCGGTCGCGAACAAGCTCAGTCCGACACGCTGCCCGCGCGTCTTCGACCGGCATAGCCGCTGGCGCTCGATGTCCGAATGGCGCGCAGCCGGCATTCAGCCGGTCAGCGGGCGCTGGCCCGACGGCAATGTGCAGGCGACCTTGCTCGAACCCGATGGCCCCGGCCGGACCGCTTATTTGCTGACCGGTAACTATCGTGCGATACTGGACTATAATTGTTCCAATTTTTACGCACTGTCTGTGGGGTTGCTGGCGGATGA
>NZ_JAEMQX010000013.1 GCF_016463645.1 Sphingopyxis sp. | reverse complement strand
GGGCGGGGGCAGGGGGGGCGCGGCGCGATACGGCGTTCATGGTCGGGGATTCATCTCGTTCAGGGTGGCTCGGATTGGCTGCACGCTCATTTTGGCAGCTGGGCAAGCCATTTCCTGAGCTTGGCGAGCAACCGTCCGCGCACTTCGGGCTCGCTTGCCGCCAGATCCCGCTTTTCTAGCGGATCGCGCGCAAGGTCATAAAGCTCCACATCGGCGCCGCCGTCGTTCGCGAGCAGTTTCCAGTCGCCCTCGCGCACCGCGAAGCGCGGCGATACGTCGATGGGCTGGCTCGGCTTGCCCAGCATGGGTCGGCCTTCCTTGCCATAAGCCCAGAACAGGTCGGGTCGCCCGGTGACGGGCTGCCCCTTCAGCGCCGGCGACAGATCGATCCCTGCGCTGCCCGCAGGAATTTTCGCGCCGATGATGCTGGCCAAGGTCGGCAACAGGTCGACACCCTGTGCCACCGTCCGCTCGTCGCGCGTCCCCGCTGTCATATGGCCGCGCCAGTGCATGATCAGCGGCTGGCGGATGCCGCCTTCGTAGAGGCTGAGCTTGCGCCCTCGCAGTCCTTCGGTGCTCCCGGGCGCGGTTTCCCCGCGTTCGTGATAGCGCGCGAGCGACGAGGGGCCGTTGTCTGATGTGAAGATGACCAGCGTGTTGTCCATTTCGCCCATCTGGTCGAGGCGGTCGATCAGGCGGCCGAGCGTCTTGTCCATCTTGACCAGCGAGGCGAGCATCCGGTCGTCGTCGGACGATGCACCCTTGCCCATGACGTCCGAGAGGCTTTCGTCGTCGGGTGCCCAGGGATCATGGATGTCGTTGAGCCAGAGGTTCACGAACCACGGCTTGTCCGAATTCTGCGCGACGAAATCGACCGTCATGTCGGCGTAAAGTCCGGTAAGGTTGGTCTTGAGTTCCCAGAAGCGTGGGCCTTGGCCAAGCTTGTCCGACTGCTGCGCAAGGAAGCGCTCCTCGTCCGAGACGAGCACGCGCGGGCCGAGCCCCTCGAAGGTCGTGAAACTCTTGTCGAAGCCATAAGCGGTCGGCCACGGCGCATCGCCGACGTCGCGCCCGCCGCCCAGATGCCATTTCCCGATATGCGCGGTCTTGTAACCATTTTGCTGAAGCAGGCGCGCGATCGTAGGCAGCTTGGGATCGAGCCAGTCGACCTGCCCGATTTCGGCATTGCGCGCGCGCGCTGCGGTGATGCCGACGAAGCCGACGTCCGCCGGGAAGCGCCCGGTGAGGAAACCGGCGCGCGAAGAGGAACAGATCGGCGCCGCGTCATAGAATTTGGTGAGCAGCACGCCTTCCTTCGCCAGCCGGTCGAGGTTCGGTGTCTGCACCTTCCGGTTCCCCATCACCGACAGGTCGCCGAAGCCCATGTCGTCGACGAGGATGAAGAGGATGTTGGGCCGGCGTTCGGCCTGCCGGGCGGCCTCGGGCGCGCGGGACGATGTCTGCGCCAGGACCGCCGTCGAGGGCACGGTCGCGATCGCCGCCAAACCCATCGCCGCCGTCGCGAAAAAACGCCAGCTGGCGGGAGCGCCGAGCGGGCCGCGCCGCTTCAAGGCGGCTGACATCGGGGCGGTGGATGGCCGATCGAACATATTCTCTCCCAGCCTCCGGACTCTTGCCGCGGCAGATTATGTATATTTATCGTATTAATTAGGCTTGTCTAGTTTTCTGTTGGGCTTACCATTGGCGTGAGGGCCGGTTTGCGGCCGCGCATAAGGAGGCGATCGCCGTGTCGTTGGAACAATCGGGACTGGATCATGACGATGCACCGGCTTCGCTCGGGCGCAACCTGACCTATGGCCTGCTCGACAGTCTCGGGCGCGCGATCGTCACCGGCCAGTTCGACGAAGAAGCCTTCCCGACCGAGGCCGAACTGACCAAGCGCCATGGCGTCAGCCGGTCGGTGACGCGCGAGGCGGTGAAGATGCTGACCGCCAAGGGATTGCTCAGCGCGCGGCCGCGGCAGGGAACGGTGGTGCAGCCGACGTCGTCGTGGAACCTGTTCGATACCGACGTGCTGCGCTGGCTGCTCGAGCGGCAATTTTCGATCGAGCTGCTCAAGCAGTTCAACCAGCTCCGCGTTGCGATCGAACCCGAGGCGGCGGCGCTCGCGGCGCAGTTCGGGCGGCCGGAGGAACTGAAACGCATCGGCGACGGGCTCGACCGCATGGCGGCGGCCGAGCGCGGCGAGGACGATACGCTGGAGGCCGACATCGCCTTTCATGTCGCCGTGCTGCGCGCGTCCAACAATCCGTTCTATGCGCAGTTTCGTGATGTCGTCAGCACCGCGCTCAGAACCTCGATCCGCTTCACGAACCGGATCAAGGGGCGCAGCGCGAGCGTCGCCGACCATGCCGCGGTTCGCGACGCGATCGCGGCGCACGACCCCGATGCGGCGCGGAGTGCGATGCGCCACCTGATCGGCGATGTGCTGACGCTGATCGACGACGCGGAGAAATAGCCTAGCGCATCTCCAGCGGGACGATTGTGCCGTCGGCGCGATAGGCGATCGGCTGCACGGTGAATTTGCGGCTGCCCTTGTACGGGCCGGGGCCGGTCTGTCCTTCCCAGCGGTGATAGGCGATATACCAGCGGCCATCGGCGGGATCGTGAAGGAAGGCATGGTGGCCGGGGCCCTTGAAGCGCGCGTCGCTCTCGACGACCTTGCCGCGCCAGGTCCATGGGCCGGTCGGCGAGGGCGCGGTCGCATAATGCACCTGATAGCTGTCGTGGCGATAGCTGCCCGACGAATAGGACAGATAATAAGTCCCGCCGCGTTCGTGCATGAACGCGCCTTCGGTGAAATGGGGCGGCGTTTCGACCGGTATTTCGCGGTCGATCGTCACCATGTCGGGTTTGAGCACCCAGGTACGCAGCTTCGCGCCCGCACTGCCGCCAGCATAGAGGTAAGGTGTCTTGCTCGCGGGGTCGACGAAGACCGCGGGGTCGATCGCCTCGAACCCGTTGCCGCCGGTGATCAGCGGTTTGCCGCTGTCGGTGCACGGTCCTTCGAGACCGACGCAGGTCGCGACCCCGATCCGGCTCGGCGTCGGATTTTGCGGGCCGACCGAGAAATAGAGATAATGACGACCGTTCGCCGCGACCATGTCGGGGGCCCACAGCGCATGGCGCGGCGCGCCGTCGTCGCCGATCCAGCCGATCCGGTCGAGCCGGATCAGTTCGGCGCCCTTTTGCCAGTGGCGCCGGTCGGACGAGGTCCAGACGTGCAGTTGCCCCGTCCCGCCCGAATTGGTCGGATAGATATAATAGCGCCCGTTCGCCGCCTCGATATCGGGATCGGCGCCGTCGAACGAAAGCGGGGCCGGCGCCTCCGCCGCCACCGCCGCCACGCTGACGAGCAGCATGGAGAGGAGGGCAGGGCGCGCCGGCCGCCGCATCACTTGGCGTTCGCCATCGGGACCACGCCCTTGGGCGCGGCGGCAAGGCGCTTGATCAGGTCGACCTCGGCCTGGCGATAGGGCTTGCCGTCGGCGCGGAAGACCTCGTGGAACCAGATCGTCGGTTCGTCATAGGTGTAGGGCTTTTTCCAGCTGTCCCACGGCAGGCGCGTCTGCGTCTTGCCGTCGGCGAAACCCCAATTGTACATGCCGATGTTATATTTCTTGCCGAGCGGCAGCGAGCCGTCGAAGGTCGATCCGTTGCCGCGCGCCATATATTCCGTGCACAGCACCGGGCGACCATAGCTCAGCATCTGCTTCGCGCGCTTTTCGAACGTTTCGGGCCAGCTGTAATCGTGAAAACTGTTGATGTCCGACTGGGTCAGCTGCGTCCGCTCGACCGCATCGACCTTGTCCAGATTGTCCCAATCCTGCCCGATCCAGACACCGGAGGTCAGCGGCTGGCTGGGGTTCGCGCTGCGCGCCCATTCGAAGACCTGCGGCAGCAGCAGCGCGACATATTTATTCTTGTCGGGAATGTGCTCGTAATTGCCGCCGCCCTTGTTGTTCGGTTC
Source organism: Sphingopyxis sp. (assembly GCF_016463645.1). Classification (GTDB taxonomy): domain Bacteria; phylum Pseudomonadota; class Alphaproteobacteria; order Sphingomonadales; family Sphingomonadaceae; genus Sphingopyxis. The sequence goes on along the minus strand of NZ_JAEMQX010000013.1, from coordinate 48,990 downwards.
GTTCCACACGTCCCACGCGATGATGCGCGGATCATTGGCGAAGGTGCCGACGATGTCCTTCACATAGCCTTCGAGCTTGCCGTACTGGCTCGCGTCCTTCAGCCGCGCCTCGCCCGGCGCCTGCACCCAGCGCGAATTGTGGACGCCGGGGATCGGCGGGCTTTGCAGGCCATAGACCGGATTCGGATCCCATACGCTGTCGAACAGCACGAACATGATCTTGATCTTGTGCTTGTCGGCGATGGCGAGAAATTCGTTCATCCGCTTTTTCGTGCCCTCGGGGTCGTTTTCCCACAGCAGATTGTGCAGGAAGACGCGCATCGTGTTCATGCCGATGCCTGCCGCCCAGCCGAGCTCCTTGTCGATCGTCGCGGGGTCGAAGGTGGGTTCATGCCACATTTCGAGCTCGTTCACTGCCGAGCCGGGATTATAGTTGGCACCGATCAGCCACGGCTGTTTGTCGTACCATTTGTTCGCCTGTTCCTTCGTCCACTGCTCGCGCGCCATGGCGGGCTGGGCGGCGGTGGCAGCGATGGTGAAAGCGGCGGCGGTGAGCAGGAAGCTCCGGCGGATCATCTCTCTTCTCCCTCTTCTGGTGTCTCTGGCGGGAGTTCGGTCCGCCCCCGCGTCACAACCGATGCACCTTGATAGATTCGATTCGCCTCGATAGGAAGCATATATATCGTATAATTAATTTGAAGGCGGCCAACCGCCTCGACGGCCCGCAATTCGGCGACGGGGAGAGGCGGATATGAACAACATCGGCGCGGCGACGGTGCGGCGCATAACCTGGCGGCTGATGCCGCTTCTCTGCCTGCTCTATCTGGTCGCCTATATCGACCGGCAGAATGTCGCTTATGCCAAACTCCAGATGGTCGGCGACCTCGGCCTCAGCGAAGCCGCCTATGGATTGGGGTCGGCGCTGTTCTTCCTCGGCTATTGCCTCTTCGAGATTCCCAGCAACCTGATCCTCGATCGCGTCGGCCCGCGGCTGTGGTTCGCGCGGATCATCGGGGCGTGGGGTCTTGTGACGCTCGCCCTCGGCTTTGCGTGGACGCCGACCAGCTTCTACATCCTCCGCTTCCTGCTCGGGGTGGCCGAGGCGGGCTTCTTCCCCGGCGTTCTCTATCTGCTCACCCTGTGGTTCCCGCAGGCGGAGCGCGCGCGGGCGATCGGGCTGTTCCTGATCGCCAGCGCGTTCGCAAATGCGGTGGGCGCGGCGCTCGGCGGGCTGCTGCTCGAACTCGACGGCACCGCCGGCCTGCGCGGATGGCAGTGGGTGTTCATCGTCACCGCGATCCCGGCGCTGCTGCTCGTCCCCGTCGTGCTCGCGCGCCTGCCGCGGGGGCCGGCCGAGGCGCGCTGGTTGAGCGACGATCAAAAGGCGTGGCTCGCGGCAACCCTCGCCGAAGAGGGCGGCACGCGCGAACATGCCAATCCGTTGCGCGCGCTTGGCGATCTTCGCGTGTTGCTGCTCTGCGTCGCCTTTCTCGGCTTTCCGCTCTCGGCTTATGGGCTCAGCTACTGGCTCCCGACGATCGTTCGCGGTTTCGGCGTGAGCGATGCGACGAACGGCCTGCTCAATATCATCCCCTGGCTCGCGGTAGCAGCCGCCTTGTGGTGGCTCCCGCGTCTCGCGGCGCGCAGCGCCGGGTCGCGGCGCTTCATGGTGGGGCCCGCGCTGGTCGGCGCCTTCAGCCTGATGCTGGCCGCGGCGCTGCCGTCGCCCGCGCTGCAGTTCACCGCGCTATGCATCGCCGCCGCAGCGATCTTTGCCGGCCAGCCCTTTTTCTGGGTACTCCCGGGGCGCTTCCTGACCGGCGCAGCGGCGGCGGCGGGCTTTGCGGCGATCAATTCGGTCGGCAATCTCGGCGGATTCGTCGCGCAGGCGATCGTACCGAAAATCCATGATGCGACGGGCAGCGATCTGGCGCCGATGATCTTCCTCGCCGCGATGCTCGCTTTTTCGGCGACCGCGATCTTTCTGATCGAACGCCATATTCCGCGCGCAGGTCGCGACAGATTTCCGGTTGCCACATCCAGCGACTCTTTATAAAACACATTGATCATATAAATTGGGAGGGTCCGATGAAGTCTGTTTCGAAGCTGCTCGTGGTTGCCGCGCTTTTGGCGGGGAGCGCCAGCGTTGCGGCCTATGCGCAGACCGCCGCGCCGCCGCCCAAGAAGCCCGCCAATTCGACCGCCAACACCGCAGGCTATACCACGCCGGGCAGCACCGAGGGCGGGCCTGCCTATGTCGGCCCGATCATGACCGAGTGGGGCCGCAAGGTGACTCCTGAGAACGCGTGGCGCAGCTATCCGCGCCCACAGATGGAACGCGACACGTGGATGAACCTCAACGGGCATTGGGATTACGCGATTCGCCCCGCGAACGAGCCGCAGCCCGCGGCGATGGACGGCAAGATCCTCGTCCCCTTCGCGGTCGAATCGAAGCTGTCGGGCGTCGCGCGCAAGCTGATGCCCGACGACCGGCTCTGGTACAAGCGCAGCTTCACCCTGCCCGCGAAATGGCCGGGCCAGCGCACTTTGCTTCACTTCGGCGCGGTCGATTTCGAATCGACCGTGCTCGTCAACGGCGTGGTCGTCGGCAGCCACAAGGGCGGCTCCGACCCGTTCAGCTTCGACGTCACCCGCTATCTGCGTGCGGGGGCGAACGAACTCGTCGTGCAGGTCACCGACCCGACCTCGACCGGCGACCAGCCGCGGGGCAAGCAGACGCTCGAACCGCGCGGGATCTGGTACACCGCGGTCAGCGGCATCTGGCAGACGGTGTGGCTCGAGCCCGTCGCCGACCTCCACATTGCCGACCTGCGCGCGGTGCCCGATATCGACAAGGGCGAGCTGACCGTCGATGTCGCGCTCAGCAATACCGCGACGCCGAGCGATGCCGTGCGCATCACTGCGCGCGACAAGGGCAAACTGGTCGCGAGCACGATCATCCGCGGCAACCGGCAGGGCGTGCTCAAGATTCCGAACGCGCGGCTCTGGTCGCCCGACGATCCCTATCTTTACGACCTCACCGCCGAACTGGTGAAGGTGACGCCGCCAACGGGTGCGGGCAATGATCGCACCGGGTTGCCGCCGATGACCGGGCGCGAGGCGCAGGCCTATGCCGCCGCGACGGTCACCGGGGCGCCCAGCGACAGCGTCAAAAGCTATTTCGGCATGCGCAAGATCTCGACCGGCATCGATCCCAAGACCGGCAAGATGGCGCTGCTGCTCAACAACAAGCCGCTCTTCCACAACGGCACGCTCGACCAGGGTTGGTGGCCCGAAAGCCTGCTGACCCCGCCTTCGGAGGAAGCCGCGCGCAGCGATATCGTTTTCCTGAAAAAGGCCGGCTTCAACATGCTTCGCAAGCATATCAAGGTCGAGCCCGCGCAATATTATCACGACGCCGACCGCCTCGGCATCCTGATCTGGCAGGATATGCCCTCGGGCGCGTTCGGCGATCAGGCGGTGCGGCGACCCAGCGACCGCGAGGCGACCTTCACCTCGGGCGGCATGGCGCAATATCAGGCCGAGCTGGCGCGGATGATCGGCGCGCTCCGCGCCTTCCCGTCGATCGTGATGTGGGTGACGAACAACGAGGGCTGGGGCCAGTATGATGTGAAGACCGTCGGTGCCATCGCCAAGAATATGGACCCGAGCCGGCTGGTGAACAATGCGAGCGGCTGGTTCGACGTGCCCGGCAGCGGGTCGGACGTCTATGACATCCACACCTATGACGAGGTGCCGCTGGTCCCCGAACCGCAGGCCGATCGGCCGATCGTGACCGGCGAGTTCGGCGGCGTGGGTCTGCCGATCCCCGGGCACCTCTGGTTCACCGATCGCGACGCGCGCATCTATCAGTTCGCGACCGACAAGGAAGATTATCGCCGCCGTTACAAGATCAAGTTCGACGAGATCATCCGCCAGGCGAAGGAAGTGGGGCTCGCGGCATCGGTCTATACCGAAACGAGCGACGTCGAGGGCGAACTCAACGGCCTCCTCACCTATGACCGCGCGGCATCGAAGCTGCCGGTCGAGGATTTCGCGAAGATCGCCAAGCCGCTGTTCGAGGATAAATAGGCAAGGGGAAGACCGATGGCACGACGCACCGCGATGGCCCGCTGGGCCGCGACCACCATGTTCGCGGCGCTCATGGGCGTTGCGGCGCCCGTGACGACGGCGGCTGCTCCCGCGGCCGACAGGCCCGCTCCGACCACGGCGGCGGGCAAGCCCAATATCCTGTTCGTGCTTGTCGACGACATGGGTTTCGGTGACTTGTCGGTGATGGGGAACCGAAAGGTCCAGACCCCGAACCTCGACCGTCTCGCGCGTGAAGGCGTGCTGATGACGCAATTCTACGACGCGGCGCCGATCTGTTCGGCGTCGCGCGCGGGGTTGCTCACCGGGCGTTTTCCGGCCGAGGTCGGCTTCATCAACTATGTCAGCGACCGCGCTTATAACAAGGCGATCGGGCAGGCCGACTGGCTCGACCCCAAGCTGCCCAACATTGCGCGGCTGCTGAAGGGTGCGGGATATGAAACCGCGCATATCGGCAAATGGCATCTGGGCGGCGGGCGCGACATCGGCGATGCGCCCTGGCCGACCGCCTATGGCTTCGACCACAGCTTCACGACCTTCGAGGGGCTCGGCCCGCGCGTTCTCGTTTCCGACGAGGAGCGTTTCCTCGCGCAGCAGTCGGACGAGCTTGGCGAGGGCCCGCGCTTCTGGGAGCTCAAGACCAACCTTACCGGCCTCTATGCGAATATGGCGGTCGATTTCGTTGCGCAGCATGCGGACAAGCCGTGGTTCGTGAACCTCTGGCTCAACGACATGCACGACCCTTGGGCACCCGACGACGAAAGCCTGTCCGACGTCATGGGCAAGGGCACATCTTCCGACGACGACCGGATGCTCGCTTCGCTGGTCAAGATGGACAAGACGCTTGGCCGCCTGTTCGAGCGGCTCGACCAGATGGGCGAGATGGACAATACGCTCGTCATCGTCACCAGCGACAACGGTCCATCATCGGCGCAGCGCTATTACAAGGAAGGCAACGTCGCGCCGGGCAGCACCGAAAATCTGCGCGGCCGCAAATGGAGCCTCTACGAAGGCGGCATTCGCCAGCCCTTGATCCTCTACTGGCGCGGCCATGCCAAGGCGGGGCATCGCGACGAGCGGACGGTGGCGCAGGGCGTCGATCTGCTCCCGACGCTTGCGCGTATCGCCGGCGCGCGAACCCCGGCGGGCATCGACGGTGTCGACCTGTCGCCGGTGATCGAGGGACACGCGATCGCGCAGCGGCCCGACCTTTATTGGGCCTATGGCAAGGAAGGCGCAGAAAAGGAGCCGCCGCAACCCGCGCTGGAGCGCGATCAGGCGCCGCCCTTCGCGATCCGCGAAGGCGACTGGAAACTTCTCGCGGAAGCGGGCGGTGAAAAGCCCCAGCTCTTCGATCTCGCGAAGGATCCCGTCGAGGCCAGGGACCTCGCGGCGAGCGAGCCTGCGGTCCGCGACCGGCTGCTCGGCAAGCTCAAGGCCTGGATGGCGGCGCTTCCCGAGTATCGAACCCGCTGAAATATCCCCGCCGCGCGAAGGCGGCGGGGACACCCCCTTTTTCGTCAGAATTTGAAGCGGACGCCGGCCGACCAAGTCGTCTCGTCATACGCCATCTCGTTGTTGATATTCGTATATCCCGGATAATTGTAATAGGTTGACGTGTTGCTGCCGAGGATGTTGGTGCCGCCGACATCGACGCGGATCCTGTCGGTGATGTCGTAGCCGATGTTGAAGTCGAGCCGGCCCGCTGCGCGCGCATAGGTGACGAGCGCCGGCACCTCCAGCGAAGCGATCGTCTCTTCGGTCATGGGCCGCAGCGTGGGCTCGCCGCTCGCGTCGAGCGACAGATATTTCGAGCGATAGGTGTATACGAGCCGTGCGCTGACCCCGCTCTTTTCGTACAAAAGACCGACGGTGTAGTTATATTTCGACACGCCCTGCAGCGGATAACCCGCGAGCGTATCGTCGCCCCCGACCTTGGAATCGGCGAGCGTGAAGGCGCCCTGCACCCCGAGCCCCGACAGCGCACCGGGCAGGAAGTCGAAGAAATATTGGGTGCTGAGCTCGATGCCCTTCAGCGTCGCCTGACCGACGTTGCGCGGGCGCGATACCGAATAGTCGACGCCGTCGATGTTCTCGACCGCGCCGCTGGTGATGACGCGGTCGGTAATGTCGCGGTAATAGCCGGCGATCGCGATATAACCGCTCGGAAAATAATATTCGAAGGTCGCGTCGAAGCTTTCGGACTTCTGGGCCTTGAGGTCGGGATTGCCGGCATTGCCCGTGCTCTGGACGAGCGGGTTGTTCGACTGGTTGAGCGTAATCGCCGGATTGAGCGACGCGAAATTGGGGCGACGCAGCGACTTGGCGTAGCCGAAGCGGATCTGGATATCGTCTCCGACCCGGAAACGCGCGGTTGCGTTGGGCAGCCAGTCGTGATCGACGGTTTTCGCCGTCAGCCGGTCGAAGGTGCCGCCGCCCGCCGGCACATTGGTGCCGATCGTGCGGCTGGTGCGGATGTAGCGCGCGCCGACGACGCCATCCAATGTGATGCTGTTCGACAGCTCGGCTTCATATTTGCCCTGCACATAGGCGGCGAGCGTGTCTTCCTTCGCGTCGAATGCGCGCCCGGGATCATAGTCGGGCCGCCCCGCGGGCAGTCCGAAATAGGCGCGCGCGGCGTCGAGCCCATCTTCGGAGAGGAGGAAATCGGGGTTGGGAATATAGAAACGGGAGCCATTGTTGAGGTCGGGCGCACGCGACCCGAGCGCGAGGAAATCGTCGGGCAGGCCGGTGTCCGAAACCAGCACCGCCGCCGCATCGTTTCCGGTGCCGATGTTGCCGCCCGGCGTCGCCTTGTTCAGGTTGACCGATTGCTCCTCGGCCGAACGGTGCGCGTAGCGGACGCCGACGGCGATATTCGACAGGAAGCTGTCGAGATCATAATCGACGTCGCCCTTCGCCTGGAACAGCTTGCCGCGGTTCTCGGTGAAATTCTGGATCAGCGCGTTGCGGATATAAAGGCCATCGCGGCTGAGCAGCGCATCGCCCGGAACCGTATATTCGGCGTGGCCATCGTTATCCATCGTCACGGTCAGGCTGGGCAGTCGCTGACCGATGTCCGAGGTGATGTTCTGCAACTCATATTTCGACGTCTGATAGGCGACGTCGAGCACCGCATTCAGCCGACCCTCGTCATATTTCAGCCCGCCGGCGAACTGCTTGTTGCGCTGGTTGAGGTCGCGCGCCTGCGTCGTCTGGTTCGACACCAGATTGGCAAAGGTCATGCTTTCGGGCTGGCACAGCTCGACCGGATTGGCCAGTTGCGCCGGGGTCAGCGTCCACGACTTTACACCCTCGGCGTCGGTCTGGATGACCGGATTGTTGCCGTTCGAACGGACGTAGGTGTTGATGCAGCTGGTGCCGGGGGTGACGTCGGTGATCGTCGTGCCGGTGGTAAAGGGCTGGATGTTCGCGCCGTTGCGGCTGCCCCGGTCGCGGAAGTAGGTGTAGAAGCCCTCGGCATAAACCTCGAGCGACGGCGAAGCCTGCCATTGCAGCGCGCCGTTGAACTGATGCCGTTCGATGAAGCCCTGTTGCGGGAAATTCTGCAGGATGCCGGGGATCACATAACCCGGCGTGTTGAACGGCGCGGTGTTGGTGCTACGGCGCTGGAACAGCACGGTCGTCGCGCGGTAATAGTCGGATTTCGAATAGGTGCCGTTGATCAGCGCGCCGATCTCGCCGATGCCCGTATCCCAGCGATCGGTCGCGAGCAGGCTGAACTGCGGATTGATCTTGTCGACGCGGTCGCCGTAATTGGCGCGGGCGGCAGCAACGACGGTCGGATCCTTGAAATTGAACGGGCGGTTGAGCTGCAGGTCGATCACCCCGGCAAGGCCGCCCTCGGTCAGCTCGGCGGTCTGCGACTTGAAGACGTTGACGCGCGAGAGCGCCTCGGCGGGCATGTCCTGCAGGTCGAAGTTGCGACCGATCGTCGAAAACACCTCGCGGCCGTTGACCGTGGTGAGCACGTCGGGAAGACCGCGCACGCGCACGTCACCGAGTTCGTTGTTGCGGTTCACCGACACTTGGACGCCGGGTACGCGCTGCAAGGCGGCGGCGGTCGTCGGGTCGGGAAGCTTGCCGATGTCCTGCGCGACGATCGCATCGACCACCTGCACCGACTCGCGCTTGATGTCGGCGGCGCGTTCGAGCGAACGGCGGATGCCGGTGACGACGATCGCATCGTCGGCCCCCTGTGGCGCGTCGGCGATCGTCCCGGTTGCGGGAGCTTCCCCGGCGTCGGTGGATTGTCCCCATGCCGGCGCGCTCGCGATGAGTGCGAGCACCGATACCGCGGTCGCAAAGCCTGTTTGCTTCTTCATCCTGTCCTCTCCCAACGTCCCCATTCAGGCATTTTTTGCCTTTGCGGCGCCGGTGAGAAGGAGAGGGGCTGCGAGGAGATCGGGGTGTGCCGGGCACGGCCGCAAACCCTGACTTCAAGCAGCTGTTCGTACCTTCCCGTCAACGCCTCGATCGCGACGTTGACCAACCGGATAAAGAAAGTCAATATATATATGATATATAGGTTATAACGCGATTTCGAACGAGGGAGAGAATCCGGTGAATATCAAACGCGTCGTCCGCCTGCTGACCCATTCAAGCTGTGTTCTCGCCACCCTCGCGGCAGGCATCCTGCCCTCCGCAGCGGCCGCAGCCGAAGCGCCGGCCCGCCCGCAACCCGTTCGTCCCAACGTCGTCGTCATACTGCTCGACGATGTCGGCTTTTCGGATATGGGCGCCTTCGGCGGCGAGATTCCGACCCCGAATATCGATGCGCTTGCCCGCGACGGGCTGGCTTTCACCCAATTCTACAATAATGCCCGGTGCAGCCCGTCGCGCGCGTCGCTGCTGACCGGCACCTATCCGCATCAGGCGGGGCTGGGGCACCTCGAATCGGTTCAGGTGCCGGGTTCGAAAGGCCTGCACAGCAAACTTTCGGATCGGGTCGTCACGCTTGCCGAGGTGATGAAATCGGCGGGCTATTTCACCGCGATGGCGGGCAAATGGCATCTCGGTATCTCGCGCGGCGTCGGCCCTTGGCAGCGCGGTTTCGACCGGTCGCTGACCTCGCCCTCGGGCGAACTCTATTATCCCGATCAGCCCCAGCCGCTGGCGCAGTCGGTCTATATCGACGGCGAGCGGGTCCCGGCGAACTCGCCGCGTGTCGGCAAGGGCAACTGGTATTCGTCGGACATGTTCGTCGACTGGCAGACGAAGTTCGTGGGCGAGGCGCGCGAACAGCGCAAACCCTTCTTCCTCTACATGCCCTTCGTCGGCGCGCATTTTCCGCTGATGGCGCCACCCGGGGATGTGGCGAAGTTCAAGGGCCGGTACATGCGCGGCTGGGAGGTCATCCGGCGCGAGCGGTTCGAGCGGCAGAAGAAGCTCGGCATCATCGCCGCCGACGCCGAGCTGCCTGCCGCGTTGCCGGGCAGTTACGACTGGAACAAATTGTCGGCCGGGGACAAGGATCGTTTCGACACGATGATGGCGGTCTATGCAGCGGTTATCCATCGCGTCGATCGCGCGATCGGCACGCTCGTCGATCGGCTGCGGCAATCGGGCGAGCTCGACAATACGCTGATCCTGCTGATGAGCGATAATGGCGGCACTGCTGAAAGCGGGCCCGATGGCCGGCTCAAGGGCGAGGGGCTTCCGGGCAGCGCGCAGTCGGTGGTCTGGACGGGAATGAACTGGGCGACGCTGCAGAACGCGCCCTTCCAATATTACAAGCACCACACTTATGAGGGGGGAATCGCGACGCCGCTGATCGCGCATTGGCCCCGCGGCATCGCCGCGAAGGCGCGCGGAACGCTCGTGCGCGAGCCCGGGCATCTGATCGACGTCATGCCGACGCTCGTCGAACTCGCCGGCGCCGCCTATCCCCGGAACTTCAACGGGCACGCCATCCTGCCGATGGAGGGCCGCTCGATGGTTCCCGCCTTTCATGGCGAGGCGCTGACGCGCGTCAAGCCGATCTTCTGGGAGCATGAAGGCAACCGTGCCGTCCGGGACGGCAAATGGAAGCTTGTCGCCGGTTTTCAGAAGCCGTGGCAGCTCTTCGACATGGCGACCGATCGCACCGAAATGCACGACCTTGCCGCCGGCCAGCCCGACCGCGTGCGCAAGATGGCACGGCAGTGGGACGAGTGGGCCGCGGCGAGCTATGTGGACATGTGGAGCGACTCCTATGACCCGCACCTCAAAGGGCGTGCGCGCCAGATATGGGGCGGCGCCGAGACACCGCAATTGCCGCATGCGAGCGTCGATTAGGTGTCGATGGGCCTGCTGCCCGGGGGCCGCGCCTGTCGATGGCCTCCGGGGACAGGCTGTGGGGGGTGTGAGCCCCCGGATCTGGTGACCCCTACGGGAATCGAACCCGTGTTTCAGCCGTGAGAGGGCCGCGTCCTGACCGCTAGACGAAGGGGCCTTGAGGGTCGGAAATTTCGTGGAATGGAGCCGACCGCTCCTGTTGCCGATGGTGACCCCTACGGGACTCGAACCCGTGTTTTCGCCGTGAAAGGGCGACGTCCTAGACCGCTAGACGAAGGGGCCGTCTGATCGGTGAGCGGGCGCCTTATACGCGCGTTCCGGCGCGGTCAAGCACAGGGACGTACGCCTGCGCAAAAATATTGCGCCGAGCCCCGTCAATCGGCCCAGGCGGCGTCCTCCAGATGCAGCTCCGCCGCCGGTCGGCTACCCCAATCGTCGCGTTTTGCGCGTCCGGCGAGCCATAATTTGCGTCCGCGTGCATGGAGCAAGGCCTGTCCCAGCTCGGTCTCGGCGCTGCGGAAGGCGACGGCCTTGAAGCGCGCGCCGTCGTCACCCGACACGATCAGGCGGACATGGTCGGTACCGACGATCCCCGATTCGACGATTCGTACCGGCCCTGTCGCGACGCGCGGTGCGGGCCAGCCGGCGCCATAGGGCCCGGCGCTCTCGATCGCATCGCACCAGAGCGGATTGATCCCGCGCGGTGCGAGCACCGCGTCGATCAGCAGCGACTTGTCGCCGCTCGCGCGTTCGACGTCGGCCGCGAGACGATCGTTCAGGAAGGCGCCCAAGGCATCGACCTTGTCCTTCGCGACGGTCAGCCCCGCCGCCATCGCGTGGCCGCCGCCCGCGACGAGCAGCCCCGTCTCCTTCGCGGCGAGGATCGCGGCCCCAAGGTCGACGCCGCTGATCGAACGGCCGGACCCCTTGCCGACACCATCCTCGTCAACCGCGATCACGATCGCCGGGCGGTGCAGTCGTTCCTTCAGACGCCCGGCGACGATGCCGATCACGCCCGGATGCCAGCCCTCGCCCGCGACGATCGCGACGGGGGCGTTGCCGCATGCCAGGCTCGCCTCGATCGCCTGTTCGAGCACGGCCGCCTCGATCGCGCGGCGCTCCTCGTTCAGCCGGTTGAGCTCCTGCGCGATTTCGGCCGCTTCCTGCGGATCGCTCGTGGTGAGCAGCCGCACGCCGAGGTCCGACTTGCCGACGCGTCCGCCGGCGTTGATCCGCGGACCGAGCGCAAAGCCCATGTCGCTCGCGCTCGGCGGCCTGGTCAGCCGCGCGGCGTCCATCAGCGCCGCAAGCCCGACATTGCCGCGGCGCGCCATGACCTTCAGCCCCTGCGTCACCAGCGCGCGGTTGAAGCCGGTGAGCCGCGCGACGTCGGCGACCGTGCCCAAGGCGACAAGATCGAGCAGTTCGATCAGCGCGGGCTCGTCGCGGCCTGCGAAGAAACCCCGCGCGCGCAGCGTCCGGAGCAGCGCGGCGCCGAGCAGGAAGGCGACGCCGACCGCGGCGAGATTGCCGTGGATCGCGGCATCGGGCTCTTCGTCGAGCCGGTTCGGGTTCACGAGCGCAAGCGCCTCGGGCAGCGTCGTCGCGCATTGGTGATGGTCGACGACGATCACCTCGACCCCCGCCGCCTTCGCTTCCGAAATCGCGTCGAACGCCTGCGCGCCGCAATCGACCGTGACGACAAGCCTCGATCCCGCCTCGCCGATCTTGACCAGCGCGGCGCCCGAGGGGCCATAGCCTTCCATCAGCCGGTCGGGAATATAGGCGCCGACCGGGAGCCCCAATCCGCGAAGCAGCCGCACGAGCAGCGCGGCCGAAGTCGCGCCGTCGACGTCATAGTCGCCGAAGATCGTCACCGCTTCCCGGCGCTCGACCGCGTCGGCGAGCCGCGCGGCGGCGGCGTCCATGTCGCGGAACAGCGACGGGTCGGGCATGAAACCGCGCAAGGTCGGCGTGCGCTGCCGGTCGAGTTCGTCGCGCGTCACGCCGCGCGCGAGCAGCAACTGCGTGACGAGATCGTCGGGCGCGAGATTCTCGGCCCCCGTGTCGGCGCTCATCCGCCGCCAGTGCCATGGCTGGCCGACGATCGAGCGCGTGATACCGAGTGCGGCTTCGCTCATCGCCGCGCCCTTGCGGCGAGGATGCGGGTGCGCAGGTCGTCTGCGGCACCGAAGGGGATGGCGGGTATCTCGTGGCTTGCGAGCGAACTGCCGCCGGGTACGCCGAAGACGAGCGTCGCGAGGCCGAGCGGACGCTGGAGGAAGTCGGTCTTGAGGTCGACGCTCTGCACCGATGCGTGCGGCAGCAGCGTCGTCTTGGGCTTCCACCAGCCGCGCCGGATCGCGACCTGTTCGCCAAGGTCCGCCCATTGATGGAAGCGCGCCGCCCAGAAGGCGATGAGTGCGATCAGCGGCGCCGCGCCGATTCCGAGCCAGCCGACCGCGTTGCCGAGCCACAGCGCGACCCCGCCGCCGATCGTCGCGCATATCGCGCCGATCACCGGGCCCAGCGCGACGATCCGGTGGCTGTGTTGCCAGACCTGGCCGGGATCGGGCCGCGCGATCGCGACCTCGGCCAGCACCGGGTCGATTTCGCCCAGCTTGCCGAAGGGTACGACCTGATGATCGCGTTCCTTTTCGCCGTCGCTCGCGAGACTTTGCAGGCGAAGCTCGTGCCAGCCGAAGCGCCGGCGGAACCAGCCGGTGACGAGGATCGCTGCCTGAACGCGCCTGACGGGCACCGCGACGTCGGTGCGCGTCGTGAGGCCGCGGGTGCGGCGGAGCGCGCGGGGCTCGCGCGTCAGGCGGAAATCCCAATTGGCGAAGACCATCGTCGCGATCCCGCTCGCAAAGCCGATCAGCAGCAGCGACAGCGCGGCGCCGATCCCGGCGATCCAGCGATGCGCATAGACCCAGTCGCCCAGCCCATATCGTTCGGCGAGGTCGATCCAGTCCATCGGGTTGAACATGTTGAAGTCGAACGGCAGCAGATTGTCGAAAAACTGCATGGCCGCGCCGACGACGGCGAGCGCGGCGAGCGAGAAATTGAACAGGCCGGCGACGAGCAGCCGGCGCGGCCCCATCGCGAAGAGCAGCCGGTCCTCGGCGGCGGGTGCGGCCGGGGCCGCGTCGGCCGTGGCGGCGGGCGAGGCCACCGCCTCGCCGCTGCGATGCGCGCGGATCGTCGTACGCAGCGCCTGCGCCGCGCCGAGCGCGATCGCATCGAGGTTCGCATCATTCTCCTTGCCGCCCGCACCGGTCTCGAATCCGACCTTGGCGATGCCGAGCGCGCGCGAGACCAGCCCCTGTTCGATGCTGACGTCCTGAATGCGGTCGAACGGGATGGTGCGGTGCTGGCGCGAAAAGACACCGCTTTCGATCACGATTTCATCTTCGCCGACAAGGAAACGGAAGCGCAGCCACTGGAACCAGGCAGCGAGCAGCGAGATGAGGAGGAAGGCGCCGACTGCTGGAACGATCCAGATCCAGTTGCCGGTGAAGCCCAGCGCAGCGACAGCGGGCAGGAACTGCAGCGACCGCGGCCCCAGATCGGCGATGGCGAGCGCCAGCGTCGCGGGGTGCAGCCGCTGCCAGTCGGGCTCGGCGCCGGTTGCGGGAATCGTGGCGTCGTGGCTCATGCGAAGTCGGTCTGGATATGGCGGCGGATCGTCTCGCGCATGGCGGCGGCGAGGTCGTTGTGCAGCCCGGGCAGCGTCACGGTGCTGTTGTGGGTGCCCGAGGTATGGACGATCAGGTGCGACAGGCCGAACCAGCGCTCGATCGGCCCCTGTCCGACGTCGATATGCTGGACGCGCACGAAAGGCACAATCGTATCGGTGCGGAACAGCCAGCCGCGCGCGACGCGCAATTGCCCCTCGCCGATCCGGTAGCCCCAGCGCGACACGCGCCGCGACGGAAAGGTGACGATCACGATGATCGCGATCAGCCAGGCGGCCACCGTGATCAGCCCGTACGGTCCGTCGATATGCCGGATCAGCAGCGCGTCGAACACGCTCGCCCCGATAGCGAGCGGGATCAGGTTGAGCGCGGTCGCGATGCGAAGCACCTGCGTATAGGCGGGGTCGACCGGGTTAAGTCCCTCGATGGCATTGATGGCGTCGGGATCGAAGGGGTCGGTCGGATGCGCGATGGGGGTATCGGTCATATCCCTCTGTTAGTCGTTCGGGCCATCAAGGCACAACCACATTGAAGCGCGGGTCGGCTGGCGGGTGCATCGCGAACCATGACAGGAACGCCATGCGGTCGCCGTCGATCCGGATTGCGCCCGACTGGATCAGCGCGGGAAATTGCGCGCGGCCCATCATCGCCTCGTCGAGAATCCTGCGGTCGATCGTCACGGTCGCGGTCGGTGCGGGGTCGGTGATACCGTAGCGCGGGAATTCGACCCCGCCGCCGACGACGACCGCGACGCTTTCCCTGCTGTCGGGCAGGACGAACTGGAAGCTACCCCTGATCGCGCTTCCTTTCGCCGCGTCGAACCGCGTCGCGAGTGCGTCGAAAAAGACGGCTGTCGGGATCGCGCTCACGAAGCTGCGGCTCTGGCCGTTGCTCGTCGCCGCCTCGACCGCATTGCCGCGCAGGCTCGCCGCGCCGGCGAGATAATAGTTCCGCCATGCGCCCGACTCAGCCTGGTAGCCAAGTTGGTCGTAGGCCGATGCGAGCGCCGCGCGTGCCTCCTTGTTGTCGGGCTGCGCGAAGACGAGCTTGTTCAGAAGTTCGGCCGCCCAGCGATAGTCGCCCGCCTCCAGTGCCGCGCGTCCCGCCGCGAGCAATTTGTCGGCCCCACCCGCGAGCGCGACATATTTGGGCGCCGACTGTTCGGGCGGCAGCGGGTTGAAGTTGGCGGGATTGCCGTCCCACCAGCCGAAATAGCGCTGATAGGTCGCCTTCATGTCGTGGTTGAGCGTGCCATAATAGCCGCGCGTCGAAAAATCGCCTGCCTGAACCGGCGCCTCGGCGGTCTGGTCGGCGAGTTCGTGCAAGGTGGCGCCCCGGTTCGCGAGGAACAACGTGCGGTCGTGGACATAGCGATAGGCGTCGCGCTGGTTGGCGAGCAGAGACGTCACCTCGCCCGCACCCCATGTGGGCCAGTGGTGCGAGGCCATCGCGACCTCGGCCTTGCCGCCCCATTTCAGCAGCATCGCGTCGATCACCTTCGACCAGCGCAGCGCATCGCGCACCTGCGCGCCGCGCAGCGTCAGCACGTTGTGCAGCGTGTGCGTCACGACCTCGGTAGTGTGCAGCGCCTTGTAGGCGGGGATGTAGAAGACGAATTCCGACGGCGCCTCGGTGCCGCCCGCGTCGAGGAATTCGAACACAAGCCCGTCGATCGTCAATTCCCCGCCCTTGTCGCTCAACGTCTCGGTCGGTTCCATGTAGCCGATCGTCCCCGACGACAGCTTCGGTCCGAGTCCGGTATCGACCTGACCCCGCTCGCCCGGCGGCAGGATCGCGCCGAACATGTAGAGCGCACGGCGCCCCATCGCCCCGCCCGCGAGAACATTCTCCGACGTCGCTTCCTCCGAAAAGCCGTGCGGCGCGATGACGCGTATCTTTTCGGCCTTCGCCTGTTCGGGCGTCACGATGCCGCCTACACCGCCGAAATGGTCGCTGTGGCTGTGCGAAAAGATGACTGCCTTAATCGGCCGTTTGCCCGATTTCGCCTCGACCGTGTCGGCGAACAGCTTCCAGCTCGCCGCCGCGGCCTCTTCGGACAAGAGCGGATCGACGACGATCCAGCCGGTCTTGCCGCGGATGATCGTCATCACCGAAATATCGTAACCGCGCACTTGCCAGATCTTTCCCGGCGCGACTTCGAACAATCCGTGTACCGCGTCGAGCCGTGCCTGCCGCCACAGCGACGGGTTCACCGTATCGGGTGCCTCTGCCCTGTTCAGAAACTCATACGGACGCCGGTCCCACACCGTCTTGCCGTCTGCCGTCTGGATCACCCCGCCCGGAATCTCGGCGAGCTTGCCGCGCATCACATTGGCCTCGTCGCGCGCATCGCTCAGCGGCAAGCGTTTGGCGATTTCGGCCTGTGCGGTGCGCGTCGCGTCGCTTGCGGCGTCCTGCGCGGTCGCGGCAAAGGGCAGGCTGCCGGCGAGCAGCAGGGCGGTCAGTCGGCGCATCATCTGTCTCCCCCATGTTTCGGGGCAGCTTGCGCCGCGTGCCGGTGCTTGGCAAGCATCGCCGTATGACCGACGCACCGCACCTGCTTATCGTCTGGCACAGCCGCACCGGCGGCAGCGAGGCGCTCGCGCGTGCCGCTGCCGAGGGGGCGGGGACTGCGGAACTCGTCGCGGCGGACGCTGTAACTCCCCGGATGCTGGAAGCGGCCGGCGGCTATCTGTTTGTCGGGCCCGAAAATCTCGCCGCGCTCTCGGGCGCGATGAAGGAGATGTTCGATCGCTGCTATTATCCGTGTCTCGGCCGGCTCGAGGGACGCCCCTATGCGACGATCATCTGCGCGGGATCGGACGGCGAAAACGCCCAGCGTCAGCTCGACCGCATCGCGACCGGCTGGCGACTGAAACGCGTCGCCGATCCCGTGATCGTCAACACGGACGCGCAAACCCCCGAGGCGATCCTCGCGCCGAAGACGATTCCCGCAGCCCGCCTCGCCGAGGCCCGCGATCTGGGTGCTGCGCTGGCGGAAGGGCTCGCTTCGGGGATATTCTGAACCAGCGCCAAAAAGGGCCGAGGTCGCGACAGCGTCTAGAGTTCGCCGCCAAGGGCCCCGTATTTCGCCTCGAATCCGGCCTTGTCGCCGCGCGCGAGATAGCCTGCCTGGTCGACGATATTGTCGCGCGCGATGCGGCCCTGGAAGACGCCAAGCTGGGGGTCGATCCGCGAGATGTCGGCGTCGGTCCAGTCGGCGATCTGCCGGAAATCCGTGACGCCGAGGCCGTTCAGCAGCACGACGAGCTTGGGGCCGACGCCCTTCAGCAGTTGCAGATTGTCGGCCTTGGCTGCCGCGGGCTTGGGCGCAGGTTTCGCCGCGGACGGCGGCGGTACGGCCGGTTCTTCGGGGATGACCGCCGTTTCGGCCGGTGCCGGCTTCGCGGGCGCCTTTTTCGCGACGGGTTTGGCCGCTGCCTTGGTTGGCGTCTTTGCCGCCGGCTTGGCAGCGGTTTTCGCCGTCGGCTCCTTGGGTGCGGCTTTCCTTGTGGCAGGCTTTGCTGCGGTTCTGGACTTCGCTGCCGGCTTGGGCGCCGAGGTTGCGGCTTCGGGAGCCGGCTCGGCGGCGGGCGCGGGTTCCGGAGCCCTGGCGGCCGGTTCGGGTGCGGGCGGCGGCGGTGCGGGAGCGGCCGGCTGCGGCCTGGGTTCGATCGGTTTGAAGCGCGCCGGCTCGGCGGCGATGATTTCGGGCTTTGCCGGTTCGAGCGGCTTCGTGGGTTTCGCCGGTTCGACGGTCGGGGGCGCGATCTCTTCGGGCTTCGAGCGACCGAACAGCCACCAGAGCAGCACGACGGCCACGACGAGCCCGACAACCGCGATAATCCAGTTTTCCTGAAGCCAGGTCATGATCTTCTCCGCTTGAGATTTTCCGCCAGCCTATGCGGGCTTGTGTGCCGGGTCTACCTTAACGTCACTCCCCTTCACGCAAGACCTCGCGCCAGCCGATGTCGCGGCGGCAGAAGCCGGTCGGGAAATCGAGCTTGTCGACTGCGGCATAGGCGCGTGTCTGTGCTTCGGTCACGCTCTTGCCCGTCGCGGTGACGTTGAGCACGCGCCCGCCCGCGGCGACGATCGCGCGTTCCTCGCGCGCGGTGCCGGCGTGGAAGACGCGCACCCCGCCCGCCTCGGCATCGGCGATACGGTGGATCACGCCGCCCTTTTGGGGCGTGCCCGGATAGCCCTTTGCCGCCATAACGACGGTGAGCGCATAGTCGTGCGAAAAGGCGGGGGCTTCGGCTGCGGCGATCGTTCCGGTGGCGGCGGCGTGGAGCAGCGCGGCTAAATCGCCCTTGAAGCGCATCATCAGTACCTGGCATTCGGGGTCCCCGAAGCGGCAATTATATTCGATCAGTTTCGGGCCTTCGTTTGTCAGCATCAGTCCGGCGAACAGCACGCCGACATAGGGCGTTCCTTCGGCCGCCAGCGTCGCGACCGTCGGCCGGATGATGCGGTCCATCACCGCGATTTCGAGATCGGTGGTGAGGACGGGAGCGGGGCTGTAGGCGCCCATGCCCCCGGTGTTCGGGCCCGTGTCGCCGTCGCCGACGCGCTTGTGATCCTGCGCGCTGCCGAAGGCGATGACCTCCTTGCCGTCCGCGAGCGCGAAGAAACTCGCTTCCTCGCCGGTCATGAATTCCTCGATCACCACTTCGGCGCCCGCACCGCCAAAGGCGCCATCGAACATGTCCGCGATCGTGGCTTCGGCGTCTTCGCGCGTTTCAGCGATGATCACGCCCTTGCCCGCGGCGAGGCCGTCGGCCTTGATCACGACGGGGATCGAAAAGCCCTCAAGCACGGCGAGCGCTTCGTCGGCGCTGGTGCAGCGGACGTAAGCGGCCGTCGGTATCGACGCGCGCGCGCAGAGATCCTTGGTGAAGCCCTTCGATCCTTCGAGCCGCGCCGCCGCGGCACCCGGACCAAAGGCGGGGATGCCGATCTCGCGGAGACGGTCGGCAAGGCCGGCGACGAGCGGCGCTTCGGGACCGACGACGACGAAATCGATCGCATGCGCCTTCACGAAGGCGATCAGGCCGTCCAGATCGTCGGCGGCGATTGCGACGCATTCGGCGTGCGCCTCGATCCCCGGGTTGCCCGGTGCGGCATAGAGCTTGGCGCAGCTTGGCGATTGTGCCAACTGCCAGCTGAGCGCATGTTCGCGGCCCCCCGATCCGACCAGCAGGATATTCATGTCAGTCCCTTTTCCCGATACGGCGTCCGACGATGGCACCGAAGCGCGGCTGTTAGCCGAGGCGGCGCCCGGCGACAATGCGCCTGCCTTGTCGGTCAGCCAATTGTCTGCGGCGATCAAGCGCACGGTCGAGGATGGCTTCGCACGCGTACGCGTGCGCGGTGAATTGTCGGGCGCGAAACGCGCGGCGTCGGGGCATTTCTATGCGGCGCTGAAGGACGATAATGCGCTGATCGACATGGTGATGTGGAAGGGGCAGGCTGGACGCCTCGCGTTCCGGCCCGAGGACGGGATCGAGGTGATCGCGACCGGCAAGCTCACCACCTATCCGGGGCGGTCGAAGTATCAACTCGTCGTCGATACGCTCGAGGTGGCGGGCGAAGGCGCACTGATGCTCCTGTTCGAAAAGCTCAAGGCGCGGCTCGGCGCCGAGGGGCTGTTCGACCGCGAGCGGAAATATGACCGGCTGCCCTATCTGCCGCGCACGATCGGCGTCGTGACCTCGCCCACCGGGGCGGTGATCCGCGACATTCTCCACCGCCTCGCCGACCGCTGCCCGACGCATGTCATCATCTGGCCGGTGCTGGTGCAGGGCGACGGCGCGGCGGCGCAGGTCGCTGGTGCGATCCGCGGTTTCGATGCGATTGAACCCGGCGGACCCGTGCCACGCCCCGATCTCGTCATCGTCGCGCGCGGCGGCGGGTCGATCGAGGATCTGTGGGCGTTCAACGAGGAGGTCGTCGTGCGCGCGATCGCCGATTGCCGCATCCCGACGATCAGCGCGGTGGGGCACGAGACCGACGTGACACTTGCCGACTATGCCGCCGACGTGCGCGCGCCGACCCCGACCGCGGCGGCCGAGATGGCGGTGCCGGTGCGCGCCGAACTGCAGGCGCAGCTCGCGACGTGGAACGGCCGGATCATCGGGGCGGCGAACCGGCATCAGGCGCTGGCGGGCGAACGGCTGACCGCATTGGCGCGCCACCTGCCGAAACGCGATGCACTCTATGCGCCGCAACGCCAGCGGCTCGACGATGCGGGCGACCGGCTCGACCGCAGCCAGCGTCACCGGCTGGCGGTGATTTCGGAGCGGCTGGCTACGCGCGGCGCGGCGCTGCGTCCCGCCCTGCTCGCGCGGCGCTGGGATCGCGACCGGGCGTTGCTCGAAGGGCTGGGGCGGTTGCTGACCTCGCTCGACCCGCGCGCCTTGCTGTCGCGCGGCTATGCGATGGTGCGCGACAGCGACGGAGCAATCGTCACGACCGCTGCCAAGGCGCGCGCCGTCGGATCGCTGCAATTGCAGTTCGCCGACGGCGAGGTGCCGGTCGCGGTCGGTGGGGGCGACGGTTCTCCTGTGGCGCCGAAACCGATACGCAAGCCTCCCTCGGCGGAGCCGAAACGGGGGCAGGGCGAGCTTTTCTGAGCTTGCTCCCGGGGCCCGGGGGGCTGGTCGCGCGGCGCGATGCTGCTATAGTGGAGCCAACGACTTACCGCCGAACGGACCCAGACTCATGTTGATAGCCAGCCGCAACCGCCTCGCCCGCCTCCAGTACGGACCGAACGGTTTTCGTGTCCTTGCACCCGGAGACCATGTGTTGTGCGCGGTCACCGGCGTACCGATCGGGCTCGACGAGCTGCGCTATTGGTCGGTCGCGCGGCAAGAGCCCTATGCCACCGCAGAGATATCGGTGAAAGCCGAACTGGACGCCGCGCGTAAGGCATGAGGTTCGCGAGGCTCTGGCTGCTGCTTGCGGCGGGGCTGGCGATTGTGGGCGTCGTTGCCGGTTGCGTGCCGTCGGCCGATATCGCGGCCGGACCCGACCCGGAGCCGGCCGTTCAGCCGCCGCCACCGCCACCCGATCCACCGCGCGCACCGGAGCACCCTGACTTCACGCTGTCGGGGCGCGCCGAACAGGGTGCGGTCATTGTCGGGCAGGCCCCGAGCGACACGCGCATGCTGACCTTCGACGGCAAGGCGGTCCCGGTTGCCCCCGACGGCCGCTTCCTGATCGCCTTTGATCGCGATGCCGGAGCAAGTGCCACGCTTGCCGCGACGCTCGTCGACGGGCGGACGGTCGAGCGCTCGATCGCCGTCACCGCCGGGAACTGGCGGCTCGAGCATGTCAACGCGCCCTATCGTGGCGGCGCATCGAGCGACGCCGACTTCGAGCGGCGGCGCCCGGCCGAGTTGGCGCAGATTGCCGCCGCGCGGAACATGCAGGTCGATTCCAATGGCTGGCGGCAGAAATTCCGCTGGCCGGTGACGGGACGGCTGTCCGGTTTCTTCGGGTCGCAGCGCATCTATCAGGGCAAGCCGGGCAGCTATCACAGCGGCACCGATGTTGCCGTGACCGCCGGAACGCCCTTTGTCGCGCCCGCCGACGGCGTGGTCGTTCTGGCTGCAAGCGCGCCCTTCACGCTCGAGGGCAATCTGCTGATCGTCGATCACGGCATGGGTCTGAGCAGCGCCTTTCTTCATTGCCAGCGGCTCGACGTGAAGCCGGGCGATCGTGTCGTGCAGGGGCAGCCGCTCGGCACGGTGGGCCGTACCGGGCGGGCGACGGGTCCTCATCTGCACTGGGGACTGAAATGGCGCGACGCGCGTCTCGACCCTGGAAAGCTCGCGGGGCCGATCGGCGGCTAGATCATCCCGTCACGATGATATTTCGTAACCAGTGAAACAAAATGTCGCGGATGACGCGACGCAGCATATTGTATTTCGTCCTTTTCCGCGTTTGTTGCAAATACGTCACAATGCCCGCCGAAACCGCCGATTGTCCCGGGAATTCGCTTTACTCGACAGGATCGAAGTTTCATCCCGCACGCTATCGGGGCATCTGTGCGCGTCGGCTTTGCGTCGTCGCGTCTGGGGGTCCGGGTAATTCAATCCACCAGTAGCAAGGGACTGCACTGTGAAGAAAACCCAATATTCCAAGCTGAAGCTAGGCGCTGCGCCGCTCGTGATGAGCGTCGCCCTGGTTTCGGCTCCTGCCTATGCGCAGGACGCAGCAGAGGAAGGCGCCGCTCAGTCGGAAATCGTCGTCACCGGCTCGCTGATCCGCAACCCGAACCTCGAACAGTCGACCCCGGTCAACGTCACGACCTCGGACACGATCGAGCTCAAGCAGTCGAACGTCGCCGAAGAAGTCCTGCGCGAAATGCCCGGCGTCGTTCCCAGCATGGGTTCGGCCGTCAACAACGGCAACAGCGGCGGTTCGTACGTCGATCTTCGTGGCCTTGGCTCGACCCGCAACATCGTCCTCCTGAACGGCAACCGTGTCGCTCCGTCGGACGTCAACGGCCGCGTCGACCTCAACAACATCCCGCTGGCCCTGATCGAGCGCGTCGACGCGCTGACCGGCGCCGCCGTGACCACCTATGGCGCCGACGCCATCACCGGCGTGGTGAACTTCGTGACCAAGCGCGATTTCGCGGGTCTGGAAGTCACCGCTTCGAACCAGATCACCGAACAGGGCGACGGTAACGTCTTCCGCGTCGATGCCACCGTCGGCGCGAACTTCGACGACGGTCGCGGTAACGCGGTTCTGAGCATCGGCTACCAGTCGGCCGACCCCATCTATCAGGGTGATCGCGACTTCTCGTTCTTCCAGGTCGACAGCTATACCGGCGGCAATGGCGGCTCGGGCACGGCGGTTCCGTCGCGTTTCTCGGGCACCCGTCCGCTGAACCCCGATGGTTCGATAAACACCGACCCCGACGTCGCGAACGGCCCGGTCCGTCAGATCAATGCCGCCGGCCAGGCCGTTGCGCCTTTCGCATCGTTCAACTTCAACCCCGACAATATTTTCCAGACGCCGTTCGAGCGCTTTAACATTTACGCGCAGGCGAACTACGAAGTGTCGGACTCGGTTGAAGTCTACACGCGCGGCATGTTCTCGAAGAACAAGGTGTCGACGATCATCGCACCGTCGGGTTCTTTCGGGGGCGCGGTGACGATCAACCTCAACAACCCGTTCCTGCCGGAATCGCTGCGCAACCAGTTCTGCGCCTTCAACACGGCTGATCCGGATTCGGGCCTTTACACGCCGCGCTTCACGCCTGCGGAATGCGCTGCAGCCGCTGCGGCTACCGGTCCGGACGACGAGGGCTATCAGACGGTCACGACCGCACTGTCGCGCCGTACCCCCGAAGTCGGTCCGCGTATCAGCGAATATCAGACGACCTTCTTCGACTATCGCGTCGGCGCGCGTGGCGGCATCACCGACACGATCGACTGGAACATCGAAGGCGCCTATGGCGAATCCGAGAACATCCAGAGCATCAACGGCTACACGCTGCAGTCGCGTTTCCGCGAAGCATCGCTGTCCGACGATGGCGTGACCTGCCAGAGCGGCAATGCGGATTGCGTTCCCGTCAACCTCTTCGGTCCCGAAGGCTCGATCACGCCGGAAATGGCCGATTATCTTTCGGAATCGAGCACGTCGACCAACCGCACGACGCTGTCGCAGGTTCGCGCGATCATCTCGGGCGACCTGGGCTTCGCCTCGCCCGGCGCAGTGCAGCCGATCGGCTTCGCTCTCGGTGGTGAATATCGTGGCTACACCGCGCAGCAATCGTCGGATCTTCTCGCCAAGACCCCGGGCGAGCTCGGTGGTGCCGGCGGCGCCGCTCCCGACATCGACGGTGGCTATGACGTTTATGAAGCCTATGCGGAAATCGTCGCGCCGCTGATCGAAGACAAGCCGTTCTTCGAAAGCCTGACCCTCGAAGCCGGTATCCGTTATTCGGATTACAGCATCAAGGGCGCCGGTGGTTACGACACCTGGACCTGGAAGGCCGGCGGTAGCTGGGAACCGGGTGCGGGCGTCAAGATCCGCGGTAACTACAGCCGCGCGGTTCGCGCTCCGAACATCGGCGAACTGTTCACGCCGCTGTCGGTCGGCCTGACCAACCTCGGCATCGACCCCTGCGCGGGCAGCGCTCCGGAAGTCAACGCCAACCTGGAAGCCGTCTGTATTGCGCAAGGCGCCACGCCGGGTCAGATCGGTTCGATCACCAACCCGACGGCCGCTCAGGCCAACATCAACGCGGGTGGCAGCCTGGCGCTGCAGCCGGAAAAGGCGAACACCTGGACCATCGGTGCAGTGTTCCAGCCGGACTTCCTGCCGCGCTTCAACCTGTCGGTCGACTATTACAACATCAAGATCGACAATGTGATCGGCGCACCGTTGCCGGGTGACATCATCTCGGCTTGCTTCGACAATCTGACCGCCGCCAGCGCGACCGATCCGAATTGTACGATCATTCGTCGTAACCCGGCTACCGGCGGCCTCGACGGTGATCCGGCAACCACGCCGGGCCTCTTCGGCCAGACGAACAACAATGGTCGCCTGTTCACCGACGGCATCGACTTGCTGATGAACTGGAACACCGATCTCGGTTTTGCCAGCCTCGACTGGTCGTTCGTGGGTAACTGGACCCATTCGTCGAAGTTCAAGTCGGACGTGAACCTGGCGTCGTCGCTCAACCGCGAATGCGTCGGCTACTACAGCGTGAACTGCTCGTTCACGGGCTCGATCCAGCCCGAGTTCCAGTTCTCGCAGCGCTTCACGCTCGGCTTCGACAAGGTCGACCTGTCGCTGCTGTGGCGCTGGCAGGACTCGGTGTCGTTCGAGCCGGCGCAGCTGGAAGCGGACCGTGCGGCCGCCATCGCAGCCAACGTCGACGGAGACGGCGTGCCGCTGCCGATCGCGGATCAGGGTTGCCCCGACTTCGATGGCGCCGACCCCGAAGGTTGCATGGTCAATCCGGAGTTCCGCAAGATCAAGGCGGCACATTATTTCGACTTGACCGGCCGCTTCAGCGTCAGCGACAATCTGACCGTGACGCTGACGGTACAGAACCTGCTCGACAAGAAGCCGCCGATCGTTGGCAACTCGATCGGTTCGACGACCTACAACAGCGGCAACACCTTCCCGTCGTCGTATGACGCGCTGGGCCGCCGTTACGCGGTGTCGGCGAAGCTGAAGTTCTAGTCGACTTCACGCTTCGGCAAGAATCGGGGGGCGGACAGCAATGTCCGCCCCTTTTTTCATGCGCGGAAGAAAATGTAGCGTAACTCGATCTTCAGGGTGAGGTTGGCGTCAGCGCGTCAGAAGCGGCCCGGACAGGGTGAGCGGAATGCCAGCCTGACCCGCAACGGCTTCGGCCCAGCCGACGACTTGCGCAATTTCCTCGCCATAGGCGGCTTCCGCGATGGCGAGGTCGCGCTGTCGCTCGCCCATGGTAAAGGGTGCACCCGACTTGCTGTTGCGGCCGAGCGCCGGATGGCCGGCAATCGTTGCGCGGTCGCCGGTTAGCCTCAGATGATCCATCGCGGCCGTCACTGCGGCAACGGGATCAAGCGTCAACATCTCGCTGTCGAGTGAAGCGATCCGTCCTGGCGCCCATGCGAGCAGCGCGGCGAAAACCTGTTGCTGTGCGAGCCAGCCGATCGCCGCGACCTGCAGGTCCGATTGGCGGAAATAATCGCGCGCTTCGAACCCGAGCTGGACGAAACCGTCGGCGAGATAACCTTCGAGCAGTTCGCGGCACCACAGCCGGCACCACATACCCTTGCGTGCGACAGATAGCAGGAACTGGCGCAGCGGCGCGTAGAGCAGGATCGCGCGCGCTTGGGGCCGCAGTGTCAGGGCGCCGCGTGCAAGCGGATTGAAGATGTTTGACGGTTTGACGATAACTGCCTCACCCGGCCCGAAGCCGCGGCCGAGCATCGCCAGCGCATCGTCCATCACGCGGGCATGATCGCGCGAGTTCGCCCCCCGCCGCCGCCAGCCGACCATGTCGTTGAGGAGTACTGGCTCGGAAAGACTGGTCGATGAACCCGGCCGGTCGAGTGCCTGCACCAGCATGGTCGATGCACAATAGGCAGAATGAAACAGGAAATGCAGCGGCGCCGGCGCGGCGGAGAGCGCTTCCCGGCAATCGGCCCGCCCCAGCACGAAGGGCGACTTCTCTTCGCCCAGATGCAGATCGGTCAGAAAGGGTACATCGCTCCGCACAGCACGCGTGACGCGCCGGAAATGAAACGCATCGTGGCCGGGATCATAGCGATGCGCCAGCCATCGGGCATCGTCGATTATAGCGGTCACAGAAGGCGCGGCGGTCATCAAACGACCTTGCCGATTGCCCCCGTCGATGGCAAGCATGGCCATGACCAGCACACCCGCACCCGCCGCGGCCGTAGAGGCCAATCGGCTCGGAGTTTCAGCCTTGCAAGCGGGCGACCCCGCTGCCGCGGTACAACATTTCCTGACCGCGATTTCGGGCGATCCGCACTCGGGAGCGCTTCAGCGCAACCTCGCGTCCGCTTGGCGCGCGCTTGGCGATGAGGAGGGCGAACTGGCGGCGCTCGATGCGGCGCTGGCGATCGATCGCCGCGACCTGATGGCGTGGATTCGCAAGGGCGAGCGGCATGAGGCGCAAGGCGACAAAGGTGCCGCACTCGCGGCGTGGAGCGCTGCCATTGCGCTCGGCGCGCAGCTGAGCCCGGTCCCTCCGTCGCTCGAAGCATTGCTGGCGCATGGACAGGAATTTGTCACGGGCGCGACCGGGACAATGTATGCCGCTGCATCGGATGCATTCGGCGCGATGCGCGGCGAACTGTCGGAAACCGAAGCGCGGCGCGGCGAGGCCTTTATCGCCAGCGCGCTCGGGCGGCGGCGCATCTATCGGAATGAATGTGCAGGGGTCTACTACCCGTTCCTTCCCGCCGACGAATTTTTCGATCGTGCTCATTTCGCGTGGCTGGGCGCGATCGAGGCGCAGACCGATGCGATCCGGAGCGAATTGCAGTCGCTGCTCGACGATCCGGGCGAGGCGCTGCGGCCCTATGTCCGGATGGAAGCGGGCTCGCCGGCGTCGATCTGGTCGGATCTCGACAACCGGCTCGACTGGGGCGCGTGCTTCCTGTGGGAGTATGGCGAGCCCAACCAGCCGGTGCTCGATCGTTGCCCGGTCACGGCGGCAGCGCTCGCCGCCATCCCGGGAGCGCGCATTCCCGGCCGCGCGCCGAGCGCGTTTTTCTCGATGCTGAAGCCGCGAACGCGCATTCCGCCGCACACCGGGGTCACCAACACGCGGGCGATCGTTCACCTGCCCCTGATTGTCCCGCCCCGCTGCGGCTTTCGCGTCGGGGGCGAAACGCGGGCGTGGGAGGAAGGCAAGGCTTTCGCCTTTGACGACACGATCGAGCATGAGGCATGGAACGACAGCGATGAATTGCGCGCGGTGCTGATCTTTGACGTGTGGAACCCGCATCTGACTAGCGGCGAATGCGAGCTGCTGCGGCGCTATTTCGCGTCAGCTGACGGGTCGGGCTATGCGGTGCCGCGTTGAAGGAGCCGCCCATCCTGTGCCGAAATTCAGCTTTGCGAAAACCCGCGCGACCAATATGATGGTTGATGGAGGCTGCGGGCGGGCCCGCGGTTAGGAGGATTGCCATGAAGACCAGCTTTTCCGCTTTTGTCGCGGCAGCTCTGATCGCAGCACCCGCGACTTTTGCTGCCGAAGCCGCGCCCGCCGATCGCGCACCCCCGGAAAAAGCGCCATCGGCGATGACGCCGACCGAGATCAAAGCCTATAATGAAGGGCTGCCACAGACCCATCCCTATTATATCAAGTGCCGCAAATCGCTCGAGATCGGCTCGCTGGTGAAGAAGAACCGTGTCTGCCACACGAACGAGCAGTGGAAGGTTGCGCTCGAGAAGGGCAGCACCAGCGCGCGCGAGACCGCTGAGGCGATGCAGAGCAAGGCCGGCAGCAGCTCCAACTGATCGCTACGCAGGCGCCCCTTTAGGCGAACATCTGATGCCCAAGACCGCGATTCTTGTAATTCTCGTCGGCCTGTCGACGGCTTCGACCGCCGGTGCGGGCGAGCCCGAAACAGCGCTCGCACGCGTGCCGTCGGAAATGACGGGTGAGGAAATCGACGCCTATAATATGGGGCGCGCCGCGGACTCTCCCGACTATATCCGCTGCCGTCGCATCGATCAGATTGGCTCTTTGGTCAGGAAGCTGCGCGTCTGCAATACCAATGCCGAGTGGCGACGCATTACCGACAAGGGCAATCAGGGCGCACGCGATACGCTGGAAACTGTTTCGCGCAGCTTCAACAACGGGCAGGAGCCGCGAGACCAGTCGGAGCCCATGATCGGACGGCCGCGTTAGGGGAGACGGTCATGCATATGATGGCGCTGTTCGTTCTCGCCGCCGTTGCGGCGCCCGCTCCTGTCACGATCGAGCGCGCGCCGCTTGACCGTCCGGCCTCGACGATGACCAATGCCGAGATCAAGGCGTATAACGAAGGATTGGCGTCGACCGATCCGAACTATATCAAGTGCCGCAAGATCGATGAGATCGGCTCACTCGTGAAAAAGGCGCGCGTCTGCCATAGCAACGACGAGTGGAAAAAACTTTGGGTGCAGGGCAATCAGGATTCGCGCGACACGGTGGACCATTTTTCCAGCAAGGGGAGCGGCTGTCCACCGACCCGAATCTGCTAGGGGGCTGAGCGGGACAGAAAAAGGGCGGCATTTCCGCCGCCCTTTTTTGTTCATGCCGAAGTCAGTTTCAGCGCCCCGTCGCCTTCGTCGACCCTGATGGTCGATCCGTCCTTGACCTCGCCCTTCAGGATCAGATCGGCGAGCGGATCCTGCAGATATTTCTGCACCGCGCGCTTCAATGGCCGGGCGCCGTAGACGGGATCATAGCCGACCCGTCCGAGCCATGCGCGCGCGGCGTCCGTCAGGTCGAGCGTCACCTTGCGGTCGGCGAGAAGCTTCTGCACCCGCGCGACCTGGATATCGACGATGCCGCCCATATGCTGCTGCGCCAGGCGGTTGAAGAGTACGATTTCGTCGAGCCGGTTCAGGAACTCGGGCCGGAAATGCGCGCGCACGACTTCCATCACTGCGGGTTCGGCCTGTTCGACCGGCGCATCGTCGGGAAGCGCGGCGATCGCCTGGCTGCCGAGGTTCGACGTCAGGATGATCAGCGTGTTGGTAAAGTCGACCGTGCGCCCCTGTCCGTCGGTCAGGCGCCCGTCGTCGAGCACCTGCAAGAGGATGTTGAACACGTCCGCATGCGCTTTCTCGACCTCGTCGAACAGCACGACCTGATAGGGGCGGCGGCGGACCGCTTCGGTGAGGGTGCCGCCCTCCTCATAGCCGACATAGCCCGGAGGCGCGCCGACGAGCCGCGCGACGCTGTGCTTCTCCATGAACTCGGACATGTCGATGCGGACCATCGCATTGTCGTCGTCGAACAGGAAGCGCGCGAGTGCCTTGGTGAGCTCGGTCTTGCCGACGCCGGTCGGGCCGAGGAAAAGGAACGAGCCGAGCGGGCGGTTCGGGTCCTGTAGCCCGGCGCGCGCCCGGCGGACAGCGGTCGAGACTGCGCGGACGGCTTCATCCTGCCCGATGACGCGCTGGCCCAGCGTCGCTTCCATGCCGAGCAGCTTCTCGCGCTCGCCTTCCATCATGCGGTCGACGGGAATGCCGGTCCATTTGCTCACGACCGCGGCGATATCGTCGGCGGTGACCTCCTCGCGCAGCATCGCGTTGCCTGCGGCGGCCTGTGCCTCCTCAAGCCTTTTCTCGAGGCCGGGGATGGTGCCGTAGCTGAGCTCGCCCGCCTTCGCGAGATCGCCGGCGCGCTGCGCCTGATCGAGCGCCGAACGCGCGGCGTCGAGCTCTTCCTTGATCTTCGCCTCGGCGTGGATCTTGTCCTTTTCAGCCTGCCATTTCTGAGTGAGTTCGGCCGACTGCTGTTCGAGATTGGCGAGTTCGGACTGGAGCGTCGCGAGCCGGTCCTTCGACGCGGCGTCGCTTTCCTTGCCGAGCGCGGCCTCCTCGATCTTCATCTGGATGATGCGGCGGTCGAGGCTCTCGATCTCCTCGGGCTTCGATTCGACCTCCATGCGGATGCGGCTCGCCGCCTCGTCCATCAGGTCGATCGCCTTGTCGGGCAGGAAGCGGTCGGAAATATAGCGGTTCGACAGCGCCGCGGCGGCGACGATCGCGCCGTCGGTGATGCGCACGCCGTGGTGCAGTTCGTATTTCTCCTTGATACCGCGCAGGATCGAGATCGAATCCTCGACCGTCGGTTCGCCGACGAACACCGGCTGGAAGCGCCGCTGGAGCGCTGGGTCCTTTTCGACATGCTTGCGATATTCGTCGAGCGTCGTCGCGCCGATGCAGTGGAGTTCGCCGCGTGCCAGTGCGGGTTTCAGGAGGTTCGAGGCGTCCATCGCACCCTCGCCCTTGCCCGCGCCGACGAGCGTGTGCATCTCGTCGATGAACAGGATGATCTCGCCCTCGGCCGCCTTCACGTCGTCGAGCACGCCCTTGAGGCGTTCCTCGAACTCGCCGCGATATTTGGCGCCCGCGATCAGCGCGCCCATGTCGAGCGCGAGCAGGCGGCGGTCCTTCAAACTGTCGGGTACATCGCCGTTGACGATGCGCAGCGCGAGGCCTTCGGCGATCGCGGTCTTGCCGACGCCGGGCTCGCCGATCAGCACCGGGTTGTTCTTGGTCCGGCGCGCGAGGATCTGCACGGTGCGGCGAATTTCCTCGTCGCGGCCGATGACCGGGTCTAGCTTGCCCTCGCGCGCGACTTCGGTGAGATCGCGGGCGAACTTCTGAAGCGCGTCGTAGCGATCCTCGGCCGAAGCGGTATCGGCGGTGCGGCCGCCGGTCAGCTTGGCGATCGCGGCGTTCAGCGCCTCGGGCTTTACGCCCGCGTCGGCGAAGGCCTTGCCCACCGGCGTGCTCGGCGCCAGCACCATTGCGAGCAGGATGTTCTGGACGGCGACGAATTCGCTCCCCGCTTTCGCGGCGACCTGTTCGGCCTGATCGAGCAGGCGCACGGCGTCATTGTCGAGGCCCGGGGTCGCTTGCGCTCCCGATCCCGACACGGCGGGCACCTTGGCGAGCAGCGCGTCGATGCCCTGCACGGCGCGCGCAGTGTCGCCGCCGCTGTTGGCGATCAGCCCCGCAGCCATACCCTGATTGTCTTCGAGCAGCGCCTTCGCGATATGCTCGGGCGAAATCCGCTGATGGTTCATGCGGATCGCGATCGTCTGCGCCGCCTGCAGGAAGCCCTTGGCGCGGTCGGTAAATTTTTCGAGGTTCATTCAGAAAGCCCCTTTCTCGCCGCGCAAGATAGTGTTGCTATTGTGCAACACAAGGGCAAGTCTTTCCCCATCCGGATATTTGCGCCATGACGCATCGCAACCAGGCCGAGCGGCCGCGGAGGACCAGCGACGATGCGCAAATTTCTGATCGGTTTGGTAGTTGTCCTGGCATTGATTGCCACCGGGCTGGCGGTGTGGGAGCCGCTGACCGCCGAGGCACCGGCCGCGCCTGCTTTCAAGCCGGCCGACGTTCGCATCGCACGCGACAGGTTCGGCGTACCGCACATCTTTGGAAGGACCGATGCCGACGTCGCCTATGGCGTTGCCTATGCCCATGCCGAGGATGATTTCGCGACGCTGCAGGAAGTGCTCGCGATGACGCGCGGACGCGCCGGCGCCATGCTGGGCGAGGATGGCGCGAAGATCGACTACGCCGAAGCGCTGCTCGGCGTTCGCGCGACGACGAAGCGTGACTGGCCACGGTTGCCCGACGATGTGAAAAGGCTCTTCACCGCCTATGCGGCGGGTCTCAACCATTATGCCGACAAGCATCCGGATGAGGTGCGCCTGTCGGCGCTGTTTCCGGTGACCGGTGAGGATGTCGTCGCGGGTTTCGTGTTGCGCTCGCCCTTTTTTTTCGGGCTCGATTCGGTGCTCGGGTCGCTCGTCGAGGACAAGGCGCCTGCCCGCGAGGGCGGGCCCGCGCTCGACGCGGCGGGCAAGCTCGTTCCGCGCGAGCTGACCCCGGTAGGGACGGACCCCGCGGACAATGGATCGAACGCGATGGCGGTAGCGCCCGCGCGGTCCACCGATGGCGCGACACGGCTCGTGTCGAACTCGCACCAGCCGTGGACCGGCGGCGTCGCATGGTACGAGCTGATCGTGCACAGCGGGGAGGGGTGGGACTTTGCGGGCGCGAACTTCCCGGGCTCGCCTTATCCCTTCCTTGGGCACAACAAATATCTCGGCTGGACCAATACGGTGAACCGTCCCGATCTCATCGATGTCTACAAGCTGACGCTCGACGACCGCGGAAAGAATTACCGCTTCGACGGCGAGTGGCGGCCGCTCGAGGAACAACGCATCTGGCTCAAGGTCAAGGTCGGGCCGTTCGTGCTGCCCGTTCCGCGCACTGTTTATCGCTCGGTCCACGGGCCGGTGGTGAAGAATGCGAACGGCGCGTTCGCGATCCGCTATGCCGGGATCGATCAGGCGAATATGGTTACCCAATATTACCGGCTGAACAAGGCAAGGAATTTTGCCGAATGGCGCGCGGCGATGGCGGGGCAGGGCGTGCCCGCGACCAATTTCGTCTATGCCGATGCCAAGGGTAATATCGGCCTCTTCTACAATGCGATGTTCCCCGACCGACCGGCGGGTTTCAACTGGCGCGGCGTGCTCCCCGGCGACACGTCGGCGGATCTTTGGACGAAGACGCTGCCGTTCGATCGCGTGCCGGCGCTCGTCAACCCGCGCTCCGGCTATATCATGAACGCGAACAACACGCCGTGGATCGCGGCGGGTCCGGGTGACGAACTCGACGCCGCCGCCTTCTCGCCCCTGCTCGGGATCGAGGACGACATGACCAACCGCGCGGCGCGGCTGATCGAACTGTTCGAGGCATCGGGGCAGATCGATGAGGCGCGGCTCAAGGCGATCAAATATGACACCGCCTATGCGAAGACCGGCTATGCGAAGGCGTGGATGAATCGGCTGCTCGCGCTCGACACGAAGGGGGATCCGGCGCTGGCGCGGGCGCAGAAATTGCTGCGCGAATGGGACTGGAACCTCGACGGCCGGGGGAAGGGCGACGCGTTGGCGCTGATGGTTCTGCGCCCGGCGAACGGCAGCCATTACCAGCGCCGCGCCGAGCCCGATCCCCGCACCGTGCTCAAAGAAACGGTCGCGCATCTGCAGGAGCATTTTGACGGGCTCGATCCCAGGCTCGGCACCGTGTTGCGGCTGCGCCACGGCGAAGGGTCGAACCGGGTCGACCTGCCGCTCGATGGCGGCAACGATACCGTGCGCGCTTCGACATTGTGGGACGCCGAACCTGACGGGCGGTTGAAGGTGCGTCATGGCGACAGCTTCATCATGTTCGTGACCTGGGACAAGGACGGCCGTGTGCGGTCCGAATCGATCCAGCCTTTCGGGGCGGCGACGACCCGGCCCGACAGTCCGCATTACAATGATCAGGCACCGCTTTTCGTGGCGCACAAGCTGAAACCGGTGCTGTTCGATCCGGCGGCGCTGAAGGCGAGCGGGGCACGTTTCTATCGGCCTTGAAAGCCCGGAAGCACTGTCCTAAACCGTTGATACAGTGCCGTCCGGCACCGGTCGCAAGCGGGCCGATCAGGTCCGCCTCCGAACAAGAGGATCCCCATGCCCCGTTTCCATCGCTTCGCCCTTGCATTGGCGGCTACCACTTCGCTCGTTTCGGCGGGCCCGGTACTCGCCAAGACCAAAGCCGCGAAAGCCGCGCCCGTTGCCGAACTGGTGAAGGCGGTCGACATTCCCTACCAGAGTTTCACGCTCGACAACGGCCTGCGCGTGATCGTGCACGAAGATCGCAAGGCGCCCGTCGTTGCGGTATCGGTGTGGTACCGCGTCGGGTCGAAGCATGAGCCAAAGGGCAAGACGGGTTTTGCGCATCTTTTCGAACATCTGATGTTCAACGGGTCGGAAAACGCGCCCGGTGATTTCTTCGAACCGCTGCAGCAGGTCGGCGCGACCGACAGCAACGGAACGACCTTCCTCGACCGCACCAACTATTTCGAAACGGTGCCAACCGGCGCGCTCGACCTGGCGCTGTTCCTCGAAAGCGACCGCATGGGGCATCTGCTCGGTGCGGTGACCCAGGAAAAGCTCGATAATCAGCGCGGCGTCGTCCAGAATGAAAAGCGGCAGGGCGACAATAATCCCTATGGCCTGCTCCGTTACGAGATTTTCGAGAATCTCTTTCCGACGGGACACCCCTATCACCACAGCACGATCGGCTCGATGGACGACCTCAATTCGGCGAGCCTTGCCGACGTAAAGAAGTGGTTCACCGACAATTACGGCCCGAACAATGCCGTACTCGTGCTCGCGGGCGACATTGACGTCGCCACGGCGAAGACCAAGGTGCAGAGCTGGTTCGGCGACATCAAGCGAGGTCCCGAAATCAAGGCACCGGCGTCGGCTGTCCCCACGCTGCCCGCGCCGCTCGCCAAGGAGGTCAAGGACCTGATCCCGACGACGCGCATCTATCGCATGTGGACGATCCCTGGCCTCAACGATGCCGAGGCGGTGCCGCTGCAGATGGCGATGACGGTGCTCGGCGGCCTGTCGTCGTCGCGGCTCGACAATGCGCTGGTGCGCCGGGACCCCGTCGCCGTCAGCGTATCGGCAGGCGCGTCGCCGTTCGAGGATTCGGGTATCCTGCTCGTCCAGGCCGACGTCAAGGATGGCGTCGATCCGGCGCACGTTGCGAAGCGGCTTGACGAGGAAATCGCGGCGTTCCTTGCGAGCGGCCCGACCGCCGACGAACTGCAGCGTGCAGCCGCAAGCTATCTCGGCGGAACGATCGCGGGGCTCGAATCCGTGGGCGGCTTCGGCGGCAAGGCGGTGACGCTTGCCGAGGGCGCGCTGTATTCGAACGACCCCGCCTATTACAAGGTCGAGCTCGATCGCATGGCGAAGGCGACGCCCGAGCAGGTGAAGGCGATCGCACAGAAATGGCTGTCGCGCCCGGCCTTTTCGCTGACCTATACGCCGGGCGAACGCACCGAGGGCGGCGAGAATCGCGGTGGCGCGGTGACGGCCGGCAAGATCGCGGCGCCGGTTCAGCCAGACCATTACTGGAATCCCGCGCTTGGAAATGTGGGCCCCGACGTGGGCGGCGCCTCGTCTTTTGCCGATCGCTCGAAATTCCCCGCGGTTGCCGACTTGAAGGCACTCGACTTCCCGGTGATCGAACGCACCACGCTCAAAAATGGCGTCGAACTCGTCTTCGCACGCCGCACGACGGTGCCGACGGTCAATGTCGCGGTGAGCTTCGACGCGGGCTATGCCGCCGACCCGCACAGCGCACTGGGAACCCAGTCGCTGATGCTAAGCCTGATGGACGAAGGGACACAGAATCTCGATTCGATCGCCTTTGCCGAAGCGAAGGAGCGGCTCGGCGCACAGATCGATGCGACCGCCAATGCCGACGAGACGGTATTCAGCCTGTTCGCGCTCAAACCCAATCTCGGCGCGTCGCTCGGCCTGCTTGCCGACTATATCCGCAACCCCGCCTTCGACGGCAAGGAGTTGGAACGCGTCCGCGCGCAGCAGCTCAATCGCCTGAAAGCCGAACTCAACAATCCCAACGCGATCGCGTCGCGGGTTCTGATGCCGGTGCTTTACGGCGCCGACCATCCCTACGGCATTCCGCCGTCGGGTCTCGGCAACGCGAAGGCGGTGGCTGCGGCGACGCGCGACCAACTCGCGGCGTTTCATGCGACATGGATTCGCCCCGACAATGCGCGCATCTTCGTCGTCGGGGACACCACGCTCGCTGAAGTGAAGAAGCAGCTCGACGCGACGCTGGGTCAATGGAAGGCGCCGGCGACGCCGAAGCCGGCGAAGCATTTCGAGGTTGCGATCCCGACGCCGAAACCGCGCATCCTGCTGTTCGACCGGCCGAAATCGCCGCAGTCGGTGATCCTCGCGGGCAAGGTGCTGGGCGCGAAGGGTGGCGATAACCTCGAAGCGCTGCGCACCGCGAACGACATCTTCGGCGGCAATTTCCTGTCGCGCTTCAACATGAACCTGCGCGAGACGAAGGGCTGGTCCTACGGCGTCCGCACACGCATATCGAGCGACATGGACCGCATCGCCTGGGTCGCATCGGCGCCGGTGCAAGCCGATCGCACGGGCGATTCGATCAAAGAGCTGCAGAGCGACCTCAAGGCCTTCCTCGGTCCGAAGGGTGTAACGGCGGAAGAGCGCGAATGGAGTACCAACGGTAGCGTGCGCGAATTGCCGGGCAGCTTCGAAACCTCCGGCGACGTGCTCGGCGGCATTCGCAATATCGTGAAATTCGGCCGCGCCGATGATTATTACGAAAAACTGCCCGCGACCTATGAGGCGATGACACCGGCCGAGATCGACGCAGCGGCGCGCAGTGCGCTTGGCACCGACGACCTCGTCTATGTGGTGGTCGGCGACGCCGCGACCGTAAAACCGCAGCTTGACGTATTGGGTTTGCCGGTAGAAACGGTGTCTCTCGATAACTAACAACAGTTTCAGTAAGGAGAGTTCCTATGTCCCAAGTCGATGGCAGCTATGATTGCGTCACCAAGTCGCCGATGGGCGACCAGAAGTCGGTTTTCACTGTCAAGAGCGACGGTGGCAGCTTCTCCGGTCAGAATGCCGGCGCGATGGGTTCGCTCGATGTCGAAAATGGCAAGGTCGACGGCAACAAGCTGACCTGGACCATGAACATGAAGGTGCCGATGCCGATGACGCTCGAATGCGAAGCGACGATCGACGGCGATGCGCTGACTGGAACGATCAAGGCCGGCGCGTTCGGTTCGATGGCTATGACGGGCACCCGTCAGGGTTAAACCGCCGCCTACGAAAATGCGAAGGGCCGTCCCCGCCTGATTCGGCCGGGGGCGGCCTTTTGCCTTGCATAGCAATGCCTTTGGGCTTGGTCGGCTATTGGGGGTATCCAAAACGGCGGCGGGGGCGCATAGGCTGCTGCCATGCACAAGCCGGCCCAATCCCCCCAACGGAGCCTGCCGGGCGACCGTGAAATGGTGGTCATGATGGCGATGGTCATGGCGCTCAACGCGCTCGCCATCGATTCGATGCTGCCTGCTCTGCCCGCGATCGGCGAGGCGCTGGGCGTTACCGTCGCCAACGATCGCCAGCATGTCATCTCGATCTACCTGCTCGGTATCGGCTTTGGTTCGCTGCTCTATGGGCCGCTGTCGGACCGGTTCGGGCGCAAGGGAGTGCTCGTCCCGGCGCTGTTCGCCTATCTGGCGCTCGCGATCGGGTGTGGGCTCGCGACGAGCTTTGCCATGCTGCTGGTATTGCGCTTCATCCACGGACTGGTCAGTGCCGCGCTCGGCGTCATCGTCGTCGCGGTGATCCGTGACCTCTTCGCGGGCGATGCGATGGCGAAAAGGTTGTCGCTGATCTTCCTCGTCTTCATGATCGTACCGATCATCGCGCCGACGATCGGTGCGGGGATCGCCGCAGTGGCGGGCTGGCGCGCGATCTTCATCGTGCTCGCGGTGATGTCGATCGTGATGCTGTTCTGGCTCCGCCGCCTTCCCGAGACGCTTGCCCCCGCCGATGTGCGGCCGCTCGACCTCAGGACGATGGTCGCGGGCTGGGCGACCGTGACGCGGCACCGCCGCGCCGCGGGGTACATGATCGCGTCGGGGATGATGCAAGGCGCGCTTTACGGCTATCTCAACAGCAGCGAGCAGATCATCGCGGAAGTGTTCGGGGCGCAGGCGATGTTCCCGCTGATCTTCGCCTGCGTTGCGGTCGGCATCGCGATCGCCAATTTCTCGAACGCCGCGATCGTCGAGCGGTTCGGGGCGCGGCGCGTGTCGCAGTCGGCGGTCTTCGCCTTCATGGCAACGTCGATCCTGCAGATCGTCGCGGCGCTGAGCGGGGCCGAGACCTTGTGGATGTTCACCGCGCTTATGATGGTCAACGTTGGTCTCGTCGGCTTTATCGGCAGCAATTTCGGGTCGATCGCGATGGAGGATTTCGGTCATATGGCCGGCGTTGCCTCCTCCTATCAGAGCTTTGCCAAGACGCTGCTCGCGGCGACGGTGGGCGCGACGATCGGGCAGCAATATGATGGCACGACGCTGCCGCTGGCCTATGCCTTCCTGATCAGCGCGGTGGTCGGGCTGACCCTGGTCTTCTGGGCGGAGCGCGGCAAGCTGTTCACCCGGCCGGGAACCGCACCGAAGTCACCCTACTGAAGGCCGCATCAAGTTTCGTTGCCGCTGGCCGGCCGTTTCGGAATGGCTTGCGGACATTCGTCATCACGGACTTTATCCGGAATACACCGCGGCGCCGAAGTCATGGGCCCCGGGATCAAGTCCGGGGGGACGATGGCGCGGGCGTCAGCAACCGGTTGCCAGCGTCCCCGAATCCATTCGATAGCGGGCAAAAGAAAGGGGGCCGAAGCCCCCTTTCCTGTTGGTGTTCGGACCGTCAGTTGAACGACGGCGCAGGCGGGACCGGCGGCGGCGGTGCGTCGGTGTCGTCCTCGTGCACTTCGACATGGCCGAGACCGACATGGCTGCGCGAGCGGCTGTAGACGAAGTAGACGACCAGCCCGATCGCGGCCCAGATCAGGAAGAGGTTGATGCTCTTCTGGTCGAGGTTGAAGAAGAGATAGAGGCAGCCGAGGATCGCGATCGGCGCCGTGATGTAGATCAGCGGCGTCTTGAACGGACGGTGGCGGCCGGGATCGGTGCGGCGGATCACCATCACCGCGATCGACACTGCGGCAAAGGCGAAGAGCGTGCCCGAGTTCGAGATGTTCGCCAGCTGCCCCACGGGGAAGAAGGCGGCGAACAGCGCGACCGCGATGCCGGTGATGATCGTGATCACGTGCGGCGTGTTGAATTTCGGGTGGATCTTTGAAAAGGCCTGCGGGAGCAGGCCATCGCGGCTCATCACGAAGAAGATGCGGGTCTGACCGAACATCATCATCAGGATAACCGACGGCAGCGCGAGGCCGGCGGCGAGGCCGATGAGGTTGCCGATCTGCGGCCAGCCGATTTCACGCAGCGTCCATGCCAGCGCTTCCTTCGAGCAGACCACGGCCTGATCGCCGATCGCGCCGCATGCGGCGGCAAGTTCACGGCTGCCGGGTTCGAGCGCGTGGCCCGCAGCGGCGTCGATCCCGACCGGCTGCGCGCCGACGGTGCCGATGACGCCGGCGGCGACGAGCAGGTAGAAGATGGTGCAGATGGCAAGGCTGCCAATCAGGCCGATCGGCATGTTGCGCTGCGGATTCTTGGTTTCCTCGGCCGCGGTCGAGACCGCGTCGAAGCCGACATAGGCGAAGAAGATCGACGCGGCGGCGGCACCGATGCCGCCGATGCCCAGCGGCGCGAAGGGCTCGAAATTCTCCATGTTCATCACCGGAACAGCGAGAATGATGAAGAGCGTAAGCGCGGTGACCTTGATAACGACGAGGATCGCGTTGATCGTCGCCGATTCGCGCGTACCGATCACGAGTAGCATGGTGACGACGCCCGCGATGAACATCGCCGGCAGGTTGATCACACCGCCGTCGAACGGTCCGAGTACCCACGCCGAGGGGATGTCTATGCTGAAGGCATGTTCGATAAGCCCGACCACATAGCCCGACCAGCCGACCGAGACGGCGCCTGCCGCGACCGCATATTCGAGGATCAGCGCCCAGCCGACCATCCATGCGATCAATTCGCCCATCACCGCATAGCTATAGGTGTAGGCCGAGCCCGAGACGGGAACCATCGATGCCATTTCGGCGTAGCAGAGCGCGGCGAAGGCGCAGACGAAGCCGGCGATGATGAAGCTGACCATCATGCCGGGGCCCGCCTTTTGCGCGGCTTCGGCGGTCAAAACGAAAATACCCGTCCCGATCACAGCGCCAATCCCCAGCATCGTCAGCTGGAAGGCGCCGAGCGTGCGCGTAAGCGACTTTTTTTCCGCTGTCGCCAAAATGGCATCCAACGGCTTTACGCGGTCAAATAGCATAGTCATCCCCTTGGGAGCGGCTGAACTGCCGCCCGTCTCATGGCGGGGCAGACTAGACGCTCCACGCGTCAGCGCAACTTAATTTCATGGGGCCAACGCGGCATTCGATGGGGACCAGTGCCGCTTTACCGTACCGTAAAGCGCACTCGGTCAATCATTCGGCCGCCTGGATCAACTAGCGTCAACATATGGACGCCCGGGCGCGGCAGAATTTGCTGCCCGGCATCGGCGTCGCCGAGCGGTTTTTTGTCGAGGATCAGCCGGTATCCGGCGACCGAACCGCTGACGGTGATCGCGAGCCGCTGGCGCTCCAAGGGGATGTCGGGATCGAGCGCATAGACACTGCCGCTGACCGGGCTGGTGATGCGCGGGCGGCGCGCGGCTTGCGGCGCGGCGGCCATTTCGGTTTGGGCGGTTCCGCGGAGGAAATATTCGCGGCGCGGCGGTTCGCGGGTGCCGGGGAGGCTGATCTGGCGCGTTTCAACGTCCTCGGGCATCGTCGGCCGCTTACCGGGATTGCCGGCGTGGAGCGCGAGCATCACGTCGCGCCAGACGGGGGCGGCGCCCGAGGTGCCCGAGACGGCGCGCATCGAATCGCCTTCGAGATTGCCGACCCAGACGGCGACGGTGAAGCGGTCGGTGAAGCCGATGCACCAATTGTCGCGCATGCCCTTCGACGTGCCCGTCTTGGCGGCGGCCCAGAAGGGAAGGCGGAGCGCGCTGTCGGCGCCGAAGGCGTCGGTGCGGGCCGAAGCGTCGGCGAGGATGTCGCCGACTATGAAGGCTGCGGCGGGGTTGACGATCTGGCGGGGAACTTCACGATCATCGCGCATATCGGTGAAATGGACGGGTGACCATTTTCCCATATTCGCCAATGTTCTGAATGCGTTGGCCTGTTCGACCAGCGAAACCTCGGCCGAGCCGAGGGCGAGGGAAAATCCGTAATATTCGCCGTCCTCGACAAGGCCGTGATAGCCCAGGGCCCAGAGGCGGTCGCGGAACTGCTGGACGTCGTCGATCACCAGCGCGCGCACGGCGGGGACGTTGAGCGACGCGGCGAGCGCGTGGCGGACGCTGACCGGCCCCTTGAAGCTGTGGTCGTAATTTTTGGGGACGTAGAGCCCCGAGGCGGTGTCGAGCTGGACCGGGCTGTCGTCGAGGATCGAGGCGGCGGTGAGCCAGCCATGTTCGATGACCTGCGCATAGAGGTGCGGTTTCAGGGTCGATCCCGCCTGGCGCGGCGCGTTGGCGCCGTCGACCTGCGAGGCGGTCGATTTGAGCCCGACGCCGCCGACATAGGCGAGCACGTCGCCGGTGGCATTGTCGAGCACGACGACGGCGCCGTCGCGGACGCGGTCGGCGCCGAGGCCCGCGAGCTGGCGGCGCAGCGCGACGATCGCGGCGGTCTGGATGCGGCGGTCGATGGTGGTGGTGACGCGCTTGCCGGGCTTGTCGAGCAGCCGCACGGCGAGATGCGGCGCGAGCGCGGGGTCGAAGCGCGCGGCATGCTCGCCCGAAACGAGCGTCGCGGCGGCGGCGCGGATCGCCGAACAATCCTTCTCC
Organism: Sphingopyxis sp.; assembly: GCF_016463645.1. GTDB lineage: Bacteria > Pseudomonadota > Alphaproteobacteria > Sphingomonadales > Sphingomonadaceae > Sphingopyxis. Next base: position 7,205 of record NZ_JAEMQX010000013.1, on the reverse strand, counting down.
TTTGCGATGCGGCACGCACGGCGGCCGAGTGCTTCGGCACCCGTGGCGGGGTTGGGCAGGAGGCCCGCGAAGAGCGCGGCATCGGTGCGGTTCAGCTCGGCGGGCTTCTTGCCGAACAGGCTTTGCGCGCCCGCGCCGATCCCCTGCGCTTCACCGCGCAGCGGGACGAGGTTGAAATAGGCCTCGAGCATCTGTTCGTGCGACCAGTCTGCCGCGAGCGCCTGTCCGGCGCGCATCTGGCGGAGCTTGGTGCGCCAGTCGCGTTTGCCGGGCTGCGCGAGGCCAGGGTCGAGGAAGGCCGCGAGTTGCATCGGCAGCGTCGAGGCGCCGCGCGATCGGTCGCCTGTCCAGCGTGCTCGCGCGGCGCTGGCGATCGCAAGCCAGTCGACCCCGCCGTGCGACCAGAAGCGGCGGTCCTCGCTTTGCACGACGGCGGCGCGGACGGCCGGGCTGATGTCTTTCAGCGGTACCCATGCGAGGCGGCGGCGCTCGAAATTGACGCGTTCGCTGTCGAGCAATTGCCCCTCGCGGTCGTAGAGCCACGCCTCGCTTGGGCGCCAGTCGGCGTGCACGTCGTCGAAGGCGGGCATCGCGGGCGGTCGCGTCGCGAGATGCGCGGCGGTGACGAGGACAAGCGCCGCGAGCGCGGCCCATGCGAGGATATCGAACCAGCGCCGTTTGCGGGGTGTCATCGATCGAACGGCCTGAAAGATCCTCCCCGTGCCACAGGCATGGGGAGGGGGACCATCCGAAGGATGGTGGAGGGGCTGCAACAGTGCGCCATTGGCCCCTCCGTCAGCGCTTCGCGCTGCCACCTCCCCGTCGCTGCGCGACAGGGAGGATATTGTTGGTGCGCCGTCCGATCACGACCCGACGTTCGCGATCGTCATCGGCGCGTTCGGCCACTGGCCGCGGATCGCGGGCGAATACATCGCCTCGACGCGCGTCGGGGGAAGGGTGAAGCGTCCCGAGCCGTTGAGGCGCACGACATATTCGACCGCATGGGTGCCCGCGGGCATCCAGCCGAAATAGCCGCGCCAGCTATCCTTGCCGCGTTCGACATAGCTCGGCTGCGCGCCCGATCCGCCTGCCTGTTCGGCCAGCATTTCGGACTGGCCGCCAAGGTTGCCGACGATCGTCGCGCCCGGCGCGATCGGATCGTTGATGACGACCCACGTCCGGCCGGCGGCCGCGACGACCTCGATCCGCACCTTGATCACGTCGCCGCGCGTCAGACGGTCCTTGTTCGCTGCCTTGACGATGCTGACCGAGCGCTTGATCCGGTAGCCCGCGTTGAGCGGTTCCTTGAGCGGCACCGCGGCCTTGACGCTGACGGTGGCCCACGGCGTGCCGGTGCCCTGATGGTTCAGGCTCATCGTCGCGGCATTGAGCGCGACGCGGAGCGGCGAGATCGGCTCGGCGGGAAGCGGCCAGCTCTGCGAAGCGGTGGCACCCGCAAGGCTGATATTGGTGACCCCGGTGATCGCGCTCGCCGGATAGAGGTCGGCGAAGCGGCGGACGGTGACCGCGCCCCACGCGTTGGCGGGGGTGGTGTCCCAATGGCCCTTGCGCTGGCGCTGCGCGACGCCGACCATCAGCTTGCCCGCGTCGTCTTCCCAGCCCTTGCGGCCGAGCACGGCTTCCAAGGCCTTGATCGCCATTTCGTCGCCGCTGGTCATCATCCACCAGGGCGCGCGTGCGTCGTCGACGAGGTCGAGGCGCGTGCCTTCATAGACGAGACGTTTGCGGAGTTCCACTTCGGCCGCGGTGCGCAGCGCGGGGGCGTTCCGCACACCCGGCGTCTTTTCGAGCGCGACGAGCCAGTCGGCGAGCGTGCCGGTCGCCATGTCGATCGGCGACACGTCGATCGCTGCGACAAGGCTGGCGCTCGAGGCGTTGTTGCGGGCGAGCGCGGCGAGCGCCGCGATGCGGACGGGGCGGATATCCCACGGGCCGTAGCCCTTGCGGGTGAGGCGCCCTTCGACGACCGCCTGCAACGCCTTGACCATCTTCGCTTTCGACGCCTCGGGGATCGCGAAGCCGTTCGCGGCGGTCACGTTCATCACATAGGCGGTAAGTTCGATCGAGCCCGTCATGCGCTCGTTCGGCCAGTAGCGGAGCAGACCGTCGTCATCGAGATAGGTCGGCATCGCGCCCGCGAGCGCCTGCCACCGTCCGACATCGCCGAGCGCCACGGCGCGCGATGTCTGCTGTTCGAAGCAGGTATAGGGATAGGCGCTCATATAGTCGCGGACGCCGGTGAGTGGCGGCGCGAGCGTGCCTGCGAGTGCGATATCGACATAGCCGCCGGGAAGCGCGCCCGTGGGGATCGCGATCGGCAGCGTCGTCGCGGGGCCGACGCGGAACAGGCTGGCCGCCCAGGTTTCGACCGGCACCGCGGGTTCGACGACCTGTTCGAAGACAAGGCGGTCGCGGGCCTTGCCGCCCTTTTGCGCCGCATCGACGGTCCATTGGATCGGGCCGACCTGTTCGGGCGCGGTCATCGACCAGCTTATCGGCACCGCGCCGCCCGCGGGGATGGTGACGGTGAGCGGCGGCGCGGTCGCGACGGCGGGCGACAGCGTCGGGGTCGCGGTGACCTCCATCGGCTGGTCGGTGCCGTTGCGCAGCGTGAAGCGCGCATCGTAGGTGTCGCCGGTGCGGACGAGTTCGGGCATGCCCGCGAAGACGCCGAGGTCCTGCACGGTACGGACGGTGGTTTCGCCGGTACCGAAATATTGCGAGCCGTCGGTGGCGATCGCGACAAGGCGAAAGCCCGAGAGATTGTCGCTGAGCGGCACGTCGACCGTGGCGCGGCCCCTGGCGTCGAGCGGGACATTGCCTTTCCACAAGAGGACGGGACGGAAATCCTCGCGCGTCAGGCCCGAGAGATCGCCGCCGCCACCGCCGCCGGGTTCGAGCGCCTTGCGGCCATAATGACGCTTGCCGACCACCTGCATCTGCGCGGTCGAGGTGAGCACGTCGAGCGTGCGTTCGCCCATCATCGCGTTCAGCACGTCCCAGCTTTCGTTGGGCGCGAGCTGGAGCAGGGCTTCGTCGACCGCGGCGAAGGCGACGTCGGCATTCTTCGGCGCCTTGCCGTCGGGGGTCTTGACCTCGATGCTTGCCTTCGCGGTTTCGCGGACCGAATATTTCTCCTTGTCGGCCTTTACCTTGACGCCGAGCTGATGGCCTTCCCAGCCGACCTTGATCCGCGCGATGCCCATGCGGTAGCTCGGCTTGGCGAGGTCGACCAAGGCGGTCGGCGGCGCGCCCTCGCTATTCTCGATCCTGAAGCCGACCGCGCGTTTCATCTTGCGGAACCAGCTTTCCTCGCCGGTGACGCGCCCGCGCACCGCCATCACCGAGACATAGACGTCGGGGGCGTAGGTGGCAGGCAGCTTGACCTTCACGACGGGGTTCGTGCCCTTGAGCGGCACGACGAAGCTCGACAGCACGCCCTCGCGTTCGACGGTGACGAGCGCGGTCGCTTCGCGGAAGGGCATGCGGACCTGGAAACTGGCGGTATCGCCCGCGGCATAGCGGGGCTTTTCGGCGATCACGTCCATGCGGTCGCCATTGTCGCCGCCGAACCACCAGTCATCGTCGCCCGCGAGCCAGACCGAGCGCACCGCGCGCGCTTCATTGCCATCGGCGTCCTGCGTCGTCGCGACGACGGTGACCTCGCCCGAGATGCCGGGCGCCATCGCGCAGCTCGCACGGCCGAGCCTGTCGGTGGTCGCCGAGCAGGTCGCGTCGAGCTTCGTCGTGCGCATCTGGTTGTCATAGGCGTAGAAGCCGCCGATCAAGCGGCGGCGCGCGGTGATGATCTCGCGATTGTAGAGCGCGACCGCAACGCGCTGGCCGGCGATCGGCTTGCCGTCGAGGTCGAGCGCGATGAAATTGAGGCGGAGATCATTGTCGCGCATCAGCCAGCCGTCGGTCTTGAGCCCGAGGCGGACGGCCGAGGGATAGAGGGTGATGCGGCGGCTCGACGTCAGCGTCTCGCCATTGGCGTCCTCATAATCCATTTCGGCCGCCATCAGCGTCGGTTCGGTGATCGGCTGGTCGACGGTGACATTGGTCGTCGCGGCGCCGTTGGCGTCGAGCTTCAGGGGAACCGAGCGCGCGAGCGGTAGTTCGGCCGACGGGGTGTCGCCGCTGTCGTCGAGCTGGACGACGCCTTCCTTCACCGGCTGACCGTCGAAATCCCAATCCCTGTAATCCTCGGGCGGCGACCAGCTCGAGCGGAAATTGGTGCGCAGTTCGACCGGGATGTTCGGCGCGGGGCCGCCCGAGAGATAACCGACGAACAGGTTGAGCGGCACCGCGGCGGGGCGCACGAGTGCGCTCTTCGGCCCGGTGATCGTCGCCTTCATCGTCGGCAGGCGATATTCGTCGACCTTGACCGACTGGCCCGACCAGATCGTCTTGTCCTCGCCATCCTTGTCCTTGGTGACGAAGACGAGTTCATAATCGCCCATCGGCGCCGAGGCGGGGACATTCCATACCGTCTCGCCGCTGCCGGTCGCGGCAATATTGAAGGGCATTTCGAATTCGGTGTCCGAGCCGCGGTGGACGAGGCGGAGCTTGCCCGCCAGCGCCTCGGGGACGCGGAAGCCCAAGCCGACCGGACGGCGGAGCAGATGCTTCATATGCACCGTTTCGCCTGCCTTCACGAGCGCGCGGTCGAAGATTGTGTGGAGGATGTCGCTCCGTTCGGACCAGCCATAGGGGAGGTCGAAGTCATAGGGGCGGATGCCGTTGCCCCAGTCGGTGAGAGTGAAGCTGAAATCGCCCTCCGAACGCGCGCTGACCATCAGGGCATGGCCTTCGCTGCTCGCCGGATCGGCATCGTCGCGGCAGCTTGAGTATGTTTCGGGCTGCGGCAATCCGCCCGCGAAGGCGAGGCGGCCGGCCTTGTCGGCGGTACCGCGCGCGAGCAGGCGCCCGGTGCAGGCGTCGGTGACGCGGATCTCGGCGCCGGAGACGGGCAGACCGCTATTCAGCGAGGTCACCCACGCGAGCGAGCCTTCGCGCCCCCATTTGAAATGCACCGCCATATTGGTGACGAGCGCGGCGGTCGCGACATAGCGCGTCGATTTGCGGCCGAGCAGCGCGGCGCCGAGCTCGGGACTCGCGATCTCGACGACGTGGAAGCCCTTTTCCGACAGGGGAATGCCGACGACCTCGAATTCCTTGCCGCCCGCGGGGGGCGCGAGTTGCATGTCGCGGCGTTCGCCGCCCGAAGGCGCGCCGTCGAACACCGACCTCGTGCCGGTGTAATTGACCGTGACGTCCTTGCCGGCGGCGTTCTTTTCCTCGCGATAGTCGGTGTCGTCGGCGTCGGCGACGCGCTTCAGCCAGCGCGCGATCGCGGCGTCGTCGTCGCCGACCCTGAGCGCGGTCGCGGGCATCTTGAGGTTCGACTGGACGAGGCTGTTTTCGACGCCGCGCACGGTGACGGGCAGCACGCCGCCTTCGCCGGCTTCGAGGATGCCGAATTCGGCGGCGAATTTGACGAGCGGCGGCGCGCGGTCGATGTGGAATTTCAGCGGGAAGTTCGACTGGTTCTGCAGCTTGCGGCCGCTCTGGTCGGTGACGTCGGCGGGCAGCACGAGCGTCGCGTCGACATTCTGCGGCAGCGGGCCGGCGAAGCGGACGGTGGTCAGCCACGCGTCGTTCCGGTCGTCGTCGTCGATCTTCGGCGTCAATTTTTTGCCGTCGGCGGTGTTGAGCGTCGCGGCGAGGATCGTTTCGCGCGCGACGGGCGAGGCGAAGCTCAGCGTCACATCCTTGATCGGGTTGCAGCCCGCCTGCGGATTGACGCGGCTGCACGACATTTTCGCGGTGAAGGCGGGGCGCACATCATGGTCGAAGCGCTGATCGCGCCCGGCGGTGCGGCCGGGGACGCCCGCTTGGCTGATGCGCGCGTCCCAGACGAGCGCCATCTCGCGGCCGGGGGGCAGCGGGCGGCGGCATTTGACGGGAACGATGCGATCGAGCGCGGCCTCGCGGTCGGCGCCCGCGGCGGGGAAGCGCTGCGGCAGGCCGGCGTCGTAGGTGAAGGACTGGCGCGACCAATTATTGTCGCCGAGGCCGGTCAGGATCTCGGTTGCGGTCGCACGCGGCAGGACGTCGACCGGGATTTTCTCGCCGATGCCGTCGACCGCGCAATAGGCGAAGCGGCCGACCGAGGCGCGATCGGCGGCGACATTGGTCGCGACGAGGAAGATCTGGTCCTCCTCGATATCGCCGTCCATCCCGCCCGCGAGCACCGCGCGCGCCGAGGGGCCGCCGGTGTCGAGCGCGAAGCGGCTGTTGCCCGCGACCGACACGCCGCGCGCGGTCCTGAGTCCGTCGCGAAGCTCGACATGGCAGGCGAGCCCGCCGGGGAGCGGCTTGTCGAATTCGAGCACCCAGGTGCGCGTGTCGACCCATCGGCCGGTCGAAGGAAGTTTGCAGTCGTTGGTCGCGGGAGCCGGCGCGCGGGGATCGCCGAGCGGGACCATGTCCTCGGAGAAGCGCAAGGTGAAGCGCGTGATTGTGCCGTCGCCGGTGCCCGAGCTGCCCGGGGTCGCGAGCGTGACCTGCGGCACCGTGTCGGCGGTGGCGGTCGCGGCCATCGCGAGGGTGAGGGGCAGGATCAGCGCCAGTTTTGCCTTGCCGGCCAATGCCGTAGCGCGCGCGCGCCATCCCTTGCCCATCGTCAACTCCCCGTTTCGGTCCGAACGCTATCCTGCTGGAAACAGGGGACAGAGTCCACCCGTCGCCGCATATGGCACACGGTTAATCGCAGTCGGCGAAATTGCTGTGACCGCCGTCATGGACAGCGGCGAAGGATCAGCGCGCGAGCATCGGCCCGAGCTTTTGCCCCGCGAAGATATGGACGTGGAGGTGCGGGATTTCCTGATGGCTGTCGAGGCCGACGTTGGCGAGCAGGCGGTAGCCGGGGGCGACGAGGCCCTGTTCGCGCGCGACATGGCCGACGGCGCGGACGAAGCCCGCGATCTCGGCGTCGCTGCCGCGCTCCGAAAAATCGTCCCAGCTCACATAGGCGCCCTTGGGGATCACGAGAATGTGCAAGGGCGCCTGCGGGTTGATGTCGTGGAAGGCGAGCGCGAACTCGTCCTCATAGACGGTCTTCGACGGCAGTTCGCCGCGCAGGATGCGCGCGAAGATGTTGCTGTCGTCATAGGGGAGGG
>NZ_JAEMQX010000096.1 GCF_016463645.1 Sphingopyxis sp. | reverse complement strand
GGTCGCGGGCTTCGACCGCTATTTCCAGATCGCGCCCTGCTTCCGCGACGAGGACGCACGCGCCGACCGCTCGCCCGGCGAATTCTACCAGCTCGATTTCGAGATGAGCTTCGTCACGCAGGACGACGTCTTCAACGCGATCGAGCCGGTCCTGCACGGGGTGTTCGAGGAGTTCGCCGATTTCGACGGCAAGGGCCGCACCGTGTCGCCGCTGCCGTTCAAGCGCATTCCCTACCGTGAATCGATGCTGAAATATGGCAGCGACAAGCCTGACCTGCGCAACCCGCTGCTCGTCCATGATGTCGGCGACTTCTTCAAGGGATCGGGCTTCGGCCGCTTCGCGACGATGGTCGAGGAAGGGCAGGTCGTCCGCGCCGTCGCCGCGCCCGAAACGCACGAGAAGAGCCGTAAATTCTTCGACGAGATGAACAGTTGGGCACAGTCGGAAGGCTTCCCGGGACTCGGCTATGCGACGCAAAAGGACGGCGTGTTCGGCGGCCCGATCGCCAACAACCACGGCCAGGACGGCATGAAGGCGATCGCCGACGCGATGGGCCTTGGCCCGAACGACGGTATCTTCTTCGCCGCGGGCGTCGAGGCGAAGGCCGCGAAGCTTGCCGGCCTCGCGCGCACGCGTCTCGCCGATCAGCTTGACCTCATCGACAAGAGCCGCTTCGAATTTTGCTGGATCGTTGACTTCCCGATGTTCGAGGCCGACGAGGATACTGGCAAGATCGATTTCAGCCACAATCCCTTCTCGATGCCGCAGGGCGAGATGGACGCGCTGACCGGCAAGGACCCGCTCGACATCCTCGCTTACCAGTATGACATCGTCTGCAACGGCGTCGAACTGTCGTCGGGTGCGATCCGGAACCATCGTCCGGACATCATGTACAAGGCGTTCGAGATCGCGGGATATTCGCAGGCCGATGTCGATGCGAACTTCAGCGGCATGATCAATGCCTTCAAGTTCGGCGCGCCGCCGCACGGCGGTTCGGCGCCGGGCGTCGATCGCATCGTCATGCTGCTCGCCGACGAACCGAACATCCGCGAAGTGATCGTTTTCCCGATGACGCAGAAGGCCGAGGACCTGATGATGGGCGCCCCGGCCCCGGTCAGCGACAAGCAGCTCAAGGAACTCAGCATCCGCCTCGTCGACGGTCCGAAGAGCTAAAGCATGAGTGACCCCCGGGAGCACCGGCAGGAAACGCCGGACGGCGATATCTGCTGGTTCGAATGGGGTACGCCGGGGCAGGGCGCGTCGCTGCTCCTGCTCCACGCGACGGGATTTCACGCGCGGCTCTGGGACCAAGTGGTCGCCGCGCTGCCTGCGGGAACGCACGTCATCGCGCCCGACCATCGCGGTCACGGGCGCAGCTACCGCCCCGCGACGCTCGCCGACTGGGCCGCGACTTCCGATGCGCTGCTGCCTTTGCTCGACGGACTCGGCGGGCATCCGCTCGTCGGATGCGGGCACAGCATGGGCGCCTATGTGCTGACGCGGCTCGCGTCGCAGCGGCCGGCGGCCTTTCGCCATCTCGTGCTGATCGACCCGGTGATCATGGACCCCGCTTCCTATGACGGCGAAGCGGGCAAGCCGATCCCGGACCCCGCCGACCATCCCGTCGCGCGCCGCCGCAATGCGTGGTCGAGCACCGAGGAGATGCGCGCCCGCTTCGCCGACCGTCCGCCCTATGCGAATTGGGACTCGCGCGTGCTCGCCGACTATTGCACTTATGGCCTGCTGCCCGCGGTCGGGGGCGAAGGGCTCGAACTCGCCTGTCCGCCCGCTCTCGAAGCATCGGTCTATCAAAACGCGCTGCGCACCAGCCCGCACGAATGGCTGCACTATCTGTCGATGCCCTCGACGGTGATCCGCGCCCCGACCGGCGAGCGCGGGGGCCCGCTCGATTTTTCGCTCAGTCCGACCTGGACCGGCCTTGGCCCGGCCATCGGTGCCGAACGCGACGAATTATGGGCCGGGAACAGCCATTTCATTCCGATGGAAAATCCGGCCCGCGTCGCCGCGCTGCTGGCCGACCATCTCTGACCGGCCTATGCAAACCGGCGCAGGCTCGCCTGTGCCAGAAAATGACATCGCGTATCAGCCGCTTGGTGGAAGGCGCCCGGATGCGCTAGGGAACGGCGATGAGCATTTCCCTGTCCGACTATGAAACCGGCGCCAGATATGACGGCGACTATTCCGACGATCTGGCCGCGCTCGAGGGCCGGCTCGAACGACTGCAGGCCGCGCATATCATTCACGGCCAGCGCAGCATCATCATGTTCGAGGGCTGGGACGCGGCAGGGAAGGGCGGGATAATCCAGAGGCTGACCGCCTCGCTCGATCCCCGCTATTTCGAGGTGTGGCCGATCAGCGCCCCCAATGAGGAGGAAAAGGCCCGCCATTTCCTCTGGCGCTTCTGGAAACGCCTGCCCGGCAACCGCGACATTTCGATCTTCGACCGGAGCTGGTACGGCCGCGTCCTCGTCGAGCGCGTCGAGGGCTTTGCGACCGAGGCCGAATGGCGCAAGGGCTATGACGAGATCAACGAGTTCGAGGCGCAACTGACGGGCAGCCGCACCAACCTCGTCAAGCTCTTCATCCATATCACGCAGGAGGAGCAGGACGAACGCTTCGCCGCGCGCCTCGACGATCCGTGGAAACGCTGGAAGACCGGCACCGAGGACTATCGCAACCGGTCGAAGCGCAAGGAATATCTCGCGGCCATGGAGGAGATGTTTGCGCAGACGAACACGCGCTGGGCGCCGTGGAAGGTGATCGACGGCAACAACAAGAAGGCGGCGCGGGTCGCGGCGCTGACCCATATCGTCGAAACGCTCGAGGCAGCGGTGCCGATGACGGCCCCCGCGCTGGACCCGGCGGTCGTCAAGCTCGCGACGAAGGCCTTCGGCTACAAGCCGAAGGACTGAACAGGCTTAAAGCCACAAAAGCCCCGCACACGCGTATCGGATTTGTGTCCTTTGTGGCTTTAGCGATCGTCGGGCGCGATCGTGCAGACGCGGAGGGCGGACAATTGCAAAGAGCCGAAGCGCGAAGCTGGCACGGCCAGACAATGTAGGAAAGACCTTTTTGCGCGCTTTTTCGAGAGCCTCCGCCTAGCCAATTCGCCCGCCAGTCGCTACATGGTGGGAATGAGCCGCGCCAAGAGATCCGACGACTGGGGTTTTCCCCGCTGGCGCCCCTATGGCTCGTCGCGCGAGGCGCAGAAGGTGCGCCTGTGCGACCGGCACGGCTGCACCGAGCCTGGCAACTGTCCTGCGCCCAAATCGCCGAACAGCCCCGAACGCTGGTATTTCTGCGAAGTGCACGCCGCCGAATATAATCGCGGCTGGGACTATTTCGCGGGGCTTTCGGCCGAGGATGCGGCGGCGCGCGCCGCCGAGGAGGCACAGGGTGCACGCAGCTATGCCCGCGCGCAGCATTATGCCTGGGGCGGCTCGGGCGACGGCAGCCGCAGCGCCGACGAAATGCGCGCGCTCGAACTGCTCGGCCTCGATCCCGACGCCGATTTCGACGCGACGAAGAAGGCGTGGCGCGCCTATGCCAAGGAATGCCATCCCGACGTGAAGCCCGGCGACGCCGAGGCCGCGAAACGTTTTGCGGCCGGCCAGGCGGCGTTCGAGGTACTCAAGCAGGCCGAGGAGAGGAAGAGCTGGAAACCGGCCTGATCGGAGCCAGCTTTTCGACCGGAAGCTGTCTCATGCCTCATCGTCACGGGGATGACGAAATGAGGGACGACAGCTCTCCACTTCAAAACCGGCGCATGCCCCTAATTGTAAACGCACGCATCCAGCCCGTCGCGGCGCACCTGCCCGATGCGCGCGGTGATGGTATTGCCATAGCGGCGCGTGAAGCCCGACGGGCTGATCGCCTCGCGCTTCTTGGGTAGCGGCAGGATCGCGGCGATACGCGCGGCCTCGCGCGGGGTCAGCTTCGCCGCACCATGCCTGAAATAGCGCTGTGCGCCCGCTTCGACGCCGTATGTTCCGATGCCGGTCTCGGCGACGTTGAGGTAAACCTCCATGATCCGGCGCTTGCCCCAGATCTTCTCGATCAGGAAGGTGAACCAGACCTCGGGGACCTTGCGGACATAGCGCGTCCAGCCGCTTCCCTGCCACAGGAAGACATTTTTCGCGGTCTGCTGGCTCACCGTCGATCCGCCGCGCATGCGCTTGCCCTTGGCATTGCGCTCGATCGCCTGCTCGATCGCGTCGCGGTCGAAGCCGTCGTGGCTGCAGAATTTCCCGTCCTCGGCCGCGATCACGGCACGCACCATGTTGCGGTCGATATCGGACAGGCCCTCCCAATCCTTGGTTATCCCGTTGCCGTCGAGCAGCATCGTCAGCGTCACCGGTGGCGGCACCACGGCATAGACGAGCACCCAGAGGACCGAAATCGTCACGAACCAAAGCAGCCATTTCAACGGGCGTAGATACCAGGGAAGCTTGCGCTTCCTCGCGCGGGTCTTGGCGGCAGTCGTCATGCGGGTTTTCATAGCCGCTTGCCGGCAGTCGGCAAGCGGCTGATTGCCGTCGCGAAGAGCGTCAGGCTTTCGGCGGTTCGCCGTCGTTCCTTTCGGTGGCCGCATCGACAGCGTCGTTCACCCCGGCAGCGGCGCCTTTGGGCTTCCCGGCAGCGCCGGCCGCAAGCGAACGCACTCGTGCTTCGGCATCGGACTCGCGGCCGCTCATCACGAGCCACGCCATCGCGGCGGCGGCGGCCAGCGACAGCAGCGCCAGCCAATATCCGATCTCCCAATTCACCTGGATCATCGCCAGCGCGGCCTGATCCATGCCGCTGTTCTGGCCATTCTTCGCCGCCTCGGCGACGAGCGCGTCCTTGCTGTACCGCCAGGTGCCGATGAGGATCAGCGCGATTGCCGCAACCGATGTGCCGAGCACGAGTTTTGCGGCTTCACGCCCTTTCAGGAAGAGCAGGACGAGGCCGCCCGCGATCGCGAGCAGCGCGAGTATCAGCCAGAGATTGAGCGAGGCGCCGTCGCCTGCTTCCGCCGCCTGTCCCATCGCGGTCACCCGGCCAAAGGCGAGGCCGAAGCCGCTCGCCTCGACGAGTTTCTGTTCGGAGCAACTGACCGTCATCCATGGCAGCAGGAAGGCCACCAGTGCGACGCCTTTCGGAATCCGGATCCATTTCCACATGAAAATCCCCCTTCGGCTGGCCCGAAGGGGGAGGCTGGTCCTTTTGCGCCCGCAAGTCAAATCACGGAGCGGAGATCCCGGAACGGGTCAGGCCGAGACGAGGCGCCGGTCGCCGGCGAGCTTGAGCATCGCCTTCTGCAGTTTCTCGAACGCGCGAACCTCGATCTGGCGCACGCGTTCGCGGCTGACGTCATAAACCTGGCTCAGATCCTCGAGCGTCTTCGGATCGTCGGTCAGGCGCCGCTCGGTGAGGATGTGGCGCTCGCGCTCGTTCAGCGTTTCGAGCGCTTCGTTGAGCAACGCATGGCGCACGTCGCGTTCCTCGGCCTCGGCGACGCGCTCGTCCTGCAGCGGACCTTCGTCGCCCAGCAGATCCTGCCACTGGCTGTCGCCGTCCTCGCCCATCGGCACGTTCAGCGAGGTGTCGCCGCCCATCGCCATGCGGCGGTTCATGCTGATCACTTCGTCCTCGGTCACGCCAAGGTCGGTCGCGATCTTGGCGACATGCTCGGGGCTGAGGTCGCCGTCCTCGAACGCGGCAAGATTGTTCTTCATCCGGCGGAGGTTGAAGAACAGCTTCTTCTGTGCCGCAGTGGTGCCCATTTTCACGAGGCTCCACGAGCGGAGGATGAATTCCTGGATCGATGCGCGAATCCACCACATCGCATAGGTCGCGAGGCGAAAGCCGCGTTCGGGGTCGAACTTCTTCACGCCCTGCATCAATCCGATATTGCCTTCGCTGATCAGCTCGCTGACGGGCAGGCCATAGCCGCGATAGCCCATGGCGATCTTGGCGACGAGACGCAGGTGCGAGGTCACGAGCTGCGCGGCAGCTTCATTGTCGCCATGCTCCTGAAAACGCTTGGCGAGCATATATTCCTGCTCGGGCGTCAGAAGGGGGAACTTGCGGATTTCGGCCAGATAGCGGTTCAGGCTCGCCTCACCGCCGAGCGCGGGCACCACTGCCGGAACATTGCTTTTGTTAGCCATTTTAAAGGTTTTCCCTTATTTTCAGAGGAGAAATATGCCGCGGTTGGCTCCGGCGGTCAAAATAGATTTTCATTCGAAACCTAAACGCGCAGTTCATCGATCAGTTCCCGCATGTCCGCTGGGAGTTCGCTGTCGAGCGCGATTTCGTTACCGGTCACCGGATGAATAAAACCCAAATGGGCTGCGTGCAACGCCTGCCTTACGAAATTCCGGGTCTTGAGTACATCGGACAAAGGTTTACGTTGGCGGCCATAGACGGGGTCGCCGACGAGCGGATGGCCGATATGCGCCATGTGAACGCGGACCTGGTGCGTGCGCCCCGTTTCAAGCCGGCATTCGACCAGCGTGGCACCCTGCAGCGGCTCGACCGTCCGGTAATGGGTGACGGCATGTTTGCCCCGGCCTTCGGCGACCACCGCCATCTTCTTGCGGTTGGCACTCGATCGGCCGAGTGCCGCGTCGATCGTGCCGTTCGCGGGCATCGGCCGCCCGGTCGCGATCGCGAGATAGCGGCGGTCGATGCTGTGCGCGGCGAACTGCTTCGCCAGCCCCTCGTGCGCCTTGTCGTGCTTCGCTGCGACGATCAGTCCGCTCGTATCCTTGTCGATGCGATGGACGATCCCGGGGCGCGCGACGCCGCCAATCCCCGACAGTTGTCCCGCGCAGTGATGGAGCAGCGCGTTGACCATCGTGCCGTCGAGATTGCCTGCCGCGGGGTGGACGACCATTCCTGCGGGCTTGTCGACGACGATCAGGTGCTCGTCCTCGTAAGCGATGACCAGATCCATGTCCTGCGCGACGTTATGCGGGGGCGCCGCGGCGGGCAGGCGCACCGCGATCGTCGCGGGTGCAGCGGTTTTCGCTGATGGATCCCAAAGGATCGCTCCCCTGGCATCGGCGACACGCCCGCCTTTGATCAGGTTTTTCAGCCGTTCGCGCGACAGGTTGGGGAGTGCCTCGGCCAGCGCCCGGTCGAGCCGCAGCCCGGCCGCACTGTCCTCCAGCGTCACGGTCAAAATCTCGTCATCCCCCTGCATTGATCGCGATATGGGTCCGAAACCCCGAAATTCAAGGGGCTCGGCTCGCCGTATCCCGCTTGTCTCGGGCGAATCGGTGGCTTAGGGAGCAGGCGCGAGCCGGAAACATCCGGCCTTGCGGGGAGCCTGTTCATCCATGTCCGACGATCGCGTCGATTTCGCCTCGATGCTGGCCTCGCGCCTGTGTCACGACCTTCTGAGCCCGGTCGGGGCTTTCGCCAACGGCCTCGAGCTTCTCGCCGACGAGAAGGATCCGGCGATGCGCGAACGCTGCATCGAACTGCTCGAACAGAGCGCGCGCACCTCGGCCAACAAGCTCAAATTCTTTCGCCTCGCCTTCGGGTCCGCAGGCGGGTTCGGCGAGCTCGTTCCGGCCGACGAAGCGAAGTCGGCGATCCAGGGGATCATCGGCGACCGCGCGATCGAACTCAACTGGATGATCGGCGGCGATCCGCTCCCCAAGCCCGCGGTCAAGATCATCCTCAACCTGTCGCTGCTGCTCGTCGACGCGCTGGTACGCGGCGGGCGGCTCGACATCGGCTGCGAAAAGCAGGGAGAGGCGGTCGAGATCGCCCTGCATGTCGAGGCCGAGCGCATCTTCCTCGACGCCGACGTCGAACGGATTCTGGCCGAAGGCGAAGGCGCGACCGCGATGACCTCGCGCACGGCGCCCGCAGTGCTCGTGCAGGCGGTCGCGCGGCAGAGCGACGGCACGGTGATGCTGGCCCGCGAAACCCCGACCTCGCTGCTCGTCGGCGCCGTCCTTCGCGGGCGTTAGCTGTATTTTCACCGGCGCAGCCCACCGGTAAAACCCTCCATTAACCATTGTCCGCCATGGTGCAGCCTCAGTTTTTGGGGCGCACCGGTACGGCGATGGACGATCTGCTGAACGACTTTTTGGCCGAAACGGCGGAAATCCTCGCCGAAGCGGGCGGGGCGATCGTCGCCTGGGAAGCCGATCCCGCCGATCGTGCGCAGCTCGATGCGATTTTCCGTCTCGTTCACACGATCAAGGGCAGTTCGGGCTTCCTCGCCTTGCCGCGCGTCACGGCCTTGTCGCATGCGGCCGAGGACGCGCTCGATCAGGTGCGCCGCGGCAATCGTGACGCGAATGCTGCGCTCGTATCGGGCGTGCTCGGCATTCTCGACCGGCTCGGCGACCTGTGCACGGCCCTGGGTCAGGCCGGCGTCGAACCCGCCGGCGACGACCGCGACGTGATCGGCGCGCTGTCAGAGCAGGCCGCATCCGACGAAGCGCCTTTCGACGTTGCCGGCGTTCCGCTTCGCCGCGACGACGATTTCGGCGCCGAACTGCAGAGCTGGCGTTCGATCCGCGTGCCCTTGTCTTTGCTCGACAGCGTGATGACCGGGGTTACCGACATCGTCCTCGCGCGCAACGAATTCGCCCGCATGCTCCGCGAGTCGGGCGCCGATCTGTCACTTATCGCCTCGTTCGACCGCCTTTCCGATTCGATCGCGGGCATGCGCCAGTCGGTCAGCCAGATGCGGATGCAGCGGATCGACAAGCTTTTCTCGCCGCTGCCGCGTATCGTACGCGACCTTGCGCAGGAGATGGGAAAGAAGATCGCCTTTCAGACGAGCGGCGGCGAGGTCGAGCTCGATCGCGAGATGATGGAAAATATCCGCGATCCGCTCATCCACATCGTCCGCAATGCGATCGATCATGGTGTCGAGGCGCTCGAGGAGCGTGTCGCGGCGGGCAAGGATGTCACCGCGACGATCGCCGTCTCGGCGCGCCAGTCGGGCAATCAGATCGAGATCGAGATTCGCGACGACGGCCGCGGGCTTTCGCCCGATGCGCTCGTCGCCAAGGCGATCGCGTCACGGCTCATGACCGCGACCGAGGCGCGCGCGCTGGGTCCGAAGGAACGGCTCGAGCTGATCTTCCGCCCCGGCTTTTCGACCGCGGCGAAGATCACGTCGGTCTCGGGCCGCGGAGTCGGCATGGATATCGTCAAGGCGAACGTCGAAAAGATCGGCGGAGTCGTCGAACTGCGCAACGAAGAGGGGCGGGGGCTGACCATCCTGCTCCGGGTGCCGATGACGCTGACGATCATTTCGGGCCTGATGGTGCGTGCTGCGGGGCAATATTTCGCCATTCCGCGCGGTGCGGTCCGTGAAATCCTGCTCGAAAGCGGCGACACGGTCCGCATCGACCAACTCGGCGGCGGCGAGCTTGCGACCGTGCGCGGCGAGCAATTTCCGCTCCTCCGGCTCGAAAATGTGCTGGGCCGCGAGCGCGATACGGCGGACGACAGCGATGACCGCGCGCTCGTCATCGTCCGTCCGGGGCAGGGGCAAAGCTATGCGCTGAGCGTCGCCGCGATCCACGACCATGAAGAACTGGTGATCAAACCGGCCGCGCCGATGATCATGGCAACCGGCCTCTATGCCGGTACGACGCTGCCCGACAATGGCCGCCCGGTCCTGCTGCTCGATGTCCAGGGTCTGCTCGCCGCCGCGGCGATCGACGCAACCGAAGCAGGCCGCAGCCACGATCGCTCGGCCGAGGCCGAGACCGAGGCCGCCGCAGCGCGCAATGCCGCACAGCTGCTGCTCTTCCGCGATACGAACGGCCGCATCCGCGGCGTCCGCCTGTCGGTGATCGAGCGGGTCGAGGAAGTCCCGGTATCGACGCTGTTCGAAAGCGCAGGCCGCGTTCAGGTCCGGATCGGCGAGGATATTTTCCCCGTCCATGCGGCGACGCTGCCGGAGGGGGAGGGCAGCGTGAAGCTCCTCCGTCTCTACGACGGCCAGGCCGTGCTCTGCTATCCGATCGCCGAGGTGATCGACATCGTCCGTCTGCCCGACGCGGTCCAGCCGTCGGTGGCGCCCGGCCTGATCGCGGGCGTCGCGCTCGTCGCCGGCGAGCCGGTCGAACTCATCGACCCCTTCTGGCTGATGGCGCAATATGCTGCCGAGGGAGCTGCGCCGGTATTGCGCCGGCCGCTCTGCCGCTTCGCCGACGATTCCGACGGCTGGGGCGACAATTTCCTCGCGCCGATCCTGCGCAACGCCGGTTACCGCGTCGTTTCGGGCGAAGACGAACCGGATGAGACGCCGGATGTCCTTCTCTGCATAGAAGAGGGTGCTGCCTGTGCGCTCGCCGACGGCGCCGTGCCCGTAATCCGTCTGCGCGCCTCGATCGCGGCCGCCGGGCCCGAGGACGAAACCGTCTATCGATACGACCGTCAGGCGCTGCTCGATGCGATGCGCCGCAGCGTGGGGGGAGCGGGCGAATGATGGAAAAACTCTATCTGATCGCGCGCATCGCCGACACGCGCGTCGCTTTGCGCAGCCGTGCGATCAATTCGGTCGTCACGGTCGGTACGCCGGTCGAGGTGCCTGCCGCGCCACCGCATGTCGCGGGGCTCTTCGCGCTGCGCAGCCGCGTCTTCACCCTCATCGACCCGCATGTCGTGATCGGCCTGCCCGCAGTGCCCGTCGCGCCCGGACAGCGAGTGATCGTCGTCGAGGTCGCAGAGCATGGTTATGCGCTGCTCGCCGACCAGATCGAGGATGTCTGTTTCATCGAGGCCGCCGAAACGCGGATCGCGGGAAAACTGCTTCCCGGCTGGGCGCGTGTCGCCGATGCCATGATCGAACATGAGGGCGCATCGCTGCTCGTCGTCGACCCGTCCAACTTTATCACGCTGCCCGCCTTAAAGGCGGCATGATTCCGGCCGTTTATTAACGGGCTGCACACGCCTTTGCCGTAAACATGCCCAAATCCCGGGGGTCGGAGTTAATTGAATGTCGAAATCTTGTCTGGTGGTCGATGACAGCAAAGTCATTCGCAAGGTCGCGCGCCATATCCTTGAAAGCATGTCATTCGCCGTCGACGAAGCGGCCGACGGGCAGGAGGCGCTGACTTTCTGCCGCGCCAATCGTCCCGACGTCATCCTGCTCGACTGGAACATGCCGGTGATGAGCGGGATGGAGTTTCTCGGCGCGTTCAACGACCTCGATTACGGGCACGAGGAGCGCCCGCGCGTCGTTTTCTGCACCACCGAAAACAGCATCGACCATATCCGCGCCGCGATCGAGGCGGGCGCCGACGAATATGTGATGAAACCGTTCGACCGCGAAACGCTTGAAGGAAAGCTGCAGCTCGTCGGCATCGCCTGAGGTTTTTATTCGAGGTTTTTCGGTGGCTCGACCGCAACCCCTGATACCGGACCCGGAGCCAGCAATCCGCACCGTGCGGGTGATGCTGGTCGACGACAGCCTCGTCGTCCGCAGCATCCTCGAACGCATCGTCGACCAGCGGCCGGGGCTCAAGATCTGCGCGTCGGTCGCCTCGGCGCACGATGCGCTCGACTATCTGGCGCGCGAGCCCGTCGACGTCGTCGTTCTCGATATCGAAATGCCGGGAATGAACGGTATCGACGCGCTGCCGCATATATTGGAGCGCGCCGAAAAGGCCCGCGTGCTCATCCTCTCGTCGAACTGCGTCGAGGGCGGCCCCGCGGCGATCGATGCGCTGGCGCTCGGCGCCAGCGACACGCTCGCCAAACCCGGCCGCGGCAGCTTTTCGGGCCGCTTCGCCGAGGTGCTGACCGAGCGGATCATGACGCTCGGCCACCAGCGCGACTTTCCGATGCCGATCCCGGCTGCCGAGCGCCCCGCGCCCGCGCCGGTGGCGTTGCCGATCGACACCGATCAGCCGATCGAGTGCATCGCCGTCGCCGCGTCGACCGGCGGCATCCCCGCCTTCACCAGTTTCCTCGCGCATCTCGACCCGCGGATCGACGCGCCCATCCTGCTCACCCAGCATCTGCCCGATGCCTTCATGGAATTTTACGCCAGGCAGATCGCGACGATGACCAAGCGAAGGGTTCGCGTCGCCGAAGCCGGAATGCCGGTCGAGCCCGGCTGCATCTATCTTGCCCCCGGCGATGCGCACCTGGTCGTCGTCGCGGGTGCGCGCCGCAACGAGATCGCACTCGACCGCCGCCCGGTCGACAACGGCTGCTGCCCGTCGGCCGATCCGATGCTCGATTCGATCGCCGGCATCTATGGCAAGGGGGGCATCGCGGTGATCCTGAGCGGCATGGGCCGCGACGGCGCGATCGGCGCGGCGCGGCTCAAACAGGCCGGCGGTACCGTTTTTGCGCAAGCGCCCGAAAGCTGCGTGATCTGGGGCATGCCCGGCGCCGTGGCCAAGGCGGGCATCGCCGCGGCGACGCTCAACCCCGACGCCATTGCGCTGATGCTCGGCAGCTTCCTTCCCGGGCGTCGCAAGCCATGATGGGCGGCACCGCCAGCGAGTCGGCGTATCGCGTGCTGATGGGCGTGCTCGAATCTCGCACGGGGCAGACCCTTTCGCCGAACCGCATCTGGCGCATCGAAATGTCGCTGAAGCCCGTGATGCAGCGACACGGGATCGCCGATCTCGACGCGCTCATCGCCGCGCTCGTCACGTCGAACAGCCGGCAGCTGCTCGACGACACCGTCGACGCGATGCTCAACAACGAAACCTATTTCTACCGCGAATATAGCGTGTTCGATGAAATAGCTGCGACCGCACTTGAGCAGCTGCGCGAGATCAACAAGCTCCGCCGCCGCCTGACGATCTGGCATTGCGGCGTGTCGACGGGGCAGGAAGCCTATTCGATGGCGATGCTGATCGCCGAGCAGGGTGTGAAATGGGCGGGATGGCAGGTCGATATCGTCGGCACCGACGTCAGCCATCACGCGATCGGACGCGCGCGCGTCGGCCTCTACAGTCAGTTCGAAATCCAGCGCGGGCTGCCCGTGCAGCGCATGGTGCGCTGGTTCGACCAGACCGAGGGCGGCTGGCTCGCCAAGGCGGACCTTCGTCGCCGGATCGATTTCTCGGTGCAGAACATGCTTATCGACCGCCCGCCGCTGGCGAGTCCGGCGGACCTCATCTTCTGCCGCAACCTGCTCCTCTATTTCTCCGCCCCGATGCGGCAGAAGGCTTTCGCCCGGCTGCGTGCGGTCGCCGCGCCGCAAAGCTTCCTCGTGCTCGGCGCGGGTGAGACCGTGCTCGGCCAGACCGACCAGTTCGTCGCAAGCCCCCGACTGCGCGGGCTTTACGAGCCGGCCGACCAGCAGGTGCGCCGCGCGGCGGCTGCCTGACCTTGCTTTTTTTGCGCCACTGGCGCAATCGACGGCTTGGCAAGCACAGGACGGACCGAACAGGCGCATGAGCGATTTTATCGAACGCTGGTCTCCCAATTTCGACGAGCGCGCGCTGCCTGTTTCGATGATCGTACTCCACTATACCGGAATGAAGGACGGTGCCGAAGCCATTGACTGGCTTGCCAATTCTGAATCCAAAGTCTCGGCGCACTATGTCGTCGCCGAGGATGGCCAGATCACCGTCATGGTGCCCGAGGACAAGCGCGCCTGGCACGCCGGCAAGTCGCACTGGCGCGGCATCAGCGACATCAATTCGGCGAGCGTCGGGATCGAGATCGTCAATCCGGGGCACGAATGGGGTTATGTGCCGTTTCCCGATCCGCAGATCGCGTCGGTCGTGCGGCTTGTCCATATGATCAAGGATCGCCACGCGGTCACGCGCGGCAATGTCGTCGGCCATTCGGATATCGCCCCGACGCGCAAGCAGGACCCGGGCGAGCTGTTTCCGTGGGAGGAACTGGCGCGCCGCCGCCTCGCGCTGCCACGCCCGACCAAGAAGCTGACCGATCCGCTGTGGACCGACGCGGGCTTCCTGCTCGCGCTGGAACGCTTCGGCTATGACGTCACCGACGGCTTTGCGGCGACGGTCGCGTTCCAGCGCCGCTTTCGACCCGAACTGATCGACGGCACGATCTGCGGCGAATGCCGCGCGATCCTGCTTGCGCTGCTGCTGCCGCAGCCCGAGGGCAATTGACTCGTAAAATCGCGCCGCCGGGCTTATAATGCACGGGCCAGAGGGTCGGGCGATCGCCGCTTCGCGCAAGCGAGGGGGAGGAAAGTCCGGGCTCCACGGAAATCACGGTGCCGGATAACGTCCGGCGG
>NZ_JAEMQX010000095.1 GCF_016463645.1 Sphingopyxis sp. | reverse complement strand
GGATCGACCGAATCGACCATCGTGCGCGACAGCGAGCGCGCGACGTCGATCGCGGGATAGACGCCCTGTTCGGCGAGCTGGCGCGACAGGATGATATGGCCGTCGACGATCGCGCGTGCGCTGTCGACGACCGGATCGTCGATGTCGCCGCCGTCGGCGAGCACGGTGTAGAGCGCGGTGATCGAACCGCCGGTTTCGCGGTCGATGCCGGCGCGCTCGCAGAGTGAGGGGATCAGCGCGAAGACCGACGGCGGATAGCCTTTCATCGTCGGCGGTTCGCCCAGCGTCAGCCCGATCTCGCGCTGCGCATGCGCGACGCGGGTCAGGCTGTCGATGAGGAGCAGCACCTTCTTGCCCTCGGCGCGAAAGGCTTCGGCGATCGCGGTCGCGCGCATCGCTGCGCGCAGGCGGAGCAAGGGCGGGTGATCGGCGGGAACCGCGACGACGACCGATTTCTTGCGCACCTCGGGGGGCAGCTTGGTTTCGACGAAGTCGCTGACCTCGCGGCTGCGCTCGCCGATCAGCCCGACGACGATGACGTCGCATTCGGTCCCGGCGATCATCTGGCCCATCAGCACCGACTTGCCGACGCCCGAGCCCGCGATGATCGCGACGCGCTGGCCTTCGCCGACGGTGAGCAGGCCGTTGATCGCGCGCACGCCCATGTTGAGCGCGCGGGTGACGCGGCCGCGGCGCAGCGGATTGACCTTGCGCCCGGCGAGCGGCCACTGGAATTGCGACTTGACCGGCGGGCGGCCGTCGAGCGGATTGCCCTGCGCGTCCATGATGCGGCCAAGCAGCGTCTTGCCGACCGGTACCATGCTCGACGCGCCGTGCGGCTCGACCGGCGCGCCCGTGACGAGCGGCTTGTTCATGTCGAAGGGGAGGACGAGGCTGCGGTGCCCGCGAAATCCGACGACTTCGCCATAGACATAATCATTGTCGGCCGACCGGATGCGGACGTTGCTGCCGAGCGGCATCGGGAAACCCGACACTTCGAGCATGATGCCTTCGTGCGAGACGAGCGTGCCGACGCGGCGCGGGCTCGCCTGCGCGAGGTCGACGGGGTCGAGCAATTGCTGCGCGGAGAGGGCGAGGCGGCGCGTCATGCGGCCTCCCTTTCGCCGAGCGCCGAGCGCAGTTCCTCGAGATAGACCGCGCGGCCATGCTCGATCCAGCCGGTCGAGGTTTCGATCCGCACGGTGCCGCGCATCATCGCGGTGTCGCTTTCGATCGCCATCGCCAGCGGCGCGTCGGCAAGCAGTGCGGCATCCTCGGGGTGGACCCAGAGCGTGCGCGCCTTGTCGGCGTCGGCGATCATCGCGGCAGCGGTTGCGACCTGCGCCTCCAGCCATTCGGTGTCGATCGGCGCGGTGGCGACGATCTGGCGTACCAGCCGTTCGACGGTCGTCGCGATCAACTGCGCGAGTTCCTCGCTCGGCTCGTCCTGCAGCGCCTCGGCGCCGGCAAGCAATGCAAGCAGCTGATGGCGTTCGGCGACGAAGGCGGCCTCGGCGAGGCGCTGGCCTTCGGCGAGGCCGAGCGCGAAAGGGTCGTCGAGGTCGGGCTCGTCGAAGCTTGTTTCGACGGGCTGCGGGGCGTGGACCGAAGGCGCGAAGGAAATCGGCCGGAAGCCGCCGCCGCGTGCCATCGCGTCGATCAGGCTGACGGGTGCGAAGCCGGTTTCGGCGGCGCGATCAGACATAGTCGTCGCCTCCGCCCGCGATCATGATTTCGCCGGCCGCCGCCATCTGGCGCACGATCTGCATCACGCTCTTCTGCGCGTCGTCGACATCGATGCGCTTGACCATCGTCATTTCGGCCATTTCGTCGCGGATCGTTTCCGCCGCACGTTGCGACATGGTGGCGAGGCACATGTCGACCATCTCCTCGTCGGCGCCCTTGAGCGCGATCGCGAGCTGGGCGGCGTCGACCGAGCGCAGCACGCTGCTGAGGCTCTTCTTGTCGAGGTCGCGCAGATTTTCGAAGATGAACATCTCTTCCTCGATCGTCTGGGCGAGGATGCGGTCGTGCTTCTTGAGCGAACGGAGCGTGCGTTCGGAAAGCTGTTTCGGCATCTTCTTCATGATCTTGGCGACGTCGCTCGGGCCGCCGATCGCCTGCTTGGCGACGCGCTGGCCGTCGACATTGGCGCTCGCGAGCACCGATTCGAGATCCTCGATCGCGGCGGCGGGAACCGAGGTGAGCATCGCGGCGCGCAGCACCAGATCGGCCTGCAGCACTTCGTCGAGCGTCTCGATCGCACGCGCGGCGACGTCGGGGACGAGCACCGAGAGGATCAGCGCGCCGACCTGCGGATGCTCGCTGGCGAGCAGGCCGCTGATCGCATCGACGTCCATCCAGCGCAGCATCTCGAGCGACGCGGCGCTCCGCTGCGGCGCGACGGCGGCAAGGATATTGTCGGCGCGGACATTGCCGACGGCTTCATTGATCACGGTGCGGATGCGCGTGTCGGCGCCGATCGCAAGCGCGCTGACGTCGCGGCTGCGCGTCACGAAGCGATCGAGCGCCTGCCCGATCTGCTGCTCGCTGGCATTGGCGGTGTCGAACATCGCCTTGGCGAGCTGGCGCACCTCGTCGGGATCGAGCTGTTTCAGGATCGTCGCGGCTTCGCTTTCGTCGAGCAGCATCAGCAGGATCGCGGCGGCCGCCGATCCTTCGATCGCGGGCAGGGCGGGTACGTTATCGAGTTCGGCGACCTCAGGCACGGGCGCCCTCCTGCATCAGGTGGCGGACGACGAGCGCGGCGCGCGCCGAGTCCTGACGGACGAAGGCGCGGACGAGGTTGGCACGCGCTTCATAGCTCGGCGCCTGCTCGATCATCTCGAGCGTGATTTCGCGGCCGCCCTGACCATTGCCGAGCGCGGGACGGTCGGTTGCGGCGAGCAAGGATTGTTCGAGCGCCTGATTCTGTTCGGCGCGCGCGGCGGCGCGCTGCTTTGCGGCGCGGATCATCGGGCGGCCGATGAAGAGGAAGGCGAGCAGCGCGGCGAGGATCGCGCCGACCTGCTTGATCAGCGGCATGAACCAGCCCTGGTCGTAGAAAGCGGGCGCGGTGTCCTCGACCGGCGCGAAGGGACGCTGGTTGATCGCGACAAGGTCGCCGCGCGTCGCGTCATAGCCGATCGCGCCCTTCACGAGGCTGTCGATCTTGGTGAGGTCGGCCTGCGTCAGTGCCTTCTTGCCCTGATTGAGCGCGACTGCGACCGAAACACGGCGCAGCTTGCCCTGCGGTGAGTGCGTCACCGAAATCTCGCGTCCGACTTCATAAGCACGCGCGGCGTTTTCGTTGCTCTCGATGCCGGGCGCCGGCGCCGCGCCGGGCGGGACCGTCTGCGGGCCGTTGGCGGTGATCTGCGTCGCCTGCGGCGGCTGGTTCGACAGCGCGCCGGGGATGCCGACCGCCGGTGCGCTCTGGCCGCTGGTCGAACGCGTGATCTGTTCGCTGGTGAGCGCGCGGTCATTCTCGGGGAAGCTTTCGCGCGTCGCCTGGCTTTCGGACATGTCGACGTCGGCGTGGACCTCGACCGTGTAATTGCCGGTGCCGAGCATCGGACCGAGCAGCGTATCGAGCGCGCGGCGGAAGCGATCCTCGACCTGCAGCTGAAGCTGGAAGGCTTTCATGTCGCTGCCGGTCGCGGTGTCGGACAGCAGCGCGCCGCGCTGGTCGATCACCGACACCTGATCGGCGTTCATGCCCGGAACCGACGAGGCGACGAGAAAACGGATCGCCTGCACCTGTCCGTCGCTCAGCGAGCGGCCGTTCTGGAGAGTGAGCATCACCGAAGCGGTCGCGGGCTTGTCTTCGCGGACGAACAGGCTCGGCTCGGCGGCGGCGACATGGACGCGCGCGCTCCTGACCGCGTCGATCGTCTCGATCGTCCGCGACAGATCGGCTTCGCGCGCCGAACGCAGGGCCTCGCCCTCGATCGCGCGGCTCGACCCCATGGGCAGCGATGCGATCAGGCTGTCGCCGCTCGGCGCCGCCTTGGGCAGGCCCTGTCCGGCGAGCGCGATGCGCGCCTGATGCAGCTTGTCGGCATCGACGGTCAGCGCGCCGGTCGACGCGTCGATGCTGTGCGCGATGCCCTGCGACTGGAGCGCGTCGGCGACCGCCGCCTTGTCGGCATCGTCGAGCCCGGCGAACAGCTGGGCCTGCGGCGCCGCCTGCATCGTGAACCAGGCAAGCGCGGCGATACCGATCGCGGAGGTCATTGCGACGGCGGGCAGCGCGCGCTGCACCGCCGGCTGGCGGATGAACCCGGTCAGCGGAGCAAGGCGGCCCCCGAAAGCGGGGGCGGGAAGGCGATTGGCGGACCCGTCGTCGATAGCGTTGGGGACGGGAGTCAGGATTTGGGCTTCGGCCATGGATTACACCGGCATGTTCATGATGTCGCGGTACGCGGACAGCAGCTTGTTGCGGACTTGCAGGGTGGTTTCGAAGCCGAGCGAGGCTTTCTGGCGCTCGATCATCACGCTGACGATGTCGTGCGTATCGCCGCGTTCATAGGCTTCGCTGATCTGGCTCGCCTTCGACTGCTGGGCATTGACCTGCTGCAGCGCATGGTTGATCGCGGCGCCGAAATCGGGCGCGCCTTCGGCGTTTGCGCCGCCGCCGATACCACCACGGCCCGCGGCGCGCTGCAGCGCCTGGTTCTGATTGAGGATCGAACTGCGCATCTGCAGCAGCCGGCTCGGGTCAATCGTGCTCATTGCTTTTTCATCCGTCCTGATGGCGGCGATGTGCCGCACGCAAGGGACAATGCAAAACGCGTGCCAAAAATATTAATGGCTTGATTTCAGTGTGTTGGATGGAGCCCCCGTGGTCGATTAGGCGGTTTCGGCGTTTTTTTGACGGGGCGCACTTAATCGCCTCCGCGCTGCGCCGTTACTGCTTTCCGTGACCGCTCCTCGAGCCCTCACATCACGGGAATGGCCATCGAGGCCGGAAAGGAACAAAGATGACTGTCATCAACACCAATGTGAGCGCGCTGCGCGCCCAGAACAATTCGCGTGTCGCGAACCAAATGCAGTCGCAGGCGATGGAACGCCTGTCGAGCGGCAAGCGCATCAACAGCGCCAAGGACGACGCCGCCGGCCTCGCCATCGCGACCCGCATGGATGCCAGCGCCCGCGGCCTGACCCAGGCGATCCGCAATGCCAACGACGGCATGTCGCTGGCGCAGACCGCCGACAGCGCCGCCGGCAGCGTTGCGGACATCCTCGTCCGTATGCGTGACCTGGCGATGCAGGCTGCGACCGGCACGCTGAGCGACGAAGATCGTGCGCTGGTGCAGGAAGAAGTCACCGCGCTGATCTCGCAGATCGGCGACGTCACGACGCGGACGACCTTCAACGGCAACTCGCTGCTCGACGGCTCCGTCGCCGCCGGTTTCGACATCCAGACGGGTCTCGACGCGGGTCAGGTCGTCAACATCACGATCGGCAACCTTCAGGCTGACGCGATCGGCACGATGGAGGATGCGGATAGCGATCCGGACACCCCCATGACGGTCGTCAGCGGTTCGGCGGTTTCGGACATCGATCTTTCGACTGCGGCGGGCGCTTCGGACGCGCTGGCGATCCTCGACGGTGCGATCAACACGGTCGCGACCGAACGCGCCAACCTCGGTGCCCAGCAGAACCGCCTGTCGTCGGCTGTCGACAATTTGACGTCGAGCGTCACGAATCTGTCGGAATCGAAATCGCGTATCGAAGACGCCGATTTCTCGGTCGAATCGACGAACCTCGCGGCCGCCGGTATCCTGGCGCAGGCATCGACCGCGATGCTCGCCCAGGCGAACCAGAGCTCGCAGGGCGTGATGAACCTGCTTCGCTAAGTTTCGCGAAAATTTCAGGCTATATTCGGTTGGTCCCTTAGATAGCCTGATCCGATGCCCCGGCCCCCACAGCCGGGGCATCATCGTTTTTGCGAAAGTGCGGCACCGGCCCGCTCCCCGACCCAACTTCCCACAGGATAGCATGTTTCGGGAAGTTGGGTCGGGGAGCGGGCCGGTGCCGCTTACGGCGTCAGCTGGAAAACACGCTTCAATGGAAATCCCGCGACCTGGGCAGGATCCGCACATTGCGCGGATGTCCGTGCCGGGCCGCATCGCCGCGCGGCAGTTGCGGATGCCTGACCTCGTCGGCGCGGCAGACGTCGGGATCGAAGCGCTGCTCGCTTCCCAGCGTATCGAGCATCGCCGTCCGGTCGATGATCCGCGTCGCCATCAGGTGGATGACCCCCTCCTTGCTTCGCTGCACCTCGCCCTCGGCGAGCATCAGTCGTGACGCCATGACGGCACGGCGCTGGCGTTCGAAATGGCGCGCCCACAGCAGGATGTTGACGATCCCGCCCTCGTCCTCGAGCGTGATGAAGATCGCATTGCCCTTTCCCGGCCGCTGGCGGATCAGCACGACGCCCGCGGTGCGGACCATCGAGCCGTTTTTCGCGGCGGCGACCTGTGTGGCGCTCAGCACGCCCTCGCGTTCGAAGTCGGCGCGCAGGAATGCCATCGGATGGCCTTTCAGCGACAGCCGCGTCGTCTGGTAATCGGTGAGCACATGCTCGACCATCGGCGTAGGCGGCAGCTGCGCATCTTCTTCGAACCCCAGCTCATTCGCCTCGGCCGCTCCGAATAACGGCAGCACCCCCTGCCGCACCCGCCGCGCGTCCCACAGGGCCGGGCGCCGTTCGAGTCCCATCGACCGGCAGGCGTCGGCATCGGCGATGAGGCGCAGCGCGCGCGAAGGCAGGCTGGCGCGGCGAGCAAGCTCCTCGACCGAGGCGAAGGGCGTGGTGCGCGCGTCGGCGATCTGCTTCGCCCACTCCTCGCGAAACCCGTCGACCTGCCGGAAGCCGAGCCGGAGCGCGAGGCTGCCGTCGCCCGTCCGTTCGAGGCTGTTGTCCCAGCCGCTCGCATTGACGTCGACCGCGCGCACCTCGACCCCATGCTCTCGCGCATCGCGCACGAGCTGCGCGGGGGCATAGAAGCCCATCGGTTGTGCGTTCAAAATCCCGCAGGCGAAGACAGCCGGATGGTGGCATTTCAGCCACGACGATACGTAAACGAGCTTGGCGAACGACTGGGCATGGCTTTCGGGAAAGCCATAGCTTCCGAACCCCTCGATCTGCTTGAAGCAGCGCGCCGCGAAATCGGCCTCATACCCGCGGCGCACCATGCCACCGATCATCTTCTCCTTATATTGGTGGATCGTCCCGACATTGCGAAAGGTCGCCATCGCCCGGCGCAGGCCGTTGGCTTCATCGGGGGTGAAGCCCGCCGCGACGATCGCCAGCTTCATCGCTTGCTCCTGAAACAAAGGCACGCCTTCGGTTTTGCCCAGCACATCTTCCAGTTCATTGGATTCCGCGCCTGCGCGCAGCGGGAGTTCGGGCTTCTCCTCCTTGTTGCGCCGGCGAAGATAGGGGTGGACCATGTCTCCCTCGATTGGCCCGGGTCGGACAATCGCTACCTGAATGACCAGATCGTAGAGCTTTCTGGGGCGCAGGCGCGGTAACATGTTGATCTGCGCGCGGCTTTCGACCTGAAAGACGCCTATGCTGTCGCCCTTGCACAGCATGTCGTAAACGTCCGAATCCTCCTCCGGAACGTTCCTGAGGTCGTGATCGCCCAGGTCGTGCAGCCGCATCAGATCGAAGCATTTGCGGATGCAGGTCAGCATCCCGAGCGCGAGCACATCGACCTTCATCAGTCGCAGTTCATCGATGTCGTCCTTGTCCCATTCGATGAAGGTGCGGTCTTCCATTGCGGCATTGTGGATCGGCACCGTCTCGTCGAGCCGGTCCTCGGTCAGCACATAGCCGCCTACATGCTGCGAAAGATGGCGCGGAAAGGTCAGCAGCTGCGCGACGATCCATTGCAGTCGGGCAATATCGTCCAGTTCGGGATCGAGACCGGCTTCGACAAAGCGTTCGACCGGCATCTCGCCGCCCCAGCTGCCCCACGTCGTGTCGGCGAGCCGCTGCGTGATATCCTCGCTGAGCCCCAGCGCCTTGCCGACCTCGCGCACCGCGCTGCGCGGCCGGTAATGGATCACCGTTGCGGCGATGCCCGCACGCCGCCGCGTGTAGCGACGGTAGACATATTGCATCACTTCCTCGCGCCGTTCATGCTCGAAGTCGACGTCGATGTCGGGTGGCTCGCGCCGTTCTTCCGACAGGAAGCGGGTGAAGAGCAGATTGTTCGCGACCGGATCGATCGAGGTGATTTCGAGCAGGTAACAGACGAGCGAATTGGCGGCCGACCCGCGTCCCTGGCAAAGGATCGGCGGCTCCTGTGTCCGCGCGAATTTGACGATGTCGTGTACGGTCAGGAAATAGCAGGCGAAATTGCATTTGCGGATAAGGGCGAGCTCCTCGTCGAGCACCTCTCGCCAGCGTTTCGGTAGCCCACCGGGATGCAGTTTATTCGCGGCATCCATCACCATATGTTCGAGCCAGCTTTGCGGCTCCCATCCTTCGGGGACCGGCTCATGCGGATATTCATATTCCAGATCTCGCAGCGAGAAGGAAATCCGGTCCAGAATCTTCAGGCTCTCGTCGACCGCTTCGGGGCTGTCGCGAAACAGGCGGCGCATTTCCCGCTGCGGCTTCAGATGGCGCTCGCCGCTGGCGCGCAGCAGGCGGCCGGCGTCATTGAGGTTCGTGCTCTCGCGAATGCAGGTGACGACGTCGTGGAGTGGTCGTTGTTCGCGCGTGGCATAGAGCGCGTCGTTCGTCGCCAGCATGGGAATGCCGACACGGCCTGCCAAGGCGTCTAGCCGGGAGAGGCGACGGCGATCGCTGCCGCCTCTTGGCATCGTCGCGCCGAGCCATAACGAGCCCCGTGCGACCTTGGCCAAGCGACGCAGGATCGATTCATCCTTTTCGGACGCCATCGCGATCAGGATCATATCCTCGCAGTGAATCAGCAGATTCTCGAGCTTCATCACGCAATCGCCCTTCGTAGTGCGGCGATTGCCGATAGTGAGCATCCGCGTCAGCCGGCTCCAGCCATGGCGCGTGGTCGGATAGGCGATGATGTCGGGGGTGCCGTCGTCGAACACAAGCCGCGCTCCGACGACGAGCTTTATATCGGGCAGGTCAATTCCGTCTTCTGTGGCAGCCTCGCGAAGCTTGCGCAGCCCGGTCAGTGCCCGCACCACCCCCGCGACGCTGTTGCGATCGGCGATGCCGATGCCTTTCATGCCGAGGTTTATCGCCTCCGCCACCATCTCGTGCCGATGCGAAGCGCCGCGCAGGAAGCTGTAGTTCGTCGCGGCGACCAGTTCGGCGAAGCCGGTTTCCGGGCCGGTTTCGGGGGTGTCGCTCATGCGAAAACCCCGTGGATATACCAGCGCGGGTCGGGTTTTTCGTCGTAAAGCCCGTGGCGGAAGAGCCAGTAGCGGCGACCCTGTGCGTCCTCGACACGGTAATAGTCGCGCGTCAGGCCGCCATTGTCGCGGCGGCGCCACCATTCGGCGGCGATGCGCTCGGGGCCTTCGTAGCGGCGGATCGCGTGGAAGGCGCGGCGCCAGCGAAAGCGCTGCGGCGGGCCGTCGGGAACCTCGGCGATCACCTCGATCGGCTGCGGCGGGTCGAAGAGATGGAAGGGCCGCGTCGGCGGCTCGCCCGGTTCGGGCGCCTGCCAGGGCAGCGGTGCGGGCGCGTCGATCGCGGGCAGTTCGAGCTGCGCCTGTTCGGGAATATGCGTGTCGGCGGGGCGCAGCCGCCGCACTCGCCCGCGCCCGAGCCGCGTAGCGAGCCGGTCGGCGAGCTCGTCGATCGCGGCCTCCTTCACCGCACCGCCCTCGAGCCTGAGCTGGCTCGCGCCGAGCGCCTCGAGGCGCGGGATCGCGAGGCGGATCATGTCGAAGCCGAAGCCGGGGTCGAGCGGGTCGGCGAGCCCGTCCATACGCTCGGCGAACAGGCGCATGACGAGGCCGGCGTCGCGTGTCGGATGTCCGGTCTCGATCGCGATCGTCCGCGCGAGGCCATCGCTGCGAAAGAAGGTCGCGCGGAAATGGCGCCCACCCTTGCCGCGCCCGCCGAGATCTTCGATCGCTTCGCCGGCGAGTTCGGAAAGCACTTTCACCGCGTGCGCGCTGCTGCCGAGCGGTTCGGCGAACCGGCGTTCGGCGACCACCGGCGGCGGCGTGATGCGCGGGTCGAGCGGGCTCGGCGCATCGCCCGATATCCGGCGCAGCGCCATCGCGGCGTCGGCGCCGAAGCGCGCGGCGAGATTCGCCATCGGCCGGCTCGCGAGGTCGCCGATCGTCTTGAGGCCCGCGCGGACGAGCGCGGTCGTCGCCTCGGCTTCGAGTTCGAGCGCGGCGACGGGCAGGCGGCGGATCGCTTGCGCCTCGTCGGGGGCGGGACGCGCCTGATAGCGCGCGAGCGCGCGCGCGGCGTCGGCGGTGGGGCCGAGCGCATGGCGCAGCGTCATGCCGAGGCGGATGAAACGCATCTCGACGTCGGCAACCAGCCCGGCCTCGCCGTCATACAGATGTTCGGCGCCCGCGATGTCGAGGATCAGCCCGTCGGGGGCGTCGAGCGCGACGAGCGGCGTATAGCGCGCGCAGCCCTGCGCGAGCCGGTCGAGCCAGTCCTGGTCGAGCACGGGATCGTGCGCGACGACGGCGAGTTCGCCGATCTGCGCGCGCGCATCGGCGAGCGGCATGCCGGGACGCAGCCCGACCGCGAGCGCCGCCGGATCGACGCTCGCGAGCCGCATCGCGCCGCGCTGCTTCTCGGCGAAGACGAGCGGGGCGTCAGGCGGCCGCGGCGCCGTGCGAAGCCATCGCTCGGCGGGCAGGAAGGGGAAGAAGAGCGCCAGATAGCGTCGTTTCCCCGAAACTATGTTCGTCATGGTTCCAGTCCAGTCGCCAGCGCGTCCCCGCAGGGCCGCCGCGCCAGCGCAGCAGTTCGAGGTCGAAGGCGGGCGCGCCGGGAGCATTGGCTTCGAGCGCGTGCGAGGCGGCGGCGGTGACGCCCCAGCGCGTTTCGGCGACGCTCGGGGCCGGCACCGCATTCAGGCGAAGCATCAGCAGCGTCGTCCCCGCATCGCGTGCGCCGAGCGCAAGCCGCCGTCCCGCGGTGAGGTCGAGCAGCGGAAACTTGCCCCAGCTTTCGACGATCACCGCCGCCGAGCCCGCGCAGCGGATCGCGTCGTTCGCGCAGGCGAGCAGCATCTTCGGGTCTGCCGCCTCGACGAGCAGCAGCCGGTCGGGGTCGCCGCCGAGTTCGGCGATGCCGGGCGCATAGATATGCCCGCTGCGCCTGCCGGCGTCGCTCGTACGCAGCCAGATCAGCGGCGCCTTGCCCGGGGTTCGCAGCGCCACCAGCGCGGCGAAGGCGGCGGCGCTGGTCGCATCGAGCGCGTCGGCGGCGAAAAATTCATGGGTGCGTCCGACCGCGAGCCCGCCGCCGACCGCCTCGTCGAAGCGCGCGTGCCCGCTCGTCAGCCAGCCCTCGGCCGGGCGGCTTTCGAAACCGCCACTGGCGGCTATCCGGGCGATGCGCTGGCGCAGCCCGGCGAGAGGGTGAATCGACTCGCGCATCTTTTGTTCCTGATATGTTCTATTAGCGCTTTCGGGATGGCGCTTGTCAAGAAGGCTCAGGAAAGAATGCGACTATAAAGGGTTAGCGAGGTCCGGTCGGAGTTCCCGCGCCGCTGTCACCGCCCAGGGCACGGAACAGCGCGATTCGCGTGCTGACGAGCAGGAGCTGCGTCCCGATCTCGCTCCGCCGCGCCGAATAGAGGCTGCGCTGCGCATCGAGGCTGGAGAGGAAGCTGTCGACCCCGCCTTTGTAGCGCGCGTCGGTCAGCGTCGCGGTATCGCTCGCGGCTTCGGTGTTCGCGGCAGCGGCGCGTACGCGTTCCGAAATCGTGCCCTGCACCGCGAGCGCGTCGGCGACCTCACGGAAGGCGGTCTGGATCGCGCCCTCATAGCCCGCGAGCGCGGCGTCGCGCTGCGCTTCGCTGACCGCGACCCCGGCGCGTCGGCCGCCGGCGTCGAAGATCGTTGCCGTCGCATCGCCGCCCGCGGACCAGCTGAACGACCCGCTGTCGAACAGGCTGGAGAGCGCGTCGCTCGCGAAACCGAGGAGCCCGGTGAGCGAGATCGACGGGAAGAGCCGCGCGCGCGCGACTCCGATATCGGCGTTGGCGGCGCGCAAATCATATTCGGCCTCGATCACGTCGGGGCGGCGCAGCAGGATTTCCGAGCTGACCCCGGCGGGCAGCGCGACGACCGAAGGCGTGACCTCGGTCAGGCTCGCGGGCAGCAGCGCGCGGTCGATATCGCCGCCGACGAGCAGGCGGATCAGATTCTCGTCCTGCGCGAGCGCGGTCCTTTGCTGCGCGATCGAATCCTCGGCGGTCGCCAGGATCTGCTCGGCCTGGCGGAGATCGGTGCGCGGCGCGACCCCGCCGTCGAGCCGCGCCCGGGTCAGCCGTACGCTTTCGCGCGCATTGGCCGCCGTATCCTCGGCGATCTTCAGAAGGTCGCGGTCGGCGCCATAGGTCGCCCATGCCTCCGCCAGATTGGCGATCAGCGCGAGCCGCACGGTGCGCGATGCCGCCTCGGTGGCGAGTGCGCGGTTGCGATCGGCCTCGGTCGCGTTGGCGAGGCGCCCGAACAGGTCGAGCTCGAAGCCGGTGATGCCGCCGCGCAGCGAGAAATCTCCACTGCCGTTTCCGGGGCCATTGTCCGAATAGCCCGCGCCCGCGCTCACCCCGAGTTCGGGGAATTGCGCCGACCGCGTGACGCGCACCTGCGCGCGCGCTGCGGCGACATTGGCGTAAGCGACGCGCAGATCGCGGTTGTTGACGAGCGCCTGCCCGGTCAGCGACTGGAGCCGCGGATCGGTGAAAACGCTTTTATAGGAGAGGATCGGCAGTGCCGCCTCGCTCTGGAGCAGATAGGCGTCGCCAACGGGCCAGCTCTGCGGGACGGGCGGCGCGGGCAACACCGTCTTCGGCGCGAGCGAGCAGCCGGCGAGCGCCAGCGTGCCAGCGAGGAGGAGGGACCGGGCGCGGATCATGCCGGCACCTCGGCCGCGCCATCGTCCTTCTTCTTGCCGAAGCGCGCGCGCGCCGCCGCGAGACCGTCGCGGACGCCGCGGCGGACGAGGACGAAGAAGAGCGGGATGAAGAAGATCGCGAGGAAGGCCGCGGTGAGCATGCCGCCGATCACCGCGGTGCCGATCGCGACGCGGCTGTTCGCGCCGGCGCCGGTCGCGATCGCGAGGGGCAGCACGCCGAAGATGAAGGCGAAGCTCGTCATCAGGATCGGACGCAGGCGGATACGCGCGGCTTCGACCGCCGCCTCGATCACACGCTTGCCCTTGCGTTCCTCCTGCTCGGCGAACTCGATCATCAGGATCGCATTCTTCGCTGCGAGCCCCATCGTCGTGAGCAGGCCGATCTGCAGATAGACGTCATTCTCGAGCCCGCGCAGATTGACCGCGAACACCGCGCCGATCAGCCCCAGCGGAATGACGAGCAGCACCGCCAGCGGGATCGACCAGCTTTCGTACAGCGCGGCGAGGCAGAGGAAGACGACGAGCAAGGACAGGCCATAGAGCAACGGCGCCTGGCCGGAGGAGAGGCGTTCCTGGTAGGAGGAGCCCGACCAGGCGACGCTGGTACCGGGGATTTCGCCCGCCATGCGCTCCATCTCGTCCATCGCCTCGCCCGAGCTGGTGCCCGCCGCAGGCTGGCCCGAGATTTCGAAGGCAGGCACGCCCTGGAAACGCGAACTGCTGCTCGGTGTCGTCGACCAGCCGGTCTTGGCGAAGGCCGAGAAGGGCGACATTTCGCCGTCGGCCGAACGGACAAACCATTGGCCGAGGTCCTCGGGTTTCGAGCGATAGGGGGCGTCGCCCTGCACATAGACGCGCTTGACGCGCCCCTTGTCGATGAAATCGTTGACGTAGCGGCCGCCCCACGCGGTCGCGAGCGTCGCATTCACATCGGCATTGTCGATGCCATAGGCTGTCAGCCGCTGCGTATCGACGTCGATCTTCAGCGTCGCGACATCGGGCAGGTCGGACAGGCGTACCGACGTCAGCTTCGGATTTTCGTTTGCCATTGCGAGCAGGCGGTCGCGTGCTTCGGCGAATTCGGCGCGGCTCATCCCGCCGCGGTTCTGGAGTTGCATCGT
This sequence comes from Sphingopyxis sp., assembly GCF_016463645.1. Taxonomy (GTDB): domain Bacteria; phylum Pseudomonadota; class Alphaproteobacteria; order Sphingomonadales; family Sphingomonadaceae; genus Sphingopyxis. The sequence continues at coordinate 47 of NZ_JAEMQX010000095.1, read as the reverse complement.
GAAGCCCGACGAATCGCCGAGGCCGCGCACGGCGCCGGGGACGAGCG
>NZ_JAEMQX010000212.1 GCF_016463645.1 Sphingopyxis sp. | reverse complement strand
TTCAGGAAAGCGGGGCGACATGGCGCGGATCGTGATGAAATTCGGGGGCACGTCGATGGCGGGCACCGAGCGGATTCGCACCGTGGCGAAACTCGTCGCGCGCGAAGTCGGACAGGGCAACGAGGTCGCGGTCGTCGTCTCCGCGATGGCGGGCGAGACCGACCGGCTCGTCAATTTCTGCCGCGAGGCGAACCCGCGCTACGACCCCGCCGAATATGACGTCGTCGTCGCGGCGGGCGAACAGGTGACGTCGGGCCTCCTGGCGCTCACCCTGCAGGCGATGGGCGTTCCCGCGCGAAGCTGGCTCGGCTGGCAGCTCCCGATCCGCACCGAGGAGGCGCACGCCCGCGCACGCATCATCGACATCGACACCGGCGCGCTGACCGCCGCGATGGCCAAGGGCGAAGTCGCCGTCATCCCCGGCTTTCAGGGCATGATGGACGACGGCCGCGTCGCGACGCTCGGCCGCGGCGGGTCGGATACCAGCGCCGTTGCCGTGGCGGCGGCGGTCAAGGCCGATCGCTGCGACATCTACACCGACGTCGACGGTGTCTACACGACCGACCCCCGCATCGTCGCGCGCGCGCGCAAGCTCGACTATGTCACCTATGAGGAAATGCTCGAACTCGCGAGCGTCGGCGCCAAGGTGCTCCAGACCCGCTCGGTCGGGCTCGCGATGAAGATGGGCGTGCGCGTGCAGGTGCTCTCCAGCTTCGTCGAGGGCGACGAGGCTCCCGCAAAAGGCACGATGATCGTCAGCGACGAGGAAATAGAGGAACATCAGATGGAACGGCAGCTGATCACCGGCATCGCCCACGACAAGAATGAAGCGAAGATCATCGTCACGCGCGTGCCCGACAAGCCGGGCGCGGTCGCGAACATCTTCGGTCCGCTCGCCGCGGCCGGGATCAACGTCGACATGATCATCCAGAATGTCGGCCGCGAAAAGGGCGAGACCGACGTGACCTTCACCGTTCCTGCCACCGACCTCCTCCGCTCGATCGACCTGCTCGAAAGCGCGAAGGACAGGATCGGTTTCAACCGCATCATCAGCGACGACAAGGTCGCGAAGATCAGCGTCGTCGGCGTCGGCATGAAGAGCCACGCGGGGGTCGCGAGCACGATGTTCCGCGCGCTGGCCGACCGCGGCATCAACATCCAGGCGATCTCGACCAGCGAGATCAAGGTCAGTGTGCTGATCGACGAGGACGAGACCGAACTCGCGGTGCGCGTCCTCCACACCGCCTACGGGCTCGACGCCGAATAGGCTATTCGGCGGCGAGCGGTTGCAGTTCGCCGCCCGCGCGGCGGCGCAGCCGTGCCTGCGTGACGACATGCACGACCGCGATGTGGATCGCGAACAGGCCGAATTTCGACGCCAGCGGGAAAATCCCGATGAACAGCGGCCACCAGGCCGTGAAGAAGAGCGCGATGACGAGGTTGAGCGCGGCGCTCGTAAACATCAGCGCCGCCCAGATCATCCCGAAACGGTCCATGACGTCGCCGACGATCGCGAGTTGCTCGGGCGGGATATAGCGGCTCAGCCAGCCCTTGCGCAGCATCACGCCGCCGACGATCAGATAGACGATCGTCGGCTTCGCCATCACGAAGCGCGGATCGCCCGTGAACAGCGTCGCCGCCGCGGTGAAGAGCACCGAAGCGAGGCTGATCCATTGCAGCGCCGCGACCTTCTTGCCGCGCGCGAGCTCATGGCCGACGACGCCCAGCGCGACGACGGTGCCCGCGATCGTTGCGGGAACGATCCCCGCGCCGGCGACGAGCAGCGCCGCGAAGACGAGCACGCCGAGCGAATCGAACAGCATCGGTCCGATGGCATAGAGCAAGGTTTTCATCCGCCTGTCCTTTCCGACTCAATGTTATCGACGTAAACATTGATCGCGGATGCGGTCGAGGTCAAGAGAAAATTTACACTGTTAACATTGAATGCGGCGAAGCGCGCCTGCGCGGCGCTCAACTGCGCAGCCGCACTTTCGCCGTCACCGACAGCCCGGGGCGCAACGCCGCGAGCGCGGCCTGCCCCGGATCGAGCCGGATGCGCACGCCGACGCGCTGGACGATCTTGGTGAAATTGCCCGATCCCGGCTCGAAGGGCAGCAGCGTGAATTCGCTCCCCGACCCGGGCGCGAGGCTTTCGACCGTGCCGTGCAGCGTCTCACCCAGCGCATCGACATAGACATCGGCTTCCTGCCCCGGGCGCATTTCGCGCGTCTGCGTTTCCTTGAAATTGGCGACGACATAGATCGACTTCACCGGCACCACCGACAGCAGCCGCGACCCCGGCTGGACATAGTCGCCGACCTGGATGCGTCGGTTGCCCACGACCCCGTCGATCGGCGCCACCACCAGCGTATGCCCGCGGTCGAGCTTCGCGAGCGCGAGTGCAGCGCGCGCCTTCGCCGCCTCGGCTTCGGCCGCCCTGACCTGCGCCGCGAGGATCGGTCCCCTGGCGCGCGTCACCGCCGCCGCCTCGACGCTCGCCCCAAGGTCGGCGCGCGAGCGCTGCGCCGCCGACGCCGCGCCGACTGCGGTCGCCGACACCTGCTCGGCATCGCGTTTGGTCACGAAACCATCGACGAGCAGCGCATCGTAGCGCCGCCGGTCCTCGGCCGCGCGCGCATATTCGGCATCGGCGGCGGCGATCTGCGTGTTCACCGAACGGATCTGCGCCGCCGCGAGTTTCTGCTCGGCGCCAAGCGAAGCGAGCGTCGCGCGCGCGGTGGCGACCTGCGCATCGGCATCGGCCACAGCGGCCTCCGCCGCCATCAGCCGCGAGTCATAGTCGCGCACATCGATGCGGACGAGCGGATCGCCCGCCTTCACCGCCTGATTGTCCTTCACCAGCACCGCGGTGACGAGCCCGCCGACGCGCGGCGCGACTTCGCTCGCATCGGCCTGCAGATAGGCATTGTCGGTCGACTCCGCGCTCCGCGGCGACACGATCCACCATATGCCGAGCAAAGCCACGGTGAGCGCCACCAGTCCGATCTTCCACGCCTTTTTCGGCAGCGCCAGATCGCGGCGCACCGGCGCTTCGGCCTCGATCGCCACGGGCGCGTTCATTGCTGGATCACCAGCAGCGTCGAAGTCGCGGTCGCATAGAGCACCCCCGCCGCATCGGTCAGCTTCGCCTCGACATAGGCGACGCGGCGGCCCATCGAGATCACCCGCCCCTCGGCGCGGACCTTGCCGGTCTTTTCCGTCATCGCCTTGAGGTATGACGTCTTGAGTTCGAGCGTCGTCATCGCCTGATCATCGGCGAGCCGCGTCACCACCGCGATGCCGCAGGCCGAATCGAGCAACGTCGCGGCATAGCCGCCATGGACCGTGCCCATCGGGTTGTAATGCTCGGGGCCCGGCACACCCTCGAAGATCGCGACGCCGTCGCCGCATTCGACGAGCTGGAAGCCCAGCGTCTCGCCGATCGGCGGGCGCCCGCCCGAAGCGATCAGCCCCTGCACCTTCGCCAGCGTCATTGCGCCGTCTCCAGCCCGTAGCGACGGACGATGCTGGCGTGCGTATCGGCGAGCAGCGCGTCGGACAGCGCCGGATCGCCGACCGCGCGCGCGAGCGCCACGCCGCCGACGAGCTGCGCGAGCAGCGCATGGGCCTCGGCAT
>NZ_JAEMQX010000094.1 GCF_016463645.1 Sphingopyxis sp. | reverse complement strand
GACGCGCGCACCGCCGACAGCCTTGCCGCGATGCGCCAGTTCGGCATCGCCGACATGGTCGAGCGGCAGTTCCGCGGCCAGCTCGGCGGGCTCGCCGCTCGCTCCGGGGGAGGCGTGCAATGAGCGACCTGCTCGGTATCGGCTATAGCGGGCTCAAGGCCTATTCGCGCGCGCTGGCGACGGTGGGCGACAATATCGCCAACGCCCAGACGCCCGGATATGCGCGGCGCCGGCTCGAAATGATGGAGGCCGTCGGCGGTGGCAACTCGATCTTCTATCGCGGCAATACCAACCCCGGCGGTGTCGACATCCGCGGGATCGACCGCTCGGTCGATCAGTGGTTGATCGAGGATTCGCGGATCACTTCGGGCGATGCCGAACGCTCGGCGACGAAGCTTTCGTGGCTCGACAAGGTCGAGGGCGCGCTGAGCGACGAGACCAACGGCATCAAGACCGGCCTCACCAGGCTCTATACCACCGCCGACCAGCTGACCTCCGATCCGTCGAACCGCACGTTGCGCAGTCAGTTCCTGCAGTCGGTCGATGATATCGCGTCGGGCTTCCGCACCGCCGCGAACCAGCTCGACAAGATGGGCGAGGGGATCGAGGGCGCGGCGGCGAGCGAGGTCGATCAGTTCAACGCCGACCTCAATGCGCTCGAACAGATCAATGTCGGTTTGCGCAAGGCGCGACCGGGTTCGACGAACGAAGCAAGCCTGCTCGACGAACGCGACCGGCTGCTCGACAAATTGTCGTCGCAAGCGGGCGTCAGCACGAGTTTCGACAACAATGGCGCGGTGACGCTGCGCGCCGCCGGATCGGGCGACCTGCTGGTCGGTGGCGGTGTGGTGAACCCGATTTCGGTCACCGCGGCGCCCGACGGTCGCCTGTCGTACAGCGTCGGCGGTTCGCCGCTCGCGATCTCGACCGGTTCGCTCGCGGGTCTTGCCGAGGGCGCGAACCACGTCGCCGATCAGCGCGTGGCGCTCGACACGCTCGCGACCGACTTCGCGAACCAGCTCAACGCCGCGCATCAGGCGGGCACCGACGCCAACGGCAATCCGGGCCAGCCGCTGCTCACCGGTACCAGCGCCGCGACGCTGACCGCCGCGGCACTCGCGCCCGACGAGGTTGCGGTGGCGAACGCGTCGGGCAGCAACGGCAATATGCTCGCGCTCGGCGCGATGCGCGGTGCGAATGATCCCGAAGCGCGCTGGTCGGGTCATATGGCGTCGCAGGCGCAGACGGTCGCATCGGCGCGTGCGCAGGATGCCGCGGCGGCGACGCGCGCCGACGCGGCTGCGGCCGCGCGAGATGGCGTCAGCCAGGTCGATCTCGATACCGAAGCTGCCGAACTTCTCCGCTTCCAGCAGGCCTATTCGGCGGCCGCGCGTACGATCCAGGTCGCGCGCGAGACCATGCAGACATTGCTCAGCTCGCTTTAGGAAAGGATCAGGATCATGATCAACGCCGTGGGCAATCGCATGACGCGCGAAATCGCGCGCCAGCAGAAACTCGCCGACGCGCTCGAGCGGACGCAGATCCAGATTTCGGGCGGCAAGAAGCTGCTGCGCATGTCCGACGATCCGGTCGCGGCGCGGCGGATCGCGACGATCGGCACGACGCAGGCGAGCATGACGGCCTGGTCGTCGAACGTCAACGCGGCCTCGGCGCTCGTGTCGCAAGCCGACGGCGTAATGAAATCGGTGAGCGACCTGATGTCGCGCGCGCGCGAACTGACGCTCGCCGCCACGAGCGATACGGCGAATCCCGCCGACCGTGCCACGATTGCCGCCGAACTCGGGACGATCGCCGACGAGCTCGACTCGCTGGCGGCGACCCGCGATTCGAACGGCGAGCCCTTGTTCGCCGCCGGCGCCGCGCGCGTGATGCGTTTCGATTCGGACGTCACCTTCGCGCCCGTGCCGTCGGCGGCCGATGTTTTCGTCGTCGGCGGCAACAGCCTGTCGACGGGCATTCGCGATGCCGCGGCGGCGGTCGCGGCGAACGACAAGGTGGGTATGAACGCGTCGCTCGGCGTGCTCGATACCGCGATCAGCCACGTCGCCGACGAACATGCCAAGATCGGCCTTGCGGGCGGACGGCTCGACCGTGTCGGCGACGGGCTCGCGGCGCGCGGAATCACGCTCAAGGACGAGCGATCGGATGTCGAGGACACCAATCTCGAGGAGGCGATCGCGTCGCTCCACGCCCAGGATCTGACGCTGCAGGCGGCGCAGGCGGCCTTTGCGAAGATCAACCGCCAGACCTTGTTCGATATTTTGAGCTGACGGCCCTCAATCTTGGGGCGGCGCTGCCGTTAATCATCAAGACGTCCCTGAAGCTACGGGGGCCGGCCTCGACAGCCGGGTCCCGAATGGAGTTGCTCGCACATGTTTCCCGTCGTCGGCATCGTGGTTCTCATCCTGCTGGTCTTCGGGGGCTTCGCGCTGACGGGCGGCAACCTCGGCCCGGTCATGCATGCGCTGCCGCACGAGATGCTGATCATCGGCGGTGCCGCGCTGGGATCGCTGATCATCGGCAATTCGGGCGCCGATCTGAAGGCGCTCGCCGGCGGGCTCGGCAAGGTGTTCAAGGGACCGCAGTACAGGAAGCAGGACTATCTCGACTGCATCCTGCTCGTCTCGACGCTGATGAAGATGATGCGCACCGAAGGACCCGTCGCGGTCGAACCGCATATCGAGGATCCGAAGAGTTCGACGATCTTCCAGCAATATCCGAAGCTCCTGAAGGACGACACGCTCGTCCACCTGATCTGCGATACGCTGCGCCTTGTCGTCGTGTCGTCGGGCACGCTCGATCCGCACGCGGTCGAGGAAGTGATGGACAATGCGCTGAAGAGCCACAATCACCACAGCATGAAACCCGCCGAGGGGCTGCAGAGCCTCGCCGACGCGCTTCCCGCTCTGGGCATCGTCGCCGCGGTGCTCGGCGTCGTGAAGACGATGGGCTCGATCGACAAGCCGCCGGCGATCCTCGGTGCGATGATCGGCTCGGCGCTTGTGGGCACCTTCCTCGGCGTGCTCCTCGCCTATGGGCTCGTCGGTCCGTTCGCGACGCGCGCCAAGGCGGTGATCGAAAGCGACAACGCCATCTATCACACGGTGAAGCAGCTGATCATCGCCTCGCTCCACGGTCATCCGCAGCCGCTGGTGATCGAGGCGGCGCGTTCGGGCGTCGACCATGCCAATCAGCCGAGCTTCGCGGAAGTCTTTGACGGAATGCGGGGCCGCTGATGGCCGTTCGCCCGAACACCCCGCCACGGCCGATCATCGTCAAGAAGGTGATCCAGGAATCGCACGGCGGCCATCATGGCGGCGCGTGGAAGGTCGCCTATGCCGACTTCGTGACCGCGATGATGGCCTTCTTCCTCCTGATGTGGCTGCTCGGCGCGACGAACGAGGCGCAGCGCAAGGCGCTCGCCGACTATTTCGCGCCGACGATCGTGCAGACGAAAACCGAGACCGCGGGATCGACCGGCCTGTTCGGGGGCGATTCGCTGGTGGCGGCGGACCGCTATCCGCATGGCGCCGCGCAGACGGGCACGCGCGCGATGACGATCCCGCGCGACGCGGTCGGCGGCCCGCGCGAGGCGTCGGGGCGCGAGCGCGAAGCCGAATCGAAGAAGTTCAACCTGCTTGCGCAGTCGCTGAAGGAGCGGCTCCAGAGTCAGGCCGACCTCAAACGCCTCGCACGCAATCTGCGCTTCACCGAAACGCTGGAGGGGTTGCGCATCGACATCGTCGACGATGCCGACGTCTCGATGTTCGCGATCGGCACCAGCCAGCTGACCCCGTCCGGTGCGAAGCTGTTCGCCGAGGTCGCGACCCTGATCGCCGAAGTGCCCAACCGGGTGATGATTCGCGGGCACACCGATGCCGCGCCCTGGTCCGCGAAGTCGGGCACCAACAACTGGCGCCTGTCGGTCGACCGCGCCGAGGTCACGCGCCACTATCTCGCGTTCCGTGGCATCGCATCGGAGCGGTTCGCGCGAATCGAAGGGGTCGCCGATCGCGAACCCTATGTCCCTTCCGACCGATTCGATCCGCGCAATCGCCGCATCTCGATCACCTTGGGCTGGCGCGACGGCGACAATTAGCGCCAGTCTGGCAGCATATCGGGAATGGTTAACGCGTTTGCGCCATCAATACTTCCAGTTTGGTAATATCACTTTGTTTTGAATGACTTAGTGACCACGAGATAAGCTTTTGTTTACCAGTTTCGTCAATTCCTGAGTCCATCGAAGGGGCACCGAGCGGGCGGTGCGGTGGAGACTGAAATGACTGTGGGGCAGAATAACAATGCAGCGCTCGAAGCGCTGATCATCGGCACGAGCGTGGCAGCTTGCCGGCTGCGCGAGATGATCCGCCGCGTGGCGCGCTCGAACGCTTCGGTGATGCTCTGCGGCCCGTCGGGCTCGGGCAAGGAACTGGTCGCCCGCGCGATCCACGACGAGGGCGTCCGTGCCGGAAAGGCCTTTTCGGCGATCAATTGCGGCGCGATCCCCGGCGAACTCATCGAATCCGAACTGTTCGGACATGAAAAGGGCAGCTTCACCGGCGCCCATGCCCGCCGCATCGGCCATTTCGAAGCAAGCGAGGGTGGCACGCTCTTCCTCGACGAAATCGGCGACATGCGTTTCGACATGCAGGTCAAACTGCTCCGCGTGCTCGAGGACCGGACGATCGTCCGCGTCGGCAGCAGCGAGGTCAAGGCCGTCGACGTCCGCGTCATTTCGGCGACCCATCAGGATCTCGGCGCTGCGATCGCCGAAGGCAAATTCCGCGAAGACCTGTTCTTCCGGCTCGGCGTGGTTGTGCTCCAGGTCCCCAGCCTTGCCAGCCGCGCCGAGGATATTCCGGCGCTCGTCCGCCACTTCCAGCGGCAGATGCCCGCCGACGCCAAATGCCGCTACGATGAGGCCGCGATGGCGCTTCTCATGCAGCACCGTTGGCCGGGCAATGTCCGCGAACTTCGCAATTTCGTCGAACGCGCCAGCGTTCTCCATGGTGGCGAGACGCTCGGCGCCGACGATGTCGCGATGCTTTTGAACCCCACCGCAGGGCTTGCGCCGCGGCAGGCTGTCTCCGGCAGCCCCGCCGCGGTGCAGGCCGGCGCGGAAGACTTCGCCGCCACGCCTTTCGCTTCGGCCGCGCCGCAGGCCAAGACGCCGGCGCCTGGCCGTCCGATCGATCTGAAGCGCGAGATCGAGACGATCGAGCTCGAACAGATCCACGTCGCGCTCGACCTTGCCGACGGCATCATTTCGGAAGCGGCGCGCCTGCTGACGCTGAAGCGCACCACGCTCATCGAAAAGATGCGCAAATATGGCGTCCACCAGCAGGCCGCCTGACCGGCCGCGATACGAGTTTCAGCACCCGCTGAAAAAAGGGGGCTCTGGTCCGCTCCCGCACCACCCGGCCGCCCGTCCCCACCTTGGGCGGCCGGGTTACCCGGCGGGCTCTTCGAATAAGCGACAACGGCCCGCCCTTCGTGCGAAGGGGCGGGCCGTTTGCCATATCCGGGATCAGGGCCGCCGCCTTCAGCGAAGCTGGCGCCACGCGGCGCTGATCGTCAGGATTCCCTCGAGCAGTTCGGCGAGCGCTTCGGCGCTGTTCGCGGCGACCGCGTCGTCGAGCTTGCGTCGCATGCTGCGATAGACGCGCGACAACGCCGTCGCGACATCGCCGCCCTTGTCACGGTCGAGATTGACGTCGAGCCCGATCAGGATCGCGCGCGCGCGATGCGCGGGCTCGGTCGCCGAAATGCGCTGGCCCTGCCGTACCATCGCGCCCAGTACGCCGACGGCGGTTTCCAGCTCGTCGTAAAGCATGGTGACCAGTTCGACGGGGTCGGCAGCCGCGGCGCGGCTTTCATTCTGCAATCGGCGATAAAGCCCGGTCGCCCGGACGGTCGAGGCGGTAGCGGTCACGGCGGTGGTCCCCAAACTCTATATTAGTCGTCACCCTGGTTCGACCAGAGCTTGATCTGTTGTTCGAGATAGGTTTGCGTCGCCTTGAACGAGGCGAGCCTCGCTTCGAGGGAGCCATATTGCTTCTCGAGCCGCTTCTTGTAGGCCTCCTCGCGTTCCTCGATCTTCTCGAGCTGCTCGGCGAGGTTTTCCTGTTTCTCGGTCAGCGATTTCGATACGCGGTCGATCGCGCCGTTGACGCCGACGGCCTTGTCGCGGATCGCGTCGAGCGCGAAAGCGATACCGGGATCGCTCTGCTCGGTATGCGTCGCGTCGCGGCGCGGGTTGAAAAGCGCCTCGACCGCGCCGGCATCGGATGCGAGCACCTTGTCGAGCTTGGCGTTGTCGACCGTCAGCAGCCCGTCCTTTGTCGACGTGATGCCGATGTCGGACAATTTGTTGATACTGCCGTGGCTTGAAATCACCTTGTGGAGCAGCCCCGACAATTCGCGCTCGAGTTCGCGGAGCGAAGTGGTCGGCCCCGACATGCTCGATGCCGCGACGAGGCTTTTCTTGAGCTGGTTGTACACCGCGACGAAATCGCCGACGGTCTGCTTGATCATGTCGAGTGGGCGGCTCGCGCCGATGTCGACCGGCTGCCCGGGCGCCGCCTTCTTGAGCGTCAGTGACATGCCGGGGACGACGTCGTCGATGATGTTGGTCGCGCGGCTGAAGGCGACGCCGTCGATCGTGAATTCGGCGTTGGTGGCGCTCTGGCCCTGCGTCATGCCGCCGCCCGTCGCAAAGGCCGCGAGGCCGGGGTCGGCACCGGCGTCGGCGGTCAGGGTAAAGGCGCCCGCCTCGCCCGTCGGGCCTTTCAGGATCAGCCGATGGCCGCCTTCGTCGGCGATGATCGATGCGGTGACCCCGGCGCCGCTGGCGTTGATCGCCTTGGCGAGCCCGTCGAGGCTGTTGTTGGTCGCGCCGATCGTGATCGTCTTGGCGACGCCGCCGACGGTCAGCGTCATCGTGCCGGCACCGATCGCGGCCGCCTTGTCGGCGACGACGGCGGAATAATCGGTCTGCGCGCGCGCGAGCTGGTTTACGACGACCGTTGCGGCAAAGCTGTCGGCCGACAGGCCCGCGCGGCTGGTGGCGCCGAGCACGCTGTCGTCGGAGACGGTCGGCGTGCTGCGCAGCGTCCCGTCATCGACCATCTGGCTCAGCGAATCGGCGAAACCGTCGAGGTCCGAGCGTGCCTGCGCCAGCGCGCTGATCCGCGTCTGGTTCGCCTGGGTGAGCTGGGCCATGCGCTGGATCTTGGGATCGCGCGAGGCATTCGACAGATCGGTGACGAGCTGTTTGATGTCGATACCCGACCCGAAGCCGAGGCTGTTGGCGATTGAGCTGACCATGGCAAATATCCTTCGCACTGCTTAACGGCGGCGCGCGGACAAGATTAAGCCTGGCGACGTCCTTCGGGGTCGAAACGATGCGAGGGCGGCACGTCGACCGCGGGCTGGTTGAGGCCGTCGGCGACCGCGCGCTCGAGCTGGAAGACGAAGGCGAGCACGGTCGCGACCGCGACGAACAATTCCTCGGGGATCACGCGGCCCGCGCGCGCGGTGAAATAGATGGCGCGGGTCAGCTGTGGATATTCGAGCATCGGGACGTTGGCGGTCCGCGCCAGCTCGCGAATCGACAGCGCGACGTCGCCCCGCCCGCGCGCGACGACGACCGGGGCGGCGTCGGTTCCGGGACGATAGCGGAGCGCGACCGAAAAATGCGTCGGGTTGGTCAGGACGACGGTCGCCTCCGACACCGCCTTGCGCGCCGATCCGCTCAAAATCTCGTGCGCGCGCTGGCGCTGCGCCTGCTTGAGTTCGGGGGCGCCGTCGGACTGGCGCATCTCTTCCTTGATCTCCTGCTTGCTCATCATCAGCCGTTTGTTGCGCTGGAACCATTGCACCGGCACGTCGATCAGCGCGATGACGACCAGCCCGCCGGCGAGCGTCAGCATCGCATGGCCGATCGCCTTGCCCGCCAGGCCGATCGCGCCGATGAGGTCGGTCGACGCCATCGTCATGATCGCGGGCAGGCTGTTCCGGACCAGCCAGTAACCGATCGTCCCGAGCAGCAGGACTTTCGCAAGCGCCTTGCCGAGCTCGGTTGCCCCCTGCATCCCGAACATGCGCTTGAGCCCGCTCATCGGATTGATCCGGTTGCCCTTGAAGTGAAGCGCCTTGCCGCGCCAGCCGATCGAGCCGAGCATCGCCGGGCCCGCGACGGCGGCACCGAGCGCGAGGGCGAACAGGCTCGCGAGCGGCAGCAAGATCTCGACGCCGTTGCGCATCAGCGCCTCGGCGGGCGCGAAATCGGCGACGTCGGCGGCGGTCAGCGTCAGCCCGCGGCGCACGAGGTCGCCCGCCGACTGGACGAACCAGCCGCCCGCGGCGACGATCCAGCCCGCGGCGGCGAGCATCATCAGCGCGGTCGCCAGCTCGCGCGACATCAGCACATCGCCTTCGCGCGCCGAATCGGCGAGCTTCTTCGCCGTCGGCTGTTCGGTCTTCTGGTCCTTGTCGCTGCCTTCCGCCATCGCTCAGATCCCGGCCACCATGCGCGCGGCCTCGAGCGCGTCCGACAGGATATGCGCGACCGCTTCGGCCATCGCCGGGGTGGCGACGCCGAGCAGGACGATCCCGGCGAGCAGCGTCGCCGGAATGCCGACCGCGAACAGGTTGAGCGCCGGCGCCGAGCGGCCGATCACGCCCATGATGATCTGGACGAGGATCAGCACGAAGCCGACGGGCATCGCGATGGTGAGGCCCGCGGCGAACATCAGGCTGCCGAAACGGATCACGCCGCCGATCGCGTTCCACGAAGGAAAGGCGTTGCCGGGGGGCAGCGCGGTATAGCTGTCGACGATGATGTCGATCAGCACGAGATGGCCGTCGGCGGCGAGGAAGAGCGCGGTTGCCATCATCGACAGGAACTGGCCGATGGCGGAACTCGACGCACCGCTCAGCGGATCGACCATCGACGCGAAACCGAGGCCCATCGCGTTGCTGATCACCTCGCCCGCGAGCAGCGCGGCGGCGAGCCCCATCTGGAGCACGAAGCCGATCGCGAGGCCGATCACCGCCTCGCCGATGATGAGGAAAAAGCCCGGGACCGACACAATGCCCTCGGGCGGGAGCGCCATGCCCGACGCGGCGACCGCGGGCACCCCGACCGCGAGCGCGATCACGAGCCGCAGCTGCACCGGCACGTTCGACGCGCCGAACACCGGCGCGGCGATGAACGCGGCACCGGGGCGGATCATCCCCAGCATCCACAGCTGGAGCATCGCCTCGATATTCGGGATGTCGGCGGGATTCATCTGGCCCTAGCGGACGAGCGCCGGGATTTGCGCGAACAGCTCGCGGGTGAAATCGGTGAGCAGCACGAGGATGCTGCCGCCGAAGATCGCGAGGCAGATCGCCGCGACGATCAGCTTGGGCACGAAGGTCAGCGTCTGTTCGTTGATCGACGTCGCCGCCTGCACCATGCCGAGCAGCACGCCGATGACGAGCACCGGAAGCAGCAGCGGTGCCGAGGCGAGCGCGAGGATCCACAGCGACTGCTGCGCGACCCCGATGAAATAGTCGGCCTCCATCCCGCTAACTTACGAATGAGGAGGCGAGCGATCCCATCGTCAGCGCCCAGCCGTCGACGAGAACGAAGAGCAGCAGCTTGAACGGCATCGATATGATCGTCGGCGACAGCATCATCATGCCGAGCGACATCAAGGCCGAGGCGACGATCAGGTCGATGACGAGGAAGGGCAGGAAGATAAGGAAACCGATCTGGAACGCGGTCTTGAGCTCGCTGGTGACGAAAGCGGGCAGCAGGATCGAGAAGGGCACGTCCTTCGGACTCGCATAGCTCGGCGCCTTGGCGATCTTGGCGAACATCATCAGGTCGGTCTTGCGCGTCTGCTTCATCATGAAGCCGTGGAGCGCGTCACCCGAGCGCGATACTGCCTCGCCGATGTCGATCTGTTCCTGGCCATAGGGGGTGATCGCGACGCGGTTCACCTCGCTGATCACCGGCTGCATCACGAACAGCGAGAGAAAGAGGCTGAGGCCCACGAGCACCTGGTTCGGCGGGGTCTGTTGCAACCCGAGCGCGTGGCGCAGGATCGACAGGACGATGATGATGCGCGTGAAGCTCGTCATCATCAGAAGCAGCGACGGCAGCACCGTCAGCAGGCTCATCAGAACGAGGATCTGGAGCGACAGGCTCAATGGCCGGCCGTCGCCGCCGATCTCGCTCACCGCACGATTGAGGCCGTCGGTTGCCTGCGCAAATGCCGCAGGGGCAGCGCAGAGCAGCGCGGCACCGCCGGCGAGCGCCGCGGCGCGCAGCCAGAAACGGCGATCAGTCGGCATGGAAATCGCCCTGGCTGTCGTCGGCGATGCGGGTGATGCCATTGCGCGACACCGCGATCAGCACGCGCTGCCCCGCGAATTCGACGACCGCGAGCTTCGATCCCGGGCCGAGCGGCAGCACGTCGATCATTTCGACCGCGCGCGATTTGGTCGCGCCGCCGACGAGCGGCACGCCCATCTGGACGCGCTTCCACAGCCAGAGGCTGCCCCACGCCATGCCGCCGACGAGCGGCAGCAGGATGAGCAGGCGAAGGATATATTCGAACATCAGCCTCTCCGCTCGAAACCTTCGAGCCCGCGCGCGGGCGCAACGACTTCGGCGACCTGGATGCCATAACGGCCGTCGACGCTGACGATCTCGCCCTTGGCGATCAGGGTGCCGTTGGCATAGATGTCGAGAAGGTCGGTCGCGGCACGATCGAGTTCGATCACGCTGCCTTCGCCGAGCGCGAGCAGTTCGGAAAGCGTCATCGACGTCGACCCCACCTCGACCGACACGCGCAGCGAGACGCCGGCGAGCAGGTCGAAATTGGGGGCGGCGGCGATGCTCTTGTCACGCCGGTCGGCGCGCGCCTTCGGGGCGTCGGCGATATCAGTCATTGTCCGGTCCTTTTTCGATATGTTCGATCATGATCGCGGCGTTGCCATTGGCCTCGCCGATGCTGCCGAGCGCGAAGCTGCGCCCGGCGACGGTCACCGGCACATGGCGCGGCATGGTGAGCGGGATGATGTCGCCGACTTCGAGCGCGAGCAGCTTGACGAGGCTGATCTCGGGACGCGCGAGGACCGAGCGGACGGGCATGCGGACGTCGCGCAGCGCCTTGTCGAGCGCGCCGGCCCATGCCGGATCGGCGGCGCCGGCACCGGCGCCCTGCGCTTCGGGGAGGAGCTCGTCGCCCGCGACGCCGCGCAGCGCGGCGACCGGATAGGCGCACATGATCGTCCGCCCCTCGAACGGCGCGCCGCGCAGCTTGAAACGCTGGACGAACAATTCGTCGTCGGCGCGGACCGCGGCGAGTTTCGCCGGGTCGCCGGTGACACAGTCGAGTTCGGGTTCGATCGCGAGCTTGCCGCGCCAGGCGGCGGCGAGCTGCATCCCGATGTCGCGGCCGAGGCGGGCCGCGAAGCGCTCTTCGGCATCGGTCAGCTCTTCGCGTTCGGCGGCGAGCTTGCCCTGGCCGCCATAGAAGATGTCGACAAGCTGGAGCAGCAGCGCGCGCGATCCCGCGAGCAGCACCGGCCCCTTGAGCGGCGGTGCGTGATAGCGCCAGAAGATCGCCGGGGCGGCCGCGGCGCTCCACTCGGCAAAGCTCATCTGCTCGGCGCCCGCGCGTTCGATCTGGATCGCCGGAGCACCGAGGGCGCGGACGAGGTCGCGCAAGCTGCGCGTGAACTGGCTCGCCACGCCCTCGAGCGCGGGAAAGGCATAGCCGTCCGCGGCCTTGCGCAGCAGCAGGGATTCTTTCGTATCCGCAGGCGCGGCCGCCGCTGCGGGTGCAGGGGCGGCCGGTGCCTTCACGGCTTTGACGGTTTTGGCGCTGGCAGTCACTGAATCACCAGGCTCGTGAAATATACATTGTCGATGCCCCCGAAACCTTCCTTGTCGCGCAGCACATCGTTGATCGAGGCCGTCAACTGGCGTTGAAGCCTCTGTTTCCCCTGTGATGTGGAGAGCAACCCCGGATCCTGTTCGGCGAGCACCATAAGCACGGCCGAACGGATCGGAACAGCCTGCCGTTTGATATTATTGATAACCTTGCCGTCGTAGAAGGTCGAAAGGCTGATACCGACCTGCAGGAACCCCGACCCGTCGGCGAGGTTCGTCGTGAAGCTGTCGGCGATCGGATAATAGGTGATCTCATATTTCTTGGGATCGACCTTATATTTGTCATTCGGGACCGACACGGTGCCGACCTTCGGCGGCGCTTCCTTGTCTTCGCCCTCGGCGGCGGGTTCAGGATCCTCCTTGCTGCGCACGACGAGCTTCGGATAATTATCCTCGGGCTTCGCCTCGTGCGCCGAGAGCGCGCCGAAATAGATACCGGCGCCCGCGCCCGCGCCGATCAGCGCGACGGCGGCGACGCCGATCAGCAGCAGCTTCTTGAACTTGCCCTTCTTCTTGGGGGCGCCTTCGACATTATCCTTGGCCATGATGCGACCCTTTCTGATCAGGCAAAGCGGCCGCGGCGATCCGCGGCGCGCGCTTCGTCACGCGGCTCGGCGCGTTCGGTGGCAGTTTCGATGAGGTGGGCGGTGTCGGGCGCGGCGGCGCGGCCCTGACCCTGACCTTGCGACTGGCGTCCGGTCTCGCCCGGCGTGCAGGTCACTTCGGCGCCGGCGACGCGGACGCCCTGCTGGCGCAATTCTTCGACGAGCCGACCCTGCGCGGCGGTGACGATCGTCGCTGTCGCTTCATGATGCGTGTCCATCTTCAGCGCGACGCCCTCGTCGCCTTGGCGCATCGCGACGTCGAGCCGGCCGAGGTGGCGCGGCATCAGGCGAAAGCTGATGTCGCCGTTGTCCGATCTCGTCGCGGCGATGTCGCGCGCGAGCTGGTCGATCCACGCGCCGTCGCTGTCTAGGTCGAGCACGCGGTCGGCGAGCACGACAGGCGCCGCTGCTTCGGAGATCGTCGCTGCGCCCTGCGCCGCGGGCTGCGCGAAGAGGATCGTCATCGACGGCGCCGCTTCGACGGGCTTGGCGGCAGATGCTTCGGCTCCGGTCAGAATCGGCAGCGGCGCCCTTGCATCGCGCGGGGCTGCGGCGACGGACGCCGGCACGTCGGCGGCGGCCTCGGCCCGAGACGCTTCGACCGGTTTGGCGGGCTTCGCGGCCGCCGGAATGGTGGAGGCCACGGCCACGGCAAGATCGGTTGTCGCGGTGTTGGCGGCGCCGCTTTCTCCGGTTTCCGCCGTACCGACGGCAGCATCGGTTTCGGTTTCGGCCGGTGCCGGCTTGCCGGGGATGGGCGCCGTGCCGGGGGCGCTGCCGCCCAGCGCGTTCAGCAGGGTCGCGGCCAGCGTGGCGGCGTCGGCTTCGGCGGGCTCGGCTTTGACGGTGGGGGCTGCGACGCTGACGGCTGCCTTCGCCGGCGGGGTATCGATCTGCGGCGCCGGGGATTCCGTCGTCAGCGCGGGGTCGATCCTGATCGTCGCGGCCGCATTCGTGACCGGCGCGGCAACGACCGGCGCGGCGGCGAGCAGCTGGTCGAAGCCGCCTTCGCTGCCGCCTTCGGGCAGCTGCCCGATATTGGTGAGGAAGGTGGCGAAACCTGCAGGCATCGCGCCCTGCGGTGTGGGAAGAGGGGGCGCGCTCATCATGACGCACCGCCTTCGATCAGGCGCAGGCGCATCGCGGTGCGCGGGCGGTGCGGGCGGTTCGCGTCGTTGCGGCGTTCCTGCTCGGCCTCGGCCGACTTGCGGCTGCGTTCATAGAGGCGCACCGCCGATTCTTCCTTCGCCATCGCGCTCTGCGCAAGCGCGCCCATTTCGTCGCGGCGCTGGCTCGCATTGCTGAGCGGCGCGGTCAGGCTTTCCTGCGCGATGTCGAGCCGCATCGCGAGTTCGCCGATCGTATTGAGCGCACGACCCGCGACCGCGCCTTTCGCCATCGCCAGATCGACGCGCAGCGTTTCGAGCCGCTTCGCGAGTTCGACGAGATTCGCCAGCTCGCCGTTGGCGCGCGCCAGATTGGCTTCGGCCATCTGATGTTCGACGGAGCGCACGCGGATGATGCGTTTGCGACGTGCGGTACGGGCGTTCATGCGGAATATCCTTCAATCAGGGTCTGGCGGGAAATGTCGAAATCGACCTGCGCCTTGGCAGGCTGCGAAACATAGGCGAGCTGGTCGGCGTGACGGGCGATCGCGATGTCGAGCACCGGGTCGGCGCCGGCGACGTAGGCGCCCATCAGCATCAGATCGCGATTCTCTTCATAGGCCGACCAGAGCTGGCGAAAGCGCGCGGCGGCCGCGGCATGTTCGGGATCGACCGAATCGACCATCGTGCGCGACAGCGAGCGCGCGACGTCGATCGCGG